>FR891120.1:0-3601 GCA_000433515.1 Candidatus Colimorpha enterica | reverse complement strand
GTAAACGAGGGTAATCTCCTCGTTCGTATTCCTTCCGTAAACTCCGCTGACAGAGGACGGGGTAAGGTAGCCGGAAATGGTTTCCGGAACGATTGTATAATCTGTTCCCTCTTCACCTCTCATGACAGTTTCCAATCTCAGGACAAGTCCTGCGTCGTCAACATACTTAACGGTAACGGTTCCGTAATATATCATCTCGGTTCCGAGCTTCATAAGCGCATCGTAAAGAGCCTGTCCGGCATCGTTTATTGCCTTCTGTTCAGCCTCTGCGTCAGCGATCACGGAATATTCCGAAACCGAAGAGGCAGCCCTTGCCGCCGCTATGAGAGAATCTACCGAAAGAGCTTCCCAGTTTGAGTAAAGCGAGCTGTCAATGCCCTCCGCAAAAGCGATAAGCTCAAGCAGTGACGAATTGTCAGCCTTATACAGGTCGGACGCAGAGCCGGTCTGACGGTAGAAGTAAACGTTGTTGTGGTTCTGGCTTCCCGATGTGTCCCATGCGGAGAGCAGACACTGGCCGTTCGACGGGGTGTAGCCGCTTCTGTCGGAGTACATATCAAGACGATAGCCGTTTGTACCGGAATAATTGACATAATACGCTCCGGTGCGGGAGCCTGTCTTAAGCGTCAGCGCGGTATTGGAACCGGAGAGGCTGACGTTGTTCTGACCGTTTATGCTGAGGGTTCCATTTCCGTTCGCGGCGGTGATATAATACTTCCCGCCGGAAATGGTGATGTTCCAGAGATAGCTGTCGGAAGCAAGCGATGAGATATCGACCGTCTTTGCGGAGGTATCGACATACTGCGTGACCTTTGTCGTGACAAGACCGTAGGGTGCGGAATTCTTCATGCTGGAAGAAACCGCGTAATAGTTGGAGGAGCTTTCGTTATTGGTGTTGTAGATGACCATAACGTAGGTTCCCTCTTCGATCCCGTCGGTATCGAGGACATAGCTGATATCCCCGCCGACGCTGACAGCGGCAACGCTTCCCTGAACGAACACGGGAAGCCCGCCGCCTGCCGATGTGACGGAAACGCTGACCGGCTGTGCAAGGTCAACTCCGTTTTCGGTCATGGACGCAATGACGGTATAGACAGCGTCGCTGCGCGCGTCGTTGTCGTCAAGAGAAAGGGACGTTGTATTTTCGGCAAGAACGGTCGTTTTTCCCGAAACGGTTTTCTTAACGGTGTAGGTGACTGCCTTTTCCGCAGAAGGCGCGGTCCACGAAAGGGTTATTCCGGTCATGGTGCGTCTTGTCGCCGTGACCGCAAATGCGCCGATCTCGTATCCGTATCCGACCGCCTGCGTTATCTTCTTTGCCGCAGGAAGCGCAGTTCCGTCAACAGAACCTGACATTGTAAGACCGCCGGGTGCGGCTTTCAGCTTTCCACTCCAGGTCGAATAGCTGTCGGTGCAGGAGGTGCTCCAGCTGCGCTCGGCAACCGTGTATATCTTCTGCATCATGTTCTTGTAGTTTTCCGCGAAGATGGTCGTGCCGTTCTTACCGCGGTTGAAGGCAAAGTCAGTCCAGATGGCAAATGCCGCCCCGAGGAGCTTTTCTTCATTCTTATAGTCGTTCACCCATTCCTGAGGGGTGTATGCGTAAGAGGATGAGCTCCAGTGATAAACCTTGCAGGAGGTAACACCGGGGTTCCAGCCGGCATATATCTTGTCAACGTCCTGATTCCAGACATAGGCACTGTTTATTCCGCTGCAGTACGCATAGTACAGCCCTGCGTGGCAGTTGAGATTTACCACCGGATGACCCGCATCGATAAGAGTCTGTGCGTTGACCGATTCGGTCGTCCAGTAAAGAATGACGATATCGCGGGAAATGCCGGAGGATATGCTCTTGTACCCGTCGTTGAACATACGGGTGGTCATACCCTTTGACTTTATGTAGGTGTTGAGGTCGTTCACATAGCTTACAAAGGTACTGTTTGAAGAATTCAGCCCGGAGATCGCGTCCGTGACCTCGTCCGCGGCGATATTGAAACTGCGGCAGCCCTTTGAGGCAAAGTAATCGACATACAGCTTAACGACAGCCTGTCCGAAGGCATACGCCGTCTGATCAAGGATGTTGAGCGCGACCTTTCCGGTTGCGGAGTCATAGTCGGAGGCGCTTGCGCTCCTGAAGAACGAAGTGTTTACCGACCTTATTCCGCCGATGTGCCCGGGGCTGTTGAAGGTCGGGATGATCTGCACGCCGTAACGGTTTGCTTCATCTATTATATCGTCCATATCCGACTGGGTGAGATACCCGTCGGAGGGAGCGGCGGTCGTGATGTCATATGTCATCCCGCCGACTGTGACGTCCATATCGTCGAGGAGGAACCTTGTGGCATTGTTGTTTGAGAAATCAAGATAAAGCACGTTCATCCTGTTCCATGCCATGGTGCGGATAAGTGCCTTGAGCGTCGCGGGAGCGAAATAAATACGTCCGCAGTCAAGGTAGACCGAGCGCTCCGCAACATCCGGCCAGTCGGTGACCGTTGTGCATTTCAGCACGGTGCCGGAGGTGCAGGTCTGCGCAAGCGTCGTGAGAGCATAAAGCACGCCCTCCGCATCGTCTGCGGTGATGCTTATCCCGCCTGCGGAAATGTCAAGGACATATCCGCCCCTGTGTCCGGTTGCGGAGGAATCCGTCCTTATGACGATATCCCCTGCCTGCGCCGCGCTCTCTCTTCCGTACACGATCGTGAGCGGAGAGGATGTCGGGATATTCTTTGCGGCGAGTACCGAGGAGGCGGTCTGCACATAAGTGCCGAGGTCGCTTCCTGTCGGGTCTGCATCCGATACGATGAACAGCCGCGCGGCGGATGTCAGGGTAAAGGTCCCGCTTTTTGTCACGCTGCTTCTTACGGCAGGCGTCGATGCGACAGCCGTGCCGGATGAGGCAGCAAAGACGGGCATGATGCCGAGCGGCACCGTGCCGATAATGATTGCAAGTACAGTAAGAACCGAGATGATCTTTTTTTTCATGTCTTGCCCTTTCTGAATAAAAATACGTTCCCTTTCCGACGGAATCTGTCGGAAAATGAAATCTCAAGGGCTATTATAGCACATTCCGAAAAAATAATCAACATATTTTTTCGGAATGTGCTAAAAATATTGTGTGTTTGGGGCAATTATTTTCATATTATTCCCTAACAAATAGTCAATAACTTGCAGTGCATCCTATGGGTGAATAATAATATGCTTTTCAGCCGCAATATTCTTCACCGCACGCAGAAGAGAATCCGCATCACGCACGGTGTTAAGCGCGGAAAAAGATGCCCTTACCGCTCCGCCCTTACCGGTTCCGAGAAGCCTGTGACCCAGCGGACAGCAATGATACCCGCACCGCACGCATATCCCCTCCGCATCAAGCATTTCGCCGACGCGTTCCGATGAAATGCCGCCGATATTGAAAAGCACCGTGCCTCCCCGGTATCCGGCACCGTAAACCGTCACCCCGCTGATATTGAGAAGCCCGTTTTTCAGCCGCTCGCCGAGATATTCCTCATATTCCCCGACAGCACGGATGCCGCGCGAGGTCACCCAGCGTATCCCCGCCGAAAGCGACGCCGCAGCCGGTGTCGGAAGCGTTCCCGCCTCAAAT
>FR891119.1 GCA_000433515.1 Candidatus Colimorpha enterica | reverse complement strand
GACGCAGTCACAAAATCTCTGTCACCAAATCAAAATTCTCAAAAACCCCACCTAAACTCTCCCCATCAAAGACGCCGTCGATATCTGCGAAAATATCACCTTTCCGTCGTCCGTCAGAACAAACGATTTCGGCAGCTCCAATACCGCATTCTCCGTCGTCCCGTTTTTCTCCGACTCCTTGAGAAACCTTTTCGTGTCGGCAGAGACCGTTGACGTGTCAAGATCAAACACCCCGACTATCTCCTTCAGCATTATGTTCCTGTTGTTCCCGACGTGTAAAAACATTTTTGCCCTTTCTTTTTTTGGGGCGTTGCCCCAAACCCCACCTCTTTCTTGAGAAGAAAGAGGGGAAAGAAGAATAAAAAATATATAATCAAATAATTCTTTCCAGTACGCTTCTTTGCTTCTGTTCTTCAGCAGTAAATCCCTTGCGGGATTAACTGCACAAGAAAGAAGACGTTTTTCCTCACACACTCAACTCTAACTTCCCATTTTCCACCCTGAAAACCCGGCTTTCGGTATTAACTTCATCGCAGGAGGTAATAAACACCTGCTTGCCGGTAATGCCGTCAAGGAGATAAGCGCGCCGTGAAGCGTCAAGCTCGGAGAGAATGTCGTCGAAGAGGAAAACCGGGTACTCTCCGCCGTACTCCTTTGAGATCTCGCCCTCTGCAATCTTCATTGCAAGCGCAATGCTCCTCTGCTGCCCCTGAGAAGCATAGGCACGGGCATCGTTGCCGCAGAGCTCGATCTTTATGTCATCCTTGTGGACACCGTAAAGCGTGACACCGGCGCGGAGCTCGCGGGCGGCATTTTCGGTCAGCAAACGGAGATATTCCTCATAGGTTTTCGCGCTTGAGTACTCAAGCGACGCACTCTCATGCCCGCCGGTCATGTCGGAAATAACCGGACCGACAAGCGTACTGACCCTTTCGGTATACCGGTAACGCTTTGAGGCTATCGTTTCAGCCTCGCGCGCAAGCTGCTCCGACCACATTTCGGCGGTATCGAGAAAAATGCTGTCGTCCCGCCGGTCGCGGCTCATTTTTATAAGCGCGTTTCTCTGAAGAAGCACCGAATTGTACTTCTGAAGCGACCGCAGATAAGCCGGATCTATCTGTGAAATGGCAGCGTCAAGAAACCGCCGCCTCATAGCCGGACCGTCCTTCACAAGCGAAAGATGCCCCGGACAGAACAGAACAGCCCGGAAATTTCCGACCGTCTCCGACAGCTTTGTTATCGGCACACCGTTTATCCGGCAGTACCGTTTACCGTTTCCCGCCGTCCACCGGAGATCCATTTTCATCTCCCGCCTGCCGTTGAAGAATGTCATAGACAGCTCGGCAAGCTCCGCACCGAACCTCACAAACTCGTTTTCGCGTGCGGAACGGAAGCTTCTGACCCCGGCGAATAAATATACCCCCTCAAGCAGATTCGTCTTTCCCTGACCGTTTCTGCCGTTCAGAACGGTAACCGTCTCCGAGGGCTCAAGCTCGGCGTATTCGATATTTCTGAAATTCCGGTAAATTATCTTCCGGCAAAACAAGTATGATACACCTCGCTGAGAGTGGATTTGTTTTGTTTTGGCAACAGAGATTACCCGACTGCGTCGTCGCCTATCCGTTTTTCTTTCTCCGGAGAAAGAAAAACTCGAAAAGAAAGAGCTGCAAGGGGGATGCCCCCTTGACCCCCGCTGTGGGGAGAGACACCACCACCGCATGGGGTATCAACGAGAATGATTCAGTACAGGCCGCACAACGCGGACAGGTCAGAGCGCAGACTGTTAAACGTCCTGCCGCGAATATCCTCCTTGGCTTCCCCTCGAGGGGAAGCTCCGCCCGCAGGCGGTGATGAGGTGTAGCGCGTCAGCGCGTTACGAAGCATAAAGTAACTTTTTCGCCGGTAAACGGTTCCGCAAGCGGAACCTACACCTCATCCGGCGGATTTCGCCGCCACCTGTCTCGCTGCGGCTCGGTCAGGCGCTGTTCTCGGTCTCCCCCGGAGACCGATTCATTGCCGCGCCCCTGCTTCGCAGCCCTCAAGGGGAAGGCTGAACGAACGGCTTTTGCCCCGAACACGGAAACTTTCTCCGCTGTGTACCCCATCTCTGTCACTTGGCTCTCCCGGCTTGCCCGTTCCCCGGGGGGTCTCGGGGGGCGGAGCCGCATTGAGTTCATTGTGTCGCCGCTTCCCCGGCGGCGACATAATGAATCTCACTTCGCGGCGGAACCCCCTGAGCGTGCTTTCTTGGCAAAGCCGTTCTTTGCACGAGCAAAGAATGGCGTAAACCTCGGGTGACGCAGTCACAAAATCTCTTTCACCAAATCAAAACCCAATAAAGATCCGCGCCGCTTCCCCCGCGCAGGGGAACTTACTTATTCAACCTCACCGGCAAAACAAGCATCAGGAATTTCTTTCCCTCCTCCTTTTCCGCCGGCTCAATGGTCATGCCCATAAGCGGGGAAGTGAGCGATATCTTCACCGACTCGCTGTCGCAGACGCTGACGGCATCGTGAAGCAGGCGGCAGTTGAAACCGATCTCGATATTCTCGCCCTCATGCTCCACCGTGATCTCGTCGTTGACCCTTCCGGTGACCGACGACGACGAAACAGTCATACAGCCGTCGGTGATGTCGCAGATGACCGGGCTCTTGACCTGCCCCTGCTGACGCTCCTCCGTGACGAGAAGCGCGCGACCCAGCGCACCCTCAAGCTCCTTTGTCCCGACCGTCGCAAAAATTTTCGGCGCTTTCGGGATAAACCGGTCGTAATCGACGTAAACCGCATCTATCAGACGGGTAAAAACTATGAATTTCCCGATGAAGAACATAATGTGCTTCCGTGCAACGTTTATCTTCATAAGCTCCTCGGAATCGTTCACAAAGCGCATAAGCTCGGTGACCGTCTTTCCGGGAAGAATTATGTTGAAATTCAGCTCGGCTGTAACACCGACGTTCTCTATCTCGCAGTCCATTCCGTAAACGGCAAGCCGGTTTCCGTCGCAGGATACCGCGGTGATCCTGTTGCCCTTCACGTCAAGGTCAAGTCCGTTAAGCTCCGGCCTCGGATTATTCACGGCTATCGCAAACTGTGTTTTCGCAATAAGATTTTTCAGATCGCAGTGCTTTATCGTGAACCCTCTGTCGCCGCGTAGCTCCGGCAGGTCGGGGAAGTCCTTTCCGGAAAGCGCCTGAAGCTCAAACTTTGCATTTCCCGACGAGATCATCGTGCGGTTGTTTCTCTCATCAACGGCAACCGTTATCTGCCCGTCGGGCATTGTCCTTACTATCTGGATAAAACGCGTGGCATTGATAACGGCGCAGCCCTCCTCTTCAACCGTGCATTCAAGAGAGGTCTTTATTCCTTTTTCAAGATCATATGCAACGATATCGCAGGACCCGTCCCCGGTCGTACGGAAGAGGATACCCTCTGTTGTTGCGATAGTGCTTTTTCCTGATGCAAAACCGGAGGTCGGGAGCGTTACCTCAAGTATTGCGTTTTTTTCGGCTGTGAATTTCATTTTTTGTCCTTTCGCTCTCCCCGCAGGGGACGGGGAAGAGAAGTATAAAAGATATATTTATCGTAGCAGGAGCAGTAAGGGGTGTTGATACTGTGGAAAACCTGAAAAACAGGGATTTTCACGGTCAGAAAAGGGGTTTTCGGGGATATTTCCGGATTTGCATTCTGTCGTTTGATGTTGAAAATCTGTGGACACAACAAAAGTTATCAACAGCCCGTCTGTTATGTGGAGAAATCTGTGGAAAAGTCGGGGCAATTTTGTTGACAGAACGGTAAAGCACGGTGCTGTAAGGGTTCGCGGGGTGTGGAAAACTTTTTTTGCTTGGGTTTTTCAGGGGATTTTGATTTGGTGACAGAGATTTTGTGACTGCGTCGCGCTGACTTAGCCTTCCCCTCGAGGGCTGCGAAGCAGGGGCGCGGCAATGAATCGGTCTCCGGTGGAGACCGAGAACCGCGCCTGACCGAGCCGCAGCGAGACAGCTGTCGGCGTAGCCGACGGATGAGGTGTA
>FR891118.1:618-1803 GCA_000433515.1 Candidatus Colimorpha enterica | reverse complement strand
ATTTTGTTGTTTATTATTCCGGATGAATAAGCCCTTCAGCTTCTCATAAGCGCAAGGTACGCGTCCTTTGAGGTCAGCTTTCCGTCGCGGTCAAGGTCGCCGGCAACAAGGTCAAATTTCCCGTCAGCCGGTGCCATACCGTTTGATATCAGCATTATCGCCTCCGCATCAGCGCGGGTGACGATGCCGTCGCCGTCCATGTCGCCGAGGACTATCACGGTAAGGGAGACATAAACGTTTCCGTCCTCATCCTCAACAGCAATTGTCGCGCCGGTTCCCACGTAGTCGTCGGTGCCGTTCATGACTATTCCCTGCTCCGAGCGGATAACGACGCCGCCGCTGTTTTCAAGTCCGTCAAGGATATCCGATGCGGTGTTCTTCGAGCCGTCAACTGTCAGATACTCTCCGTCAACCGAAAGACCGGTGGATCCGGGAACTATGTCGGTCGCGCCCTCATAAGCCTTTATGACGACGGTCACGGCGGCTCCGGGGAGGTAATTTACAGTTCCGGCAATGCGTATCTCAACCTCGTCCCCTCCTCTGAACGCCATGGGAGAAGAGCCTGCGGCGGTCCATTTGTCCTGACCGTTCACGCGGTATTCGGTGCCTGCCGAGGTTATCGTGACATATCCGTTCGTATCGCGGACGGTCGGCTGCTTTACGGTATATTCCGGCATCGCCTTATTCTCCGCCCTTGCCACGGTGAAGGACACGGGAGCGCTGACGACCGGGGCGTACATAACCGTCTCCGCCGCCTCCGCACGGACGTAATATGTTCCGGCATCGGTCGGAGCCGGGATCTCCTTCGTGCACGCGCTGTCGCTGAAATACCGGAAGGTGATCCTTCCGTCTCCCGTATAACCGGATACGGCGGGGGAGGGCGTATTTCCGTTGTAGGTATAGCCGGAGCAGGTCACGGTTATCGGAGAGACCAGCTTTTTCACCGTGACGCTCACGCGGTCGGTGGTGAAGGCCGCAACCGTTTCCGCGCACTTGTCGTTGGTGTTGGTGACAACGGCATAGATGGCATAGTCTCCGGCGACCGGGAGCTCCGGAGTGACACTGAAGCCCTCTCCGATCTTCACGGGGGAGCCGCCGTTCACCGTCATGAACCACGTTACCGAAATGACTCCGCCGTCAGGGGAAACTGCCGTCAGCGCAAACTCCGGCGCGCCGTCTCCGATA
>FR891118.1:0-592 GCA_000433515.1 Candidatus Colimorpha enterica | reverse complement strand
GGCATCCTCCGCGATGAAATCCACCGTCGGAAGAGACGCTTTTTCCGCAGCACGATTAATTGTCACGGTATAGACAGCCGTATCTCCGTTCTCAGCCGTGATGCCGATATAAACGGTCGCCGACGCGGAGGTGAAGGGATAAGCCGAAGTGCCGTTCAGCTCTACCGAAAGGTCGGCTGACGACGAGTAGACGACCGTTGCTCCGGGATGTACCGACGCCGTCAGATCGACCGTCTCTGCGGCATAAGGCGCGACCCATGACGCGGTCTTTTCTTCATTATTTATCGCCGCACCGGACATTGAGACAAAGCCGTGAAGCGTGCAGTCGTTGCTCAGCGTCACAAACGACACCGCCGCGCAGTATGCTGACGGGAGATATATCCCGTCGTCGGAAAGCGCAGCAACCCTTACATAATATGTCTTTCCTGCGGTAAGGTCGGTGATGATATGCGTATTCTCTTCCGAGACCGCCGTGATATCGGAGGCAAATGCGGGATCTTCGCTGACACTTATGCGGTAGGAATCAGCTCCCGGCACGGCTTCCCACGAAACGGCTGTGGAGACGGAGCTTGTCGAGTCGATCCTCAGCCCC
>FR891117.1 GCA_000433515.1 Candidatus Colimorpha enterica | reverse complement strand
AAACTATGGTGTGCTATCCGAAAAGTAATGCTGAGCAGCAACTAATTGCAGATTGTTTCCGCAATCTCGACAACCTTATCACCCTTCATCAGCGTGAGTATTCAAAATTAGTGAATATTAAGGCTTCCATGCTCGAAAAGATGTTCCCGAAAGACGGAAGTGCCTATCCGGAAGTCCGTTTTTCAGGATTTACGGACGCTTGGGAACAGCGTAAGTTGGGTGATGTGTGTCAGATAACTATGGGGCAGTCTCCTGATGGTGCTACATATAGTGATGTACCGTCGGATTATATTCTTGTTCAGGGAAATGCCGACTTGAAAAACGGCTGGGTTTTTCCTCGTGTTTGGACAACACAGAAAACCAAAACAGCAGAAGCAGGAGATTTGATAATGAGCGTTCGTGCTCCTGCCGGAGCAATGGGCAAAACCAACTATAATGTGGTCTTAGGACGTGGCGTGGCAGGAATTAAGGGGAATGAATTTATCTATCAAACACTTGTGAAAATGGACGAGGACGGTTATTGGAAAAAACTTGCTGCCGGTTCAACGTTTGAATCAATAAACTCTGATGTGATTTCAAACGCTGAAATTGCAGTACCACAAGATGTAGATGAGCAAGAAAAACTCGGTGCTTATTTCCATAACCTTGACAACCTTATCACCCTTCATC
>FR891116.1 GCA_000433515.1 Candidatus Colimorpha enterica | reverse complement strand
AGAAAAACGGATAGGCTCTGACGCAGTCACAAAATCTCTGTTGGCAAAACAAAACCCGACAGTGAGCCTTCCCCTTTGAGGGGAAGGCTTATGCGAAAAAACACAGGGCGAATAAACTTTTCGCCCTGTGTCAATAAGATTCAGTTCTTGTTGTCTGAATCGACCGGGAGGCCGGACATTATCTTGTCGGCATCGCGTATGAGCTTTTCGACACTGTCGCGGAGGGTGTAGTACTCGCCCTCTCCGTTGACGGTATAGAAGCATCTTCTTGTCGAATACGACCAGAATTTGAATTCAAGCACCTCGCCGTTGTCCCGCGTGACGGTCATCTCGCAGAGAAGAGTCATCTTGTCCGTTTCATCGGAGTCTGTTCTGCCCTGAAGCTTAATGCCGAGGATAGTCTTGTAGAACTGTCTGAAGTTCTTTACCTCGTCCTCGTCGAACTTTTTGTCGCTGCCCTTTTTCTTGATTATGATATCTTCCTTCTGACCCTTTTCATTCTTTTCGCCGGCAAGGGTGAAGAAGGTGTCAACATCGAGTTTTTCATTGGCGCCGTTGTTGATGCTGCCCTTGACCTCGATCTTCGACACGTCGTTGATGTTGTCGCCGAATACCGCAGGGCTTACGTACTGAAGGATATCCCAGTTGATAAACGCCGCGGACGCGATGTTTATCTTTGCAACAAGGTTGTAGACGGTGGAGTAGGCATACATATTGCCGTCCTCGTCGGGCGCACTGAACTCGATATACGTCTCTATATCGCCGACCTTGTAGTGGACGAGGTAGTACGGAGCCTCTATGTCGATCCCGTATTTTTCCTTAAGCATTGCGCTGTCAAGCTTTGCTACCTCGCTGCCGCAGGCAACCGTTTCGGTTCCGGCGAAGGATGAGAATACCTCAAGAAGCGAGGTATAAACCGAAGTGTTCAGCTCCATTCCCGCAGGGAACTTGGCTTCGTAGGAGGGAAGCTCCTTTCCGCTTTCCTCGGCAGTAAGGGTATCGACCCAGAGGAACAGCTTGTTTTCCTTGATTATCTGGAAATCATCGACCTTGAACATATCCGATGTGGAGATCGGATAGCCGAGGCTGGGGGTGATCATAGACTTAACGTCGGCAAGAAGCGTCGAGGATAGCGAGCTGTCAAGCACGTAGACCGCGTTTCTGCCGTCAAACATACAGTAATATCCGCCGCCGGTGGGGATCTGGTTTCCGATATAGACCTTGTAGGTCTTTCCGCTCATTGTCGTGAGCAGATACCACGCCGGATTGTCGCTTTCGGCAAGCCCGTATACCGACAGGTCGTCGGACGGGTCGTTCAGCCTCGGAGAGCCGTCGCCGAGGGGCATTGCAAGTGTATACCCCGACGAAACGACAAGCGACGAGAGAAGCTCAAGGCTGTACGGAGCGCCCTCCATGCCCTCGATGTAGAAATTGTCGTTGTCGCCGTTGAAGCCGCGGTAGAATTTGTAGGTTCCCTTTTCGTTGTGTACCTCTATGCTCAGGATGTCCGCCTTTTCGGTGTGGGGGAACATCAGCACGCGGTTGTTTGCACCGAGGACCTCGCCCTCAAGCAGCTCCGGAGGCTTGGTTTCGGCTGTTGCGGTTTTCAGAAGGGGTCTTATGACCGCAAGATAAACGACAAGCAGCACCGCAAAGACCGATGCGCAGATGATTATCGTCAGCTTCTGCTTTTTGTTCACCGTCTGCTTTTTCTTCACAGATTGCCCGTTTGTCATAAGTAGCGTCTCCTTGTCCAGACGTAGATACCGACACCGAACACTATGACGGACGGAACAACGGTGATAAGAACGGTGAGGCGGTTAGCCTGCGCCTTTGTGATATCAAGCCCCTCGTCCTCGAACACCTTGAAGTCAAGGTCGAGCGGAACGGTTTTTCTTCCGAAATTCTTCATTGCGTTGAAGATGATGTCGCGGTTGGCGTAGCTTCTGCCTCCGATGTAGGCATCATCGGCAAACGATGCGGTTCCGGCGGCAAGAACGTAGGAATAGTGCGGCTCGTTCTTGATGTAGCGGGAATCAACGGTGACGGTCATAAGGTTGTATATACCCGTTTCGCCTTTTCCCTCGGAATCTCCGGTCGGAATGGCTTCCGCCGTCTTTTTCGACGAGGTGGTGAAGATAGGAGAGAAAATCCGTGAGCTGCTGCCGTAGGTGGAGGTGTATGTCCCGTCGGTGTTCGGTGAATAGGTGGAGTTTATCGGCATTGCGTTTTTGAATATCGCCTTGGGGGAGGATTCAAGCTCGCGCAGATTCTTTGTAAGAGACGCGCCGGTGCCCTCCGTTGTATACTCCCCGACAAGCTCTCTGCCGTTTACGTCAAGGGCATTTGAAAAGTCGCGTATGGTGGAGCGCTGGAATTCGATGCCCCACTCGGAAAGAAGGGTCTCAAGCTCCTCAAGCTTTCCGGTCTCGGGGTCCATAAATACCATAAGTCCGCCGAAATTGCCGAGGTAGTCGCTCAGCTTCTTTATTTCGTTGACTGTCCCGCCCGCGCCCATGAAGTCGTATTTCGGGTCGTTTATGACGACGACCTTTGCCGCATCGGAGAGGTTTTCCTTTGAAAGGTCGATGTTTTTCACGTCAAAACCTGCGTCCTCAAAGAGCGTCCACATGACGGACTTCTCGGTTTTTTCGCCGTGACCGGTCACGAAGTAGGCAACCGGGCTGTCGCCGGCAAGCTGAAGGATCCCGGCTGTCATCTTGTATTCGCCGTTGAAGGCAAAGACCTTGTTTGTGTCGGAATCAAAGGTGTAGAATGACCTGAGTGTGTATATCCTTGACTGGAGCTTGTCCTCGTCGGGCTTTGTCAGGTCGTGCTTGACGATATAGACGCTTGTCGTCTTGGGCTGGGAAACGGAGGTCGCAAGATAGCGGTTGACCGCCTCCGGATGGTTGATTATGTCGACGTATTCGACCTTTACAAAATCGAATTCCTCGGCATACTGCTTTGCAAGGTTGTGTACCAGCTTTGACTCGTAAGAGGAATCAAGCTGATCGGCATACTGGCAGAAGACTATGGAAATGCTGAATTCCTTTGTCCCGCGGTAGTCGTCAAGAAGATCCTTCGACTGCTCGGTTATGCCGTAGATCTTTTCCTTTGTCATGTCGGCATAGAGCATGAACTTCTGTGCCAGAGCCGAGAATACGGCATTTACCACGATAACAAGCGCCACGACCGCGACCGTGAGGGAGACGGCAAGCGCGCCGAACCTCAGCCTGCGGTGCTTTTTTATCTTGTCTGCATAAATATTGTTGTTCATATTATCGTTCCATTCCTTTCAGACAGTCAGACGGTCATGCCCAGCGGCGCTTTTCATAGACCCGCACCGTAAGGAACAGAAAAACGAAGCATATCGAGAAATAGTACAGCACGGCGTTGAAATCGAACACTCCATATGTGAAATTGGCAAACCGGCTGTATATCGAGAGCCAGCTCAGTGCGGTGCGCACGGGAGCGAAGGGAATGTAGGAGTTGAGAAGCCCGATGACAAGGAACAGACCCATTACAGCCATTGTTCCGATAGCCGAGATGACCTGGTTCTCGGTCATCGACGAGATGAACACGCCGATCGCAACGAATGCCGCGCCGATGAGCAGTACGGCGATCGTTGAGCCGAGAAGGATGGCACCGTTGTACTCGCTTGCGGTGCCGGCGTAGTTCTTGGGACCGTATTTGAAGAGCGCGGTGAAGTTCAGGCACCCTATAACGAACGTCCCGGCAAATACGGTGTAAGCCGCAAGGAATTTTCCGAGCACCATGCCGCCGAGGCTGACGGGAGAGGTCATGAGGAGCTGTTCGGTCTTCAGCTTTTTCTCTTCGCTGAAGGTTTTCATGGTGAGAAGAGGGATCAGGACGATGAGCGCGAAGATCATCGTCGTGAAGTACGACGCGACCTTGCTGTCGCTGCCCTCCTGGATGGTGAACATGGAGAACGCCCCGCCGTTGACCGCGAGGAATATCGCCATGTAGACATAACCGACCGGTGTCGTGAAATACGATCTGAGGTCGCGCTTGAAAATTGCTGACATTTTTACAATCACGGCTTTCGCTGAAACGAAAGCTGCCTTTCTGCGGAATTTTGGCTGGTTTGCGGAGCAGACCGCCGACCGGAATATCTGCCTTTCGGCTGTTTTTTCTTCCGGAGGATATTGAAAAGTATTACCCGACAGACCGTTTCACGGTTCAGCCGGCGTTCTTCACGTTCACGCGCTTTTTGCGCCGGACGGTTTCCGGGGTCGCCTCGGTGAGGGAGATAAAGACCTCCTCAAGGTTGGCACCGGCGGTTTCGCAGCCTATCATCGGCCAGTTGTTTCTTGAAAGAAGCGAGAAGAGCGGCTTCCTTATGTCGATGCCGTTTTCGCTTTCGACGACATAAGACGTGCTGTCGGCATCGAGGTTTCCGACCGATTCGGCGGAAAGCACTCCGGGAAGAGAACGCAGGGCGGAGGTCACTTCCTTTACGGGACCGCAGATCTTGACGCTCATGCGGCGGTTTCCGCTGACTGCGGAGGCGATGTCCTCCGTCTTTCTGTCGGCGACGATCTTACCCTTGTTTATGATTATGACCCGGTCGCAGACCGCCTGCACCTCCGAGAGTATGTGGGTGCTGAGTATGACGGTGTGGTCAAGGCCGAGGGTCCGTATCAGGTTGCGTATCTCAACGACCTGTCTCGGGTCAAGACCGACCGTCGGCTCGTCGAGGATTATGACCTGCGGGTTCCCGACAAGAGCCTGTCCTATCCCGACCCTCTGGCGGTAGCCCTTTGAGAGATTGCCGATGAGCCGTCCCCTGACGTCGGTCAGCCTGACGACCTCGATGATCTCGGCGATGTGCTTTTTGCGGTTGAGCTTGCAGCCCTTGAGGTCATAAATGAAGTTCAGGTACTCGCTGACCGTCATGTCAAGGTAGAGCGGAGGCTGCTCCGGCAGGTATCCGATGTTCTTCTTTGCCTCGTCGGGGTAGTCGAGGATGTCAAGGCCGTTTATCTCCACCTTTCCGTCGGTGAAGGAAAGAAATCCGGTCAGGATATTCATGGTCGTGGATTTTCCCGCGCCGTTCGGTCCGAGAAACCCGACGATCTCCCCCTTGTTCACCTCAAAGCTGATCCCGCTCAGCGCATACTTGTTTCCGTATCGCTTTGTGAGGTTTTCGATTTTTATCATTTTGATAACCGTTGCTCCCGCATCATCGGAAGCGTCCTTTCTTACGGTATTGCGCCGGTCTGCCGTCCGCAGACAGCGCGGTCGGATGTGTCGCCGGCAGGAACCTGTTCCCGGCAGGCGAAGACCTGCGCAAGGCGCGATAATGACAGTGATTCACAATATATTGTAACACTTAAATATAAACAAATCTTGAACGCAGAGGGCGGCGGCAAAATTTCAGATAACGTTCACATTGAAGGTACCCGCAAAAAAAGGGGCTGTTGAAAACCCGATGTTTTTACAGCCCCATATTTTTCACTTTTCGGCGCCTATCCTTACCGCGGTGACGGTCATGTCGTCGGAACGGCGGTTGTTTGTCTTTGCGGCGTCGAGGATCTTTGCCGTCACGGCATCAAGCGGAGAATCCCCGTCAAGCTCCGAGAGCATCCCGGCAAGCCACACCCCGTCCTCAAAGCTCTGTGACACGCCGTCGCTTATCATCACGACAAGGTCGCCGGGGAGGAGGGTAAAGCGTATGTCCTCCGCGGTTATCTCCCGTGTTATCCCGATGGGAAGGGAATCGGAGGCTATCTTGAACAGCTTTCCGCCGCGGATGACGTAGGACGCCGCCGCTCCGCTCTTTACAAATCCCGCCTCGCCGGAAAGCAGGTCGATCTCAAGTAAGTCAACCGTCGCAAAGCACTCAAGGTTCTTGTTCCTTATGAAATTGTTCAGCATCTTCAGAACAATGCTTTTCCGGTTGCCGGAGGACAGCATTTTCTCAAGGAACGAGCAGGTCACGCGCGAAGTCATAGCTGCCTCTCTGCCGCTTCCCATGCCGTCGCTTATCAGCGAATAGAACCTGTCCTCGCGATTGGTGAAGCAAACGGCACTGTCGCCGTTCATCTCCTCCGACTCCTTTTTCAGCGACGACGAGGCGGTTTCGACGCAAACCGTCCGCGCGCTCCGGCAGGTCATTGTCACATAACCGTCGTCGGCTGTGAATTCCGGCGGGGTCAGCTTCATCCCGAGCGATTCCTCAAGTGCCGACCTTATCTGAGCCGACGAAAGCGTGCTTTCCGAGATGTCCACCCCGCCGGCAACGACGGTTTTTCTCCGCTTCCCGTAAACTCCGGCGCCGACGGAGTACAGCCCGATGTCCCGCGCGGTGTTTCTGAGCTTTGCCGTAAGCGCGCGGTCGCACTCGTATTCCTCCGACGATTCCGACGCGGCGTTTTCCAGCAGCTGAGCCATCGCCTCGTAATCGAGCGCAAAGACCTCCGTCTTGTTCTCCCGCGCCGCCGCCTCAAGCATACGGGCATGAGAGAGGTTCAGCTCCGACATTGCCGCGATCGCGTTCGGACAGCGCCTGAAAAAGTCGTCCGGAATGTACTCAGAGTCGGCACAGCCGTGTTTCGCAACGGCGTTTGCCAGCTTGTTCATGATATCGGCGGTGCGGTCATATTCCCGTCCCCAGCAGACCGGAGCGCGGGAGCATCTGCCGCAGTATTTTTTGAAGGATTTCTCGCACAGCGTCCTGACCTCATACACCCCCGGTGTCGATATCCGGTTCGACATCGTGTAAAAAACCGACGACAGCGACGAAAAAGCATCCGACAGAGCACAGAGCCGCTCCCTGTCGCCCACACCGCGCCTTCCCTCGGCAATCGCTTTTCCGAGCATGGAGCCCGATGATATTCCGGTACCGTTCAGCGCGATCAGCGGATATATCTTCGGCACAAGCCCGAGCTTTGCCGCCGGTGCGAATAACGCCGCGCCCCAGAGAAGCTGCGGGATCGTGCTTCCGAGCGCCTCAAATCCCTGCGCCACAAGCGAAAATGCCGTCCCGCATCCGCAGAAGGCAAGCATCGGAAGCACCGTTCCGGTGTGGCGCAGAGTTCCGGCGATCACCCCTGCGATCCCGAGCGCGGGAGAGAGCGATGCGG
>FR891115.1 GCA_000433515.1 Candidatus Colimorpha enterica | reverse complement strand
GCGCAGGCAAAGGGCTTTGTCTCCGAAAAGCCGGGTCAGCTTGATTTTGAGATAGAGCAGGGCGGTAAGAACCTTTCCGGCGGTCAGAGACAGCGCCTGACGGTTGCAAGAGCGCTTGTCCGCCGCCCCGAGATCCTTATCCTTGACGATTCCTCATCGGCGCTTGACTATGCGACCGACCTTGCGCTCCGTCATGCGATAAAGAATCTCGATTACAAGCCGGTCATCTTCATCGTCTCGCAGCGGGCATCGACGCTCCGCGGCTCCGATAAGATAATCGTTCTTGACGAAGGAAAAGCCGTCGGCATGGGAACGCACGACGGGCTTTATGACTCATGTCCGGTATATCGCGAGATATGCGATTCCCAGACGAAAAACCGCTGAGAGGAGGGGATTTCCGTATGAAAAAGAAGCTTTCATCCGCAGGGCTTAAAAAAACGCTTGTGTATGTTTCGCATTACAAGCCGCTCATTGTCCTCACTCTCACCCTTGCCGTTGTAAGCACGGCGGCAGCACTTATCGTCCCGGTTATCATCGGCGATACGATCGACCTCATTATCGGAAAAGATAATGTCAATATAGCCGGAGTTGTTTCCGGGCTCTCGAAAGCCGCGATAATCTTCTGCATCGGCGGAATCGCCCAGTGGCTGATGGCAATGATAAACAATAAGATCACCTTCAGCGTCGTCCGCGACATAAGACGCGATGCCTTCGAAAAGATCCAGCGCCTTCCGATATCCTATATCGATTCCCACCCGCACGGAGACATAGTCAGCCGGATCATAGCCGATGTTGATCAGTTCTCCGACGGTCTTCTCATGGGCTTCACACAGCTCTTTACCGGCGTTCTGACGATTGCGGCGACCCTTGTGTTCATGTTCGCGATTCAGCCGGTCATCGCGGCAGTCGTCGTAGTGCTGACGCCGATGTCGCTGTTCATTGCAAATTTCATAGCCAAAAAAACCTACGGATTCTTCCGCGAACAGTCGGCTATCCGCGGCGAGCAGACAGATTATATAAATGAGATGGTCGAAAACGTAAAGACCGTCAAGGCATTCTCGAACGAGGACAGGGTGATCGGAAAATTCTCCGAGATCAACGGCAGGCTTGAAAAAAGCTCGCTCCGCGCGATATTTTTCTCGTCACTCACTAACCCGACAACGCGGTTTGTCAATGCGGTCGTTTACGCGGCAGTCGCAGGAGCAGGCGCAATCGCGGTCATCGGAGGGGGACTTACAGTCGGCGGGCTGTCGGTGTTCCTTTCTTACGTGAATCAGTATACCAAACCCTTCAACGAGATATCCGGAGTGCTTGCCGAGCTTCAGAACGCGCTTGCCTGTGCTGAGAGGATATTTGATTTCATCTCCGCCGAATCGGAAAAGCCGGACGCTCCCGACGCGCTTGTGCTTGACGGAGTGAAGGGAAGCGTAGGAGCAAACGACGTCAGCTTCTCATACGTCCCCGACAGAAAGCTGATAGAGCATTTCAACCTCGACGTAAAGCCGGGACAGAAGATAGCAATTGTCGGTCCTACCGGGTGCGGAAAAACCACCTTCATTAACCTGCTGATGCGGTTCTATGACGTTAATTCCGGCTCGATAACGGTTGACGGACACGATATCCGCGATATAACAAGAAAGAGCCTCCGGTTAAGCTACGGAATGGTGCTTCAGGAGACGTGGCTCAAGCACGGAACGGTGCGCGAGAACCTCAAGCTCGGCAGACCCGACGCGACCGACGGCGAAATGATCGACGCGGCGAAAAAGACGCACTGCCACGGCTTTATATCCCGCCTTGAAAACGGCTACGATACCGTTATATCCGAAAGCGGCGGCAATCTTTCAAACGGTCAGAAGCAGCTGCTCTGTATCGCCCGTGCGATGATATCCGATCCGCCCATGCTTATACTTGATGAGGCAACATCGTCGATAGATACCCGTACCGAGATCAGGGTTCAGAATGCCATGAAGAAGCTGATGGGCACCAGAACCTCTTTTGTCGTCGCCCACAGGCTCTCGACGATAATGGAAATGGATCTTATCCTTGTAATGAAGGACGGAAATATAATCGAACAGGGAACTCACGGTGAGCTTATGGCAAAGGGCGGATTCTATTCTGTCCTCTTCAACAGCCAGTTCGCCGAATAATACCGGAAGGACGGAGAGACACTTGGACAACAGCGAAATTCTTGATTTTATACGTGATTTCGATATCGCGGGTGTGCCGGTCGGCGCGGAGGTGTGCAATACCGGGCATATCAACCGCACCTATATCGTCACTACGGAATCGGAGCACGGCGAGGGAAAGTATATTCTTCAGCGGATAAACACGTCGGTCTTTACAAATCCCGACGAGCTTATGCAC
>FR891114.1 GCA_000433515.1 Candidatus Colimorpha enterica | reverse complement strand
TTTTTCTTTCTCCGGAGAAAGAAAAACGAATAGGCTCTGACGATGTCGGAAAATCTCTGTTGCCAAATCAAACCCCGACAGTCAGCCTCAGCCAAGATAAATATATGCGCTTATGCGCGGAATTATAATACGATATCGCCGTCCGGGAGATCGCGTGCCGCGGCGTTACTGCGGTGTAAAAACTGCCGGCGATTATATATATGCCCTGCCCGCGGCTTATCGGGCAAAAAACTATATTTTTTATCAAAAAGGAGAAAACAAAACATGGAAGAACTCAATTATGCAAAGGTATACTCGGACAGGCTGGCTCAGGCCTTTCCCTACACGCTCAATTTCGGTGCGCTTTATGCGACTCCGAACAACGGGAGATACCGCTTCAGGAACGGAAAGACTATTGAACTGCCGGTGATCAACACCACGGGAAGAACCGACGTTGACCGCGACTCGATAAGCGCTCCCGGAAGAAACTATGAGAATATGTGGGAGGAAAAGCCGCTTACCAACCAGAGAAAGTGGAGCACGCTCATTCATCCGCAGGACATTGACCAGACCGACTATGCGGCGTCGATAAGCAACATCACTCAGGTTTTCAATAACGAACATAAGTTCCCTGAAATGGACGCATACACGGTCAGCAAGATCTACCGCGACTTTACAGCGCTCGGTCTTCAGCCGCTCAAGACAGAGGTCACGGCGGACAACGTACTGTCGCTCTTCGACGACATGATGGCGAACATGACCGATATGTGCGTTCCGGTATGCGGAAGGGTGCTTTATGTGACACCGGCGGTTATGAAGCTGCTGAAGTCATCGGCATCGGTGAGCCGTTCGCTTGATGTGAGAAACTGCGGCGGGGAGGTCAACCGCACGGTGACTGTGCTTGACGGCGTTTCGGTCGTTGAGGTTCCGTCCTCGCTTATGAAAACGGTTTACGACTTCACCGACGGATGGAAGCCGGCAAAGAATGCGGAGCAGATCGAAATGCTTCTTATACATCCGGAATCGGTCATCACTCCGGTATCATACGAGTTTGCCTGCCTTGATGAGCCTTCGGCTTCGACCGGCGGAAAGTATGTTTACTATGAGGAGAGCTTTGAGGATGTATTTATCCTCAACAACCGCTCCGACGGTATCAGCTTTGTAGTGAAGCCTGCCTCGGGAACCTGAGGCGGTCACATGAACAGGTGACCTGATGAAGAGCCGCCGGTGTGCGGCGGTATCGAAAGCCTCCCCGCTGTTTTTTGCGGCGGGGAGGAAGGTACAGAACAGGAGGATTCAGATTGAAGATAATTGACACGTTTCACCGGCTTATCGGAAGGGGTATGCCGGTTCCGGACTCTGCGGTGATACCCTGTGGGATAATTTCGCCGGAGGAGATGAGGGCTGCTGCCGCAAGCTTTGACATTTACCGCGGGGCGGCGCCGTGGCTGGGTAACGGGGGATGCGGGCTGGAGCTGGCATC
>FR891113.1 GCA_000433515.1 Candidatus Colimorpha enterica | reverse complement strand
AAGCCAAGGACAGTGCGGTGCTGCCTGCCCACGATTTTCCACGGGAATTCAAGGGGAAAATGAGGGGACGACAGAAAGAAAAATCCGTGCTACAATGGTTGACGTTGACAAAAAGATTTTATCGTGATATAATATTATGGGTAAAAGTATGACCCGCCGCACGCGGTTTTCACGTGTTCTTCCCGGCGGATGTCATATCACAGCCGGAGAGGGTGTATAATTATTACCGGACAGACAATGAATATCGGTCTTATCGGCTTCGGTTCGATGGGAAAAACGCACGCTTATGCCGTTCACAATCTGAATTACTTTTTCGGCGACGGAATATCGGCAAGGATCGCCGGGGTCTGTACCGCTCACCGGGAGACATCGGAAAAAGCGGCGCGGGAATACGGTTTTGATGTCTCTGTCACCGATGAGGATGAGCTTATTTATTCGCCGGATATTGACATAATCGATATCTGCACGCCGAATATCCTGCATTTTGAGACGGCGAAAAAGGCCGTTCTTGCCGGGAAGCACGTCTATTGCGAAAAGCCTCTTGCGGTCACGCCGGAGCAGGCGGATATGCTTGCCTCGCTTGCCGCGGAAAATGGGGTCACCGCTCAGGTGGTGTTCAACAACCGCTTTATGTCGGGGGTCATGAGGGCAAAGGAGATAATTTCGGGCGGGCTTATCGGGAACGTGATATCCTTCCGCTGTGAGTATCTCCATTCGAGCTGTACCGACCTTTCAAGGAACGCCGGATGGAAGCAGGACCGCGATATCTGCGGCGGCGGGGTGCTTTTCGACCTCGGCTCGCACGCTATCGACCTGATAAGATACCTCTGCGGCGAATTTTCATCGGTTTCGGGCAAGGCTCAGATCGCACACCCGCTGCGGCGGGGGATCGACGGCAGGGAATGGCGGACAAATGCCGACGAGGCGTTTTATCTGACTGCGGAGCTTGAATGCGGTGCGGTCGGGACGATCGAGGCGAACAAGCTGGCTTTCGGGACGAACGACGATCTGTCGTTTGAGATATACGGTGATGCCGGAGCGGTCAGGTTCTC
>FR891112.1 GCA_000433515.1 Candidatus Colimorpha enterica | reverse complement strand
AGACAGCTCCGCCCGCAGGCGGTGATGAAGTGTAGCACACAGTGCGTTTATATCGGACAATGTTACTTTTTGCCTCACTGACAGGGATTTCACGTCAGCGTCAGAGCCTGCCTGTTTTTCTTTTCCGGTTTCCGGTACCGACCGTCGCTGCGGTTCGTGCCGGCAGAATCGGGTGCCATGATTTTCCGCGGGAATCCGGGGGGAATTACGGGGGACGACAGAGGGAAGCCGGTGTGATATAATATTGCCGTGGGGCGGGCTTTATCCAAGCACCGCCGGCTTATAGGTTCCCGCCAACTTCAGCCTGTCGCAGACGCAGGACAGCTCGTCGAGCATTGCGTCTCCGCTTTCGACGTCCGGAACTCCCTCGCACTCGGCGTAGAAGTAATAATTCCACATAAGCTCCTTCATGGGGCGGCTGCGGAGGGCTGTCATGTTATAGCCGTGGCGTCCGATGATATTTATTGCCTCGGCAAGTGCTCCCGCCTGGTTTCTGACGGTGAAGAGGAGGATGAAGCGGCGGTTCGGGTCGTCGGCGTTGTCGGTAATGCGGCACTTTGCCCTTGTGAAGACTCCGAAGCGGGTCGTGTTGCTCCGGCTCTCGTTTATATGTCTCTCAAGCACCGAAAGCCCGAAGATCTCCGCGCACTCCTTGCTGCATATTGCGGCGCAGGTCGGGTCGTTCTTTTTGAGGATATATTCCGCCGCCATTGCCGTGTTTTCGTACTGCACCTGCGCAAAGCCGTTTTCCCGGATATAGTTCGCGCACTGGCTGAGCGCCTGCGGGTGGCTGACTACCGTTTTTATCCCGGTCTTTGCCGCGCCGGAGACCGAGACAAGGTCATGCTCCACCGGCAGGTCGTACACGCCGTTTATATAGAGCGTGCCGGAGAAAAGCATATCGGTGACCTGTCCGACCTCGCCGGCGTAGCTGTTTTCGATCGGAAGCACCGCGCAGTCGCACTCGCCGCTCACGACGGAATCGTATGCGTCGCGGAAGTTGCCGTAAGCGACCCGTTTTCCGTATGAAAATATCTTTCCCGCCGCGATATGGGCAAACGCGCCCTCGGTTCCGCTGTAAGCGATCTTCATGCCGTTGAGCAGGCGGGTCTGGTAGGCGCGGGAGACCGACATCACGTCGTTTATGAAGGTGACGTAATACTCGCGCAGGACGCTGTCGGCGATATAACCGGAGTTTTTCGCGACAACCTCCCGCTCCCTTTCCGGGTCGGTCACGGGAAGTCCGTGGATCTTCTTGTATTCCGCGATTTCGGCAGCCGCCTGCATTCTGCGGACAAAAAGCTCCGCCATTTCCCGGTCTGCGGCGTTTATTATCTTTCTTGCGTCATCGAGAGAGTTCGACATCGTTTCCTCCGTTTTTCTGAGAATCTGTCGTGATAATATATCATTATAACATTACCCGCGCTCTTTTTCAATAGATAATATGGGTAAAAATCGACGGTTTTTCACGCTCCCGGCGCGGAATCTGTTGACAACCGGCGTGCGGGGCGGTATAATTATTGTGTTACACGCGAAGGGCAGCGAAAATCAGACATGAACAGCAGTGCTGTCTCAGCCCAGTACGGTGCCGCGGAGGACAATTACGGAAATGAAGCCGGGGAGGAAAACGGAAAATGATATCGGAAGAAATGTACCGTCTCGGGAGCCGCAGGTCGTCGATACGCGAGCTTTTTGAGTACGGAAAAGCAGCGGCTGTGCGGGACGGGGCTGAGAATGTGTTTGATTTCAGCCTCGGCAATCCATCGACGCCTCCTCCGGAGATATTCACAAAAACGCTTGCCGGGATAATTGAAAATGAAGAGCCCTGCTCTGT
>FR891111.1:3296-5115 GCA_000433515.1 Candidatus Colimorpha enterica | reverse complement strand
TTTCTTTCTCCGGAGAAAGAAAAACGGGTAGGCGGTGAAGCAGTTATATACCCTCTGTGAGAAATCTGAATCCGACAGGAAGCCCTCCCCCTTTGGGGAAGCCAAGGATTTGCGGGATCAGATCACGCAGACAATATATCTGTACCACACAAACCGGAAGAATCCGAGTTTTTCCTTTGCGCCGTCCGAGAGATACCTGAGAAGCACGCCGGCGGCGCGCTTGTCGGCTTCCGTCATCCCGCTGCCGTAGATCTGCCTTTCCGCGGCGGAAAGAGCATGGCGGGCTGTATCGCCGAGCATCTCTGCCGCGCGTGCCTCAAATGCCGACGGCAGCTCGTTTCTTCCGGGGCAGATCCCGTAAACACCGAGCATCCGGAAGATGAGCAGGCACAGGAGCTTTCCGTCGCCCTTTCCGTCAAGCGCGTCGGAGATCAGCTTTTTCCGCTTTCCTGTCCGGGCAGAGCTTCGCTTTGCAAGCATCAGAACAACGACGGCAAGTGCGGCAGCCGCGAGGACTGCTGTCAGAATTCCGCCGACATTTTTCCCGGACGGCTGACTTCTGCCGGGGTCGGAGGTGACCGGCGGGTCGGTCGTTCTGTCAACCGTCGCCGACGGCTGAGGAGGCCTTGTCCGGTCGTCGGATTCGGATGAGGCAGGGGGGGTGGAGGTCTGCGGGGGCTGGGTCGTGTCGGGGACGGTGCTGCCGGCATTGCCGATGTTCTGTCCTCTGTACGAGAAGCCGGGGGTTGCCTCGTATACCATCCAGCCGAAGCCGTCGAGCCACACCTCGGTCCATGCGTGTGCCTTTTTGTCGGTTACGGTGCAGGAATAGGGATAGTCGCCCTTTGCGGCTTTGAACTCGTTTGCGATATAGCCCTCAACGTACCTTGCCGGGAAGCCGAGTCGGCGCATCATGAGGGTAAGAGCCGTTGCGAACTGTACGCAGTAGCCCTCCTTCGAGACAAGCAGGAATTCAGCCACCGGGTCGCCGGTGGTCGGGGAGGGCGGGTCGATATTGTACCTGTAATTTTCGGCAAGGTACACCGAAAGCGCCGTTGCGATATCGTCGGCTGCCACGCTGTCGGCTGTTCCGTAATAGCGGAAAAGCGTGCGCGTCCCGATTGTTCCGATGAGGCCGACAATATCGGAGGATCCCGGATCCCGGACTTTTTCCGATTCGTAAAAGAGCCCGAAATACCGCTGTGCGACCTCGGAGGTGTCGAGAAAGTCCTCAAGAATGCTGTCTGCCGCCTGCGGGATGTCGTTCTGACAGTACTGCTGACGGACAAAGGCGCTCAGGGTGTCATTCAGAACGGGTTCATCGACCAAACCGTAGTCCCCGTTGCTCCTCCGGTATTCTTCAAGCACGCGGTGGAACAGGTCGCGCTCGGCACTGCTTCTCGGCGCGGCGATGAGGACATCCGCCTTGAAGGGAGTCCTTGACGACAGGTCTTTTTTTGTCATCAGTATCCCGTCGCCGACCCTTGAATATTCAAGGGGAAACAGATTTCCGTTCATGTCAAACGGTCCTGAAAGCATGACTGACGGCACGGGGATGTATTTTGTGCGGAGCTTCGGCACGACCGAAACCTCACAGCGGATCATTCCGACAGACGAAAGCGCAGGGCTGCCGTCTCCGTGTCCGTTGTCAAACATATCGGACGCGAATGCCCACGTCCTCTCCTCCGCGGTGATACCGCCGGAAAGGCCGGTCCGGGGAACCTCCCATGACGTTCCGTTGAAATATCCGCCTATCCACGTTCTGAGATAGAGCGCGGAGTCGGTGCCGGAGTACACCTTCATTATTTCCCTGCCGGTG
>FR891111.1:0-3241 GCA_000433515.1 Candidatus Colimorpha enterica | reverse complement strand
GGTTATTCAGGTGGTCGGAGGGATATGCTCCGTCAAGTATTGATGTGTCGCCCTCGGCAAGGCGGGTGACTATCTCGCGGAGGTATTCTATCGAGTCGGCAAGCCCGCCCTCGTTTTTCCACGGCGCGTTCATTGACGCCGCAGGGACGGCAAGCATGATCGACGAGGCAAGAAGCGCGGCAACGCCGGGATAGCCCGACATTCTTACGTCTCCGGTGCGCTTTTCGCTTATCCTCATTGCCGCAAGCGCCGCAAGAGAGGCGATTATCAGCGATATTCCGGCATTTCCGCCGGGCATATTGTATATGAACACCGGCGTCAGCACAAGCGCGGTAAAGACCGAGACGGCAAACAGCCGCGTCTTTTTCCGCGTGAAGAGGCAGAACACCGCCGCCGAGAGAAACGACACGAAGTACATCGCCGCAAATTCCGAATATACAAATTTTTCGCTCGTTTCAAGCGGAAGCGTGACGTAGCCGAGGCTGTCGATGGTCTCCATGAACAGGTTCCACACCGAGGCTATTCCGCTTGCAAGAAAACGCAAGGCTCCCTGTCCCACCCTGCCCGCAAACAGGACAGCGGAGAACACGGCAAGTCCGGAGACAAATATCACAGCTCCCGCGACAGTTCCCTTTTTCGGGCGCAGAAGCAGGTAAAACGCCCCGCACCAGAACAGGGACAGCAGGAGGATCAGAAGAAACGGAAAATCACGGCAGACGGATTCGGCAACGATCACGGTGATTCCGAGAGTGCCGCAGAGCGCGGCGGGAAATTTCATTGCCCCGGCGAACCTTCTGCGGGTCTCAAAGGAAATTCCGTCGGCGGTATTATTCTTTTTCATCGCATTCCTCCGTTTTCCTGTCGGGAACGGTCACCTTTATGCCGGAGGCGCGCGTCCTGCGGCAGAAACCGTCAAGGGCAAGGCGGTATTTCTCCCTGTCGTCCCCGGAATAAAGAGCCGAGAGGTCGCAGACGCACACCGACACTCTTCCCGCACCGAGAAGGGCGGCGGCATCGGTTATGTAAGCCGCGGTTTTATCCGGGATGAAGGAGGTGACAAAGAGGAGCGAGCTTCCGAAAGCCGAAGCCGGCATCCCTGTCACCCCGGGGGTGCAGGACAAAGCATTCACTCCGCAGATCTCCGCGGCAAGCCTGTCGGCATCGGCGGGGACCGCAAAGCCGAGCGACTGAGCATCCTCCCGGTTGATGACAAGCTGTCCGCCCTTGCCGAGTGCCGCCGATTCGCGGACTGCGGCAAGAGCCTCCGCGGCGATTCTGTCCGCAGAAAATGCGCGCGCGTATTCCGGAAAATGCTCCGGGCAGCCGCCGCCGAAATCGGAGAACACGGTGACGGCGCGGCTGCTGTCGGAGACGTATTTTCTGACCTGAAGCTCGTCGGTTTTTGTCGAGAGCTTCCAGTGAACGGTTTTTATGCTGTCTCCGGGGAGATACTGTCTTATGTCGCCGGATTCCGACCTTGTGCCGGAGAGGATGCTTTCGTTTGTCTCACTGCTTTCGCTGACCGGCGCCGCTCCGCATGGGGGAAGCCTGTCCGGAAGGACGCTGACTGTTACCGAGGCTCTGACCCTCCGCGCGGTGCGGAAGATTCTGAACAGGCTGTAAATGCGCACGCTGTCGGTGCCGACGGTGTATTTTCCCATAAAGTCGAATTTCACCGGGATCCCGGCATCCGAGGCCGAAAACGGGGGGAGAGTGACGCATTTTCTTCCGGTAACGCATCCGGCGGAAAACGCGTCCGGCAGGGAAATGTCGAATTCCGCGCAGGAGACGGGGATAATGCCGGTGTTTGTTACCGAAAGCGAAACCGCCGCCGTCCGGTGTTTTTCAAGGGTTATCTCCGGGGACAGCGGTTCGACCCTGACGTGCCGCGCCGATATGAAAAGCAGTATCGCGTCGACAGCCGGAATGCAGATGACGAAGGCATACGTCACCGCCGACACCGACGAGCGCAGCGCCTGTGTGAATATAAGACAGGACACAAGCAGGACAAGGTAGATCAACGCGCCGCCGCAGAGACGGAATCTTGCTGTGCGGTGCTTCTTCAGCCGTGCAAGGAGTTTTCCCCTGCCTGTGTATTTCTCGGCGGTCCTTCTCATATGCCGAAGCCGCGCCGGGTCTGGGCATAGGGAACGGCTGTACTCTTCAGCACCGCGTCAAGCACGGTGACGGCGTCGATTCCGGCGGCGGCTGCCTCTCTTGACATTGTGACCCTGTGTGCGACCGCCTCGCTGAACAGGTCGGCTATATCGTCCGGGACGACGTATGCCCGGTGATGAAGCACCGCCCATGCTCTTGACAGCTTCATAAGCGCCACCGACGCGCGGGGGCTTGCGCCGAGGGAAAATTCGCTCCGCATTCTTGTTGCCGAGACAAGGGAGACTATATATCTTTCGATCTCGTCGGAGACGGTGACCTTTTCGGCAACGGCGCGGAGCAGCTGAACCGCGTTCTTTCCGACCGGCCGGACGGAGGTTATCGGGTCGCCGTTCAGCCGGCGCTTCAGGATCATAATCTCCTCCTCCGGGGTGGGGTAGCCCATTTTAATTCTGAGGGCAAAGCGGTCGAGCTGAGCCTCCGGAAGCGGGTAGGTGCCGACAAAGCCGGCGGGGTTCTGGGTCGCAATGACGGTGAAGGGGTCGGGGATGTCGTAGGTGACGCCGTCAACCGTTACCTGCGTCTCCTCCATTGCCTCAAGAAGCGACGACTGAGTCTTTGGTGAGGCGCGGTTTATCTCGTCGGCAAGGAGGATGTTTGTGTTGACAAGCCCCTCGCGGAACTCAAAGCTCTCGGTCTTGCGGTTATAGATATTGAAGCCGGTGATATCGGATGCCATGACGTCGGGGGTGAACTGTGCGCGCTTGAACGACAGCCCCACCGCCTTTGCCACCGATGCGGCAAGCGTGGTTTTGCCGACACCGGGAACGTCCTCGATAAGGATATGTCCGCCGGAGATCATTGCGGCAAGAATAAGAGCGGTCTCGCGGCGTTTCCCGGTGATGACCTTTCCGACCTCGTTGAGAATCGAGTCGGAGATCCCGTAGACGGCTGAGTATTCGGTTTCGGAGAGAAATTCGGATGACATAGGGGTATTCCTTTCGGGGGGTATTTTTTTGTATCTTTGGCTTTCGCTCTGAGGGAGGGCTGACTGTCGGGGATTTGATTTGGCGACAGAGGTTTTACGACTGCGTCGTCGCCTATCCGTTTTTCTTTCTCCGGAGAA
>FR891110.1 GCA_000433515.1 Candidatus Colimorpha enterica | reverse complement strand
AGAAAAACGGATTGGCTCTGACGCAGTCGGATAATCTCTGTCGCCAAAACACGCCCATCAACATAAACATCCCTCACACAAGGAGCCCGCCGGCATGAAAAAAACAAACCCGAAAAAAATCTTAAATGCCGTAATGGAAGCCCTCTGCCCCGATGCCTGCGTCGGGTGCGGCGAACCTCTCGGAAGAGCGGGAGACAGGGTGTTCTGCCCTGCCTGCAGGAAGAAATATTTAAACGAGATATCCGCGCCGTGCCCTTCCTGCGGGAAAAGCTACGACCTCTGCGAATGCCGCCCGAAAAATTTTCTGCCGGACGGATATGCTTATTTTCTGCCGTACGACAAGGCTGACGGAGTGACCCGCAAGGCGCTTCTGTGCTGCAAGAACCGGAGAGTGAAGCCGCTTTTCACCGAGCTTGCCGGAATGATGCTTGAGACTGCGAAAAAGCGGGGATATTACGACGGGACAGAGCTTGTGACATACGTTCCCCGCTCGGCGGCAAAGGCGGTAAAACGCGGCATCGATCAGGCAGAGGAGCTTGCACGGGAATTCTGCCGGCAGTCCGGAGCGGAGTTTGCCCAGCTTATCCGTCATGCGGCATATACGGCGGAGCAGAAGCTTTCCGGGATCTCCGACCGGTCGCTCAATGCCCAAAAAAGCTATGTCCCTGCGGTATCGCCCGACAGGATCGCGGGGAGAAGGATAATTCTTATCGACGACATAGTGACGACCGGCGCAACGGTAAACGTCTGCACGGAGCTTCTCAGGGACGCGGGTGCGGCGGAGGTCATCTGCCTGAGCGCCGCAAGAAGCATAAAGCCCTCTCTGCGCGAGGGCGCAGAATAAGATATACAAATAATTCACAATCAGGGAGGAACAAGCAATGACAAGGAAAATCGGCATCGACATCGGAAGTCTCAGCGTCCGCACCGTCCTTTACGGGGACGGGGCAGACATAACCGAAAGCCCTGCGGTTTACTCTTCGGTCGGGGGTACCGTCGCCGGCATCGGAAGCGCCGCGGTCAGAATGAATTCGGGAGTACCCGGCGCGGTGACGGTTCTGCCGTTCATTCCGGCGGGGGACGAGCTTCCCGACCCGGATGCGGCGTACACGCTTTTCTCCGGGATCCTGCACGGATACCGGATAAAAAAAGCCGACATCTGGCTCTCCCTCCCTGCCGACTGCGGCGAAGAAGCCGAAAGGCTGTTTGTCGAAACGGCACAGCAGGCGGGAGCGCGCGACGTTTTCTCCGTTTCAGCCGGATATGCCGCGGCATTGGGCTCCGGAGTGCGCGGTGCGGGGGACTCTCTGACGCTTCACATCGGGGCGCGCTGCTCCTCGCTTATCGCCTTTTCAAAGGGTCAGAAGATTGCCTCGTCAGTCACGGAATTTGCGGGAGATGCCTTTGACCGGGCGATCGGCTCGTATCTTCTCAAAAAATACCGTGTCACGGCGACCCCTGCGGAGCTGAGGCGGATAAAGCATGAGGTCGGCTCGCTCAATCCCTCGGACAACAGCATGAAGGCAAAGGTCATGCGCGCGGCATTCGGGCTTCCGAAGGAGATAAAACTGACCGAAAATGAGATATCGGCGGCAATCGAGCCGGTATTTGACGAGCTTGCCGATGCCGTAATTGCACTTATAAGAACCCTCCCCTGCGAACCTGACAGGATAATCCTGACCGGCGGCGGAGCGGAGATGACAGGGATCGCTCCGGCGATGGCGCCCCTTGTCGGAATTCCGGTCACCGTCGCGGAAAAGCCCGGGCTTGCTGTGGCAAGGGGACTTATCTCGTCAATGACATCGGAAGAATAAGAGGAGATGAAAAATGATAATATCCGATCCCGGCTATGCTCTTGCCGGAAAATTCGATCCCATGCTTCCGCTCGGGCTTACGCTTTCGACCGACGGAGTGCGCACCGTTACGACCTTTGACGAAACGCGCGATGCGGCGGAGTATCTTGACGCGCTCCCCGAAGACGAAATATTCACCGAAAAGACAAAAAAACACCTTATCAGCCTGCTTGAAGACAGGATGGCGGGCTTCGGATACGACACCGAAATTGTTTTTGCAACGGAATATGTGCTTGAAAACCGTCCTGATGTTGACCGGTCGGTGATACGTACCGATACCGAGCCGCTTCTGCCGGAGCACGGGTACGATAATCTGACGGAATGCGAACCCGATCCGCTGGGGGAGGGGCTTCTCTGCTTCGGCACGGTGATCGACGGGAAAATCGTCTCAGCCGCCGCGGAAAATCCGCATTCGCCTGACGACACCGTTATCGACATCGGGGTCGAGACGGCAGACGGTCACACCGGAAACGGCTACGGAGCGTCTAACACAGCCTCGCTTGCCTACTATCTCCTTGACCCCGGGATGAAGGTCACTTACATCGCCGAGGACGACAACATCGCGTCGGTTAAGATTGCGGAAAAGGTCGGCTTCACACCCGGAACAAGAGAGCTGCGGGTGGTTTGCAGGAAAAGGTAGCTAATTGTGCGGGGGGAAAAATCAAGGCAAAAAATGCATAATTCCGCCGCGCGGCGTCAATCAGCAATATCCGACCGGTTTTCCGCAAGATTAATTATTGATTTTTCGGCTCCGATATGTTAGAATGCTTACGGGTGTGGGGAATGTGACTGAATTTTTGCCGTCATCTCCGGAAATCCCCGCCCATATTGCTGAAACATTTAACCCTGAAAGGGTCAGAAAGGTACGGTAACAAAAATGGCAGGAACAGAATCCAGTCTCGACGCCTTCAAGGAAGTCAGAAACGACAAAAGCGTCGATACCACAAGAAAAATGAGAGTCGGCATCATCGGAACCGGCTGGATCGCGGGGGCTCACATCAAGTCCTATCTCAACCAGCCCGACGTTGAAATCGTCGCCGGCGCAGACCTCATCCCCGGCAAAGCAGAAAAATTCTTCAGCGACTGGGGGGTAAAGAACGTAAAGTGCTACCCCTCCCACAAGGAAATGCTCGACGACGGGTCGCTTAAGCTCGACGCGGTCAGCGTATGCACCTACAACCGCCAGCACGCGGCACCCGCTATCTACGCTCTTGAAAAGGGAGTGAACGTCCTTCTTGAAAAGCCCATGTGCGTCACGGTCGAAGAGGCTGCCGACATCATCCGCGCAGAGAAGAAGAGCGGAAAGGTCCTCTCCATCGGCTTCCAGCCCAGAATGGACGAGAACATGAAGGAAATAAAGAAGATCTGCCAGTCCGGCGCACTCGGAGACATCTACTACATCCAGACCGGCGGCGGACGCAGACGCGGCATCCCGACCCCCTTCGGTACCTCCTTCATCGAGGACGAGACCGCGGGAATCGGCGCTCTTGCCGATATAGGCTGCTATTCGCTTGACATGGTGCTCAACGCGATAGGCTATCCGAAGCCCCTCACCGTCAGCGGCTACAAGTCCGCTTTCTTCGGCACCGACCCGAATTACTGCGGCTATCCCGACGACAAGAAGGCAGAGTACGCAAAGAAGTTCGGCGTCGATGACTTCGCGGCGGCGTTCATCCGTCTTGAGGGCGGCATCATCCTCGACTTCCGTATCGCATGGGCTATGAACATCAATACCCCCGGCGACACGATCATCCTCGGAACCAAGGGCGGACTCAGAATCCCGTCAACCGACTGCTGGAACGGCACCGTCGGCGGCGAAATGACCCTCTATCACGAGGTCGGCGGACTTCAGACCGAGACAAAGATCCCGATCATTCACACAAACGGCGACCTGTTCGACCTCAAGATCAGAACCTTCCTCGACGCCTGCAAGAACGGCGGCAAGGCTCCGGTTCCGTCCGCACAGATCCTCTACAACCAGGCTATCATCGACGGCATAGTCAAGTCGGCAAACGCAGGCAGAGAGATCGAGATCACGATCCCCGAGGTCTGATCTCCGCACTGCACCGGAAGAAAGGAAGCATCGGCATGAAAAAGATAAACATCGGCATCCAGATGTACAGCGTCAGGGACGACCTTGCAAAGGATTTTGAAGGCACCCTCCGCAAGGTGCGCGAAATGGGCTACGACTACGTCGAATTCGCCGGCTATTACGGCGGATATACCGACGGAAAGAAGCTGAAGGCTCTTCTCGATGAGATCGGATTAAAATCCGTCTCCGTCCATCAGGGACCCGATATGTTCCTTGAGCAGGGACAGAAGGCATACGATTTCTTCAGGGACTACGGCGTGAAGTACATAGTCATCCCGTGGTACGACGGCTCAAAGCTCCCCGGCAATGCCGCGTGGGAGGAGACAAAGAAGCTCTTCACAAAAATCAGCGACGAGGCGAAGCAGAACGGCATGAGCCTGCTCTACCACAACCACGACTTTGAGTTCACAAAGGTCGGTGACGAGTATCAGTATGACATCATGTTCCGCGAGCTCAAGGGTCACCTCGATCCCGAACCCGACACCTGCTGGATGAAGCACGGCGGCGTCAATCCCGCAGAGTACATCAGAAAGTACGGCGACAGGATCAACGTAGTCCACCTCAAGGACCTCACCTACGTCGACGGCGAGGGCAAGCCGGCATACGCGCTCATCGGCGACGACGGCAGCGAGGCAAAGCAGGGCGAGGCAGAGAAAAAAACCGTCGTCCTCGTTCCCCTCGGCAGGGGCATCAACAACTTCGGCTCCATCCTTGAAGCCTGCTCCGACAACAACGTTGAGTACGCTATCGTCGAACAGGACAATTTCACCGGCATAACCCCGCTTGAGGGCATGGCGGAGAGCAGAAGATATCTCAAAGATACCTTCGGGCTCTGATAATACCTTAATACAGAGGGTGTTAAAGAAACTCGGAATGAGTTCTTTAACACCCTCTTCTGTTTCCGATCCGGGCGGCACACATTACCGCCGGTATTCATCCGTTCAACGACGGAACCGCGTCAGGCGGGGCGGAAAAAAACAGCAAAGCGCGCATTTCTGCGGCTCCGCTGTTTTTTACGGATACGTTATTTCAGTCTCCCGTCGCCTGCCATAAGCTCCGTCATCTCCTCTATCCGCTCAAGCGGGAAGGGAGGCGAGCCTATCGGCTTCATTGCAACGCTCATCAGCTTCATGGGGTTATCGTCCGCGGCTATCCTGTTGGAGCTCAGCGCTCCGCAGCGGCGGCAGCGGTGTATGACCGCCCACTCGCCGTTTTTCCGTACCCAGACGGCAATCGGCTCCATGATCCCTCCGCAGCCGCTCTCCCGGTCGCCGGGTTCGATATCGACGTGAAGGCTGCAAAGACAGTTCGGGCAGTGATTGCGGTGATCCGACCCGGCATTTTCCGGGGTGACCGTCCGACCGCATACCTTACAGGTAAAGCTGTCTCTGCACGGGTGTGTTTTATAGTATCCTTTTTCAAATGTTCTCCGCTTGTTTTCACGGTTCACGGTGTTGTCCTCCTGAATGATATATTTTACATATCAGCCGGGAGGTTCGGCTCATGCTCCGCCTGACCTCCCGGTCAGAGAACAAGATCCGATAATGATGTTCTGTATTTCAAACAGTACTCCTTGATGAAAAAATATGATATTCCGGAAAACTCCGGCAGTATCCTTTTCAGTCCCTGACATCAAACAGGGATTTTCTTTCCGGGCGGTATTTCTTCGCCGTCAGGTGCATTATAAACTCCTCCGACGAAGCGAGAAAAGCCACAACGGTGATGAAGGTGTAATACGGTACCGCAAAATGCGTGCAGACCGCATACGGTGCGGGGAAAAGCGCAAGCCCCGTTGCTTTGTTCAGCCACGTGTGAAGCGAGGCAAACCTTTTGTATCTGCAGAACGCGGAGACATAGGCCGCGGCGCGGATGGCAAGGACTACCCCTACCGACCACCACAGCCATGCGGGAAGCAGTCTTATCAGGTGAGGCAGCAGCTTCAGCAGCATGACTGCATAGAAAAGCAGATCGGCAACACTGTCGAGCTTTGCGCCGAATTCGCTTTCCAGCTTCAGCTTTCTTGCGACAGTGCCGTCAACCGCATCGGTCAGTCCGCCGAAGGTATAAACAACATAGAACCCCGTTGAAGGCAGCGCAAAAAACGGCATAAGAGCCGCGCAGACTATGCGTGCCGAGGTCAGAATGTTCGGAAGTGACAGAAACCTTTTCAAGTTTATCTCCTTTGGTCAGCAAACGGGCGCTGTACCGGAACGGCAAAAGGCGGTCATCGGAAACGCCCGCTTATTATGATATCACCGATCGCGCGATTTGTCAACCTCAGGAGAAAAAAGTCGGAAAATCACCCGAACTCTATGCTCCATCCGACAGTGCCGGAAGAGGAACAGTCGGGTTCGAGAACACAGATTCCGCCCGACACTTCAAAGCCGGTGGGAGTGTACCCTTCCGGAACGTATACATATATTCTGTATCCGTCACCGGCAACTACCTCCGAATATCCGGAAAGAGTCTTTGTTGCGTCGTCCCATCTGACATGAGAAAGCTCCGCCGCTCCCTGTGTGATGTGGCGCGAGGTCGAAAGGATCTGCGGATGTCCCGTCGCTTTTCTGACCGAAAGAACCGCCGATGCCGTTCCGGGAAGCGTGACCGTCACGGAATCCGACAGCCTGCCGAGAAAATTCCGGTTCCAGTAATCAAACACAAGATATTCTCCGTCATCAAGATGCAGATCGCGGTCGAACGCGAGCGTAAAAGATGCCTCCTCCTCAAGCAGATTCAGCAGATCAACGACATTCCAGTCCTCATATTCCGCACTGACCGCAAGATTGACAAGGAAGCGCCTGCCATCGTGGATACTCTCCCTTATATCCTTCGGATGTATGTTCAGTGTCGGGAGAGTACGGCGGATAAGCTCTACCCTCTCCTCCGGGAGCACGGTAAGATCATCTCCGAGCGTAATCGGCAAACCGAGAACAGAAACTGCGGAAACCCGCGATTTCGCCTGATCGATATTGTTGAACTCCGGTCGGATGACAACGTTGTCGGGATCACAGTAGAGGACAACGTTATGATACGGATAAAAGCGCATTATCCTCTCGACGAAATCGGAGATAAATTCCTTCCACGTAAAAATATCATTTCCGATGCGTGCACCGTCGAAGATGTCTGAAGCCATAAGCACTTCACGGTCGTTGACACCGGCGCAGGAGAGCATGTAGAAATCCTCGCCGAGGATATCGCGTGCCTTTTCGCATATTGCACGAAGAGCCTCGACTGAAGTAATATCCGGATGCTTCAGACACTCATGGTACTGGTCGGCATAGGCAAGCGTTATCGGCAGACAGTCCCATTTGAGAGCATCGTAGCCCCACTCAGTTACCTTGTTAATCGCGTCAGGAATAAGTTCATCCCTTATTCTCTCGTCGGTTATGTCAAAGAAGTACTTGCCACACCATGACAGACGTTCCGCGTACACCGATCCGATGTATTTTTCAAATGTTGCCGTTTTCGCCGGTTCGCAGGTCGGACCTATCCAAAGCGCGGGAATAAAGCCAAGCTCTCTTATCCTGTCGGAAACATACTTCATTCCGTTCGGATATCTTACCGGGTCGGGAGAAAAGTAGCCGATATTGTCCGACGCATCCGGGTTGTGAAATGCGGAATGGTACCATTCCCAGTCGACCCATACGGTATCAGCGCCGTAATCGGCAAGATATTTCTTCTGCCACTCTGCGTTTGCAATGACCTTCTCCTCGCACGCGCCGAACATGACCGCGTACCACGTCATCCAGCCCGCCGGAGGCTTCGGGAATGTGTTATGCTTGTTTATCGGCTTATAACGGGTTCTGAATTTTCCCTCATACACCCGGTCGGTGAAGGTCAGGGACAGCTTTCCCTTTACCGTAAAACCGTAGCATCCGTCAGCCCATGAATAGCAGAGCCTGCGGGAAACGTTTCCGGAAACAGTCACCGCAGAGTCTGTCCTTCTGTCGAAAATGCTGTCGTCGATCTTTGATACCGCCGGACCGTATGCCGAACGGAAATCGTCCTGTGCCTTGTCGCGGTCGAGGCAGACCGCCATGCTGTCGTCCCCGTCTCCGTAGTGAAGCGATCCGCAGAATACCGGAACGATCCCATCCGGAAGTCCGATGACATCGCAGTAAATACCCTCTCTTGTAACGGTATAAACAACGTCAAGTACGGCGGGAAGCCCATTATTTGAAGATCTTTCTATATTAACCAGTGTATTTACAGTACTTGGAGGAAAAGAAAACGTCGCCGCCCTCTGTCAGGCGTTCGGTTATCTTCGTCTGCGGAATGTGCGGCGGCTGTTCCCAGAAGAACTCTGCCTTACCGAATGAAAGCGCATCAAACAGCTTCTCTCCGGTCTCCGACTCAAACGAAAGCGAAATGTTTTCCGCTATCACTCCCCTGCCCTCCCTGAAGCAGCGAAAGGAGCGGGTATCCCTATCGATCCCGACTGCAAGGTCAAAATAGTTGGCGTATGTGTTGTTGAATTCGGTTTTCATTACATTATCTCCGTTTATTCCTGTGTATATGCGGACTGCGTCATTTTGTAAGGCTCTTTTATGGCATTTTCAACCGATTCCGCAATCAGATCGAAGGTCTTTCCCTCCTCCGTCACGCCGGTTTCCAGCCTGAAAGAGCACTTCCACGGGTCGGCACCCGTCACCGAGCAGTAAAACGTCAGCGCGAGAGTATACCTCCCCACAGTAAGATCGGCATGGAAGCCGTCCCTTGTCAGATGGTCGCCGATAAAGCAGGTTCTGATGTTCTGAAACGTTGTGGCAAGGGGCACGACCACCGATATGTCGGGGTTAGTCGCGGCATATTTCTCCGTCATCTTTACCCCCATAGTGTGCATCTTCATCTGATCCCTGTCGTATAGCGGGAACGACGGATGCGTCGAATCGTTCTGATATGCCCAGGAAAACAGCCAGACGAGCTTTGCATCCGGGTTTGCCGAGTTTTCCTTCACATAGCTTATAAGCTCCGGCAAAAGCGGGTACTGATTGTCAAGCCCGACGACTCCGCTTGTGCCAATCATGGCAATAACGTCCCATTTCCGCGCGCCGAGGCACTCCTTCAGCGTGTGACCGGAAGTCGATTCCGTCCTGCCGTTGAAGAGATGTACTTCGCAAGATCACCGCGCAGACACTCTATGTGGTTGACAAGCCCCGCGCCGCCGATCGCCGCATTGGCAAGATAGATATTCTCCGCACCGTAGCTTTCTGCAATTCCGTACAGGTACTCAAACGTGTCTATCGTAAAGCTGTTCCCTATCGCAAGAACGTTGAAGCTCTCCGGAGCATCGTCCTCCGGTGCCTCTGTTGCGGCTGTCTGAGATGATGTCCCGCTGCTTTCTTCGGTCTTCATGCTTTCTCCTTTATCCCCCCTGTCACCCGCGCACGACACAAGCGCAGCCGCAGACAGGACGGCAGGGATCATGGAAATTATTCGTTTCACTTTCCGCCCGCTTCTTTTCCGATAAGCGATATCACTTTGTCGGCTATATACTTCATTCCGGAATCTCCGGGATGTCCGGAAACTCCCGCGTGATCTACCGTATGCGCCTGCCCGTCGTCACCGTAAACGACCGCGCCCATGTTGCTCTGATACTCCTTCTTTCCGCGTATTTCCGAAAGATCGGCAAACGCAACCTTCTTCTCTGCACAAATACCGCGCTTGATGTCGGATTTCTGCGCATTCCAGAATTCGTCGATAACGATTATCTCCGCTTCCGGACACTTTTCCGCAAGCCAGTCGAGCATATAGGCAAAATCCCCGGAAAAGTCGGTCATATCGGTGACATTCTCGCTCAGCTGAACCGTGATGAGATCCGGCTTTGCAGAAAGATAGCCCTCAAGCGTAAGAAGCGTCTGCGCGCGGTCGGCGGCGGTTATCTCCCATGCCGAGAAGTTATAGGCAGTGGCATTCACATTGTCATGCTCCGTCTCAAGATGAGCCTTTACAAGATGGAAATAGTCCTTTTCCGCCGTCGATGCCGCCATTCCGCACTCGTTCCACCAGTAGCCGCACTTCCCGTGCTTTGTGATGCTGTTTCCGAGCGCAAGATATGTAAATGTCTTTTTCTCCGGCTCGGTTTCCGACGCTTCGGGAGTTTTTTCGCTTCCCGGCGAATTTTTCAGGCTTTCTATCACCGAGAGAAGCTGTTTCTCCCTCTTCTGCGCGCTGAGCGCCGTCACGATCGTCGTTGCGGCAAGCACTGCCATCCCGGCGGCAAGCACGATGTTCAGTATTTTTCCGTCCATTATCTGTCCTTTCCCGTGACAACACGGTCCGCAGCTTCACTGCCGCTTTTCAGTCCCTCAAGCATAGCGTACCCCTCACTCTTTGTCGGGATCATGAAGCCGCCCTCGCAGACCTCGTCCCATGCGTATATAAAGCCGAGGTCGCTCTCCGCGCATCCTGGGTGATTCTTTATCCACACGGCGGCATTTTTTATATGCCCGGCAAACGTCACACCGTCCCTGTCGGTGGCATAACAGGAGCGGTAGCCGGTCGTGTTCCCCCACCACTCCGTTTCCCACGGACGGCAGTCCCATCCGGCAAGAATGCAGGGGGAATACGGCAGAACCGCGTGCTCCGCCATCTTGTCCCAGCACCGCTCATGCTGTTCCGTCAGAAGCCGGTACGGCACCTCATAGCTTCCGTCAACCGGAGAATATCTTCTGTAATTGTACCCGGTAAGGGCATCAAAACCGCATTCTCTGTCTCTTTTCAGCCTTGCAGCAAGCTCTGCGTCCGAAAATGCCTCTGTATTGTAATCAATAGCCCCGGTTCCGGGAGTTCCGAACGGGCATTCGCAGCCGTATATCACAATATCGCACCCGGTCTCCCTCTTCATCTCCCGGCGGAGATAATCAAGACATTCTTTCGCCGCTGATATTCCCCCGAGGTCATCGATAAGCGCGGTTATGTCGTATATTACGATCACCGGTCTGCCGTTTATCCTCAAAGCGCAGGGACTGCTCATATACCGCACGAAATACCGGCAGGCATCCTCCCAGTCCTTTCTGTAAATATGCGCCGAGCCGTGATTTCCGACCATGAGACAGAACTCCATGTTCTCATGCCCCTCAGCCTCAAGAAACCTGTCGACCGCCCGGTTCAGATGCAGCTTGCCGTAATACCAGTCAAAGGCAAAGAATGACAGACCGTATTTCACCGCAAGCGATATCTGATACTCCATATTCGCCGTGCTGTCCTCTGTCCAGCCCCATTCCGGCTCTCTTCCGGGGAATTCTCCGAAAAGCCTGTCGGTATAATGCCCTCCGGTATAGGAAAAACCGTACCATACGTAAGCTCCGAGTCTCACTCTGCTCCCCCGTTCTTCATCGCGTCAACCGCCGCCTTCAACCCTTCAAGCATTTTGTACCCCTCACCCTTTGTCGGGATCATAAAGCCTCCCTCGCAGACCTCATCCCATGCGTAGACAAGCGCAAGATTCCCGGCGCTCTGACCCGGATTGTTTTTCAGCCATTTTCCCGCGTTCAGAATGTGGTCGGTAAATACCTCCGCGCTTCTGTCGGGCGCATAGCAGGAGCGGTAACCGGTCTGATTACCCTCCCATTTCGTCTCCCACGGACGGCAGTCCCAGCCGGAAAGAATGCAGGGAGCATAGGGAATATCGGAATTCCGTGCGATCGCGTCCCACGATTTCTCGTGCTGCTCCGTCATTGTTTTGTAAGTCAGCTCATAGCTCCCGTTTATCGGGGAATAACGTCGGTAATTGTAACCGGTAAGCGCATCAAAGCCGCAGGCTCTGTCGCGCTCCAGTCTGGTCTTCAGCTCGTCGTCCGAAAAGCTCTCGTAATTGAAATCGATAGCCCCGGTCCCCGGAGTGCCGTACGGGCATTCACAGCCGAGAATATATGCCCCGCCGTAGTCCGAAAGCCGCGTTCTCAGCCTGTCAAGGCATTCCTTCACCTTTTCGACCCCGCCGAGGTCGGTGACCATGTTGGTTATGTCATAAAAGATGATGACCGGCTTTCCGTCAACCTTCAGCGCATTCTTTTTCGTCATCCAGCGGACAAAATTGTCGCAGGCATCGTCCCAGTTGTCGTATGTTATCCTTGCTCCGTCGTGGTTGGCTACAAGCAGACAGAACTCCATGTTCTCCTGACCCTCCGCGCGGCTGAAATTCAGCACCGCCTTGTTCAGCTGAGGATTGCCGTAATACCAGTCAAAGGCAAAGAACGACAGACCGTATTTCTTCGCCAGCTTTATCTGATATGCCATGTTAGACAGGCTGTCCTCTACCCAGCCCCACTCCGGTTCCCTGCCGGAAAATTCGCTTTTCAGCCGGTCGGTATAGTGCGCTCCGTCATAGGAAAAGCCGTACCACACATAGGCTCCGAGCTTCATTTTTTCCTCATCTCCGCCGGGCGCGGCAGTGCTTTCGCCGCCGCTCGCCGGCACCGTGCCGCTTCCCTCTCCGCCGCCGGTTTTCCCGCAGGAAAAAAGCATTGCCGCGGCAAGAAGAAGGCACATGACCTGAAACAGTTTTTTCATTCTGACCCCGTTTTCCGTTTATCCTTTCAGAAAAGACCGGCAGGCAAGCGCCGTGCCGGTCTTCTTAACTCAATCCGAATTATCTCTTTTTCTTTGCGGCAAGAACAGCAGCTGCAGATACGGCAGCGATTACGACCGCAGCAGCAACGCAGTCGGCAGTGTCTGGGGCAGGAGGAGTTATCTCACCGCCGCCGTTGCCGTAGTATGCCTTTGCTCCCGCCTCGGTGGCGAAGAAGCCGATATCCTTCACGTAAGCGTCAGCCTCCGCGCTGAGCAGGTCAAGGCGAGTGACCTTGCTGACCCCGATATCCTTCGATACCTTATCAGCCGGGATGGCAATTATCGCCGTCGTCCAGTCTGCCGATGCTGGAAGAACAAAGTCGGGATTCATGCCGTTGGCATCAAACTCCGAACCGTCTGCCGTGTTGTAGCTGAACATCCAGTGAAGAGTGAACTTTCCTGCGGACTTGTATGTTACCGTAAAGTACTTGTATGCCTTGGTGTCGATGGAATAGCTGTCGTCCCAGTGAGCCTCGCCCTCGTTTTTCACGGTGGTTCCCTGATCGTAGTACACGGATATTACCTTGCGGTCGTCTGACTTCGGCAGCTTGAGAGTGCCGTTCTCGATCGAACCGTACTGAAGCCCCGCCTGGAACAGTCCGTCCCAGCTGAACATTTCGGCAGTCCCGGTCTTGATGACAAGATGCTTTCCCGACTCGGCAACGACCTCTGTCGGTCTTACGTCAGCCGCACATACTCCGATGGCGGCGGTGCAGATCATAACTGCACAGACTATAAACGCGATTATCTTTTTCATGATCCAGTTCTCCTTTTTATTTTAAAATTTCAGCTTTCTTTTTTGGCTTTCGGTTTCTTTGACACGATGACAGCAGCCACGACCGCAGCAACGATCACTACAGCCACTATGCCGATTATAAGTCCGACCGGGACTCCGCCGTTTTTTTCGTCGGCAGCCTTGGTGTCAGCCGGCTTTTCGGTCACCTTGTCGGTCGATGTCGGCTTTGTGTTCCCGGACTCCGGAGCATCGGAAGTATCCTTCGGCTCCGCAGAAGTCACGGGAGGCTCTGTCGGTACCTCCCCCGACGACCCCGATTCGGGAAGATCCGCACCGGTGGCATTCATGTAGTAAGCAACATCAGCCTCGGAAATAATCCGGTCAAATACCATCACCTCGTCAAGCGCACCGGTATAGGTGTGGTCGAGCTGCATTACATCGTCAGCTTCGCTGTAATTGATGTTGCTTGCTATGCAGAAGGGACGCGCGGTGTTGGAAAGTCTGATCCCACCGGATTCCGCCGGATCAACTGTCTGATCATACAGCTTTGCACCATTCACATAGAAGCAGAACTGTCCGGTAGTCGCATCCGCAGTCCAGACAACAAAGCTCCACTTGCCCTCGACATACGGATAAACCGCGTTGTTGCCGATACATGAGCCGTCATGACGCTCGGCTCTGTCCACCATGATAGCAGGATTGACAACGGTCGGAACTATGTAGTTGTCGCAGAGTGAAAGCATCGTGAATCCGCCGAACGCCTTGTTGTCGCGGTCATTCTGCACCGCGCCCCCGTCGTGGCCGTTCGAAATTATCCTTCTCCATGTTGCAAGGTCGAAATTGTCGTAATCCGAAACCTCGTTTCTGATCCAGAAAGCGATCGTCAGCTTTTTCGATCCGGAATCGGCTATCACATCGACAAAATCAGAGCCGAGACCGCCCTTTTTGTCGGTCTTTGCGTAAAGAGCACTGTTACCGTCGAAATAGACAGCCTTGCCGCTCGGTCCGTTCCCGATTTGCTCCGGCTCTCCGAAGACGATAAGATCGTTGCCGTTTCCGCTCTTGTCCTTGCCTGGATTTTCTGAATCCTCGAAGTCGTACCATGCCACCGGCTTTGCGGCCGGCTCTTCGGCAAAGGACACAAGAGACGCAGCCGACAGCATAAGCGACGCTGCCAGCAATGCAATTACTGCTTTTTTCATGAGTTTCCCTCCTTGATTCCGATCATGCCGGATTTATATACGATGAGCATTCTTCCTCTCATTCATATTTTTCGATAAGCTCCGCGAGCTTTACATCTATCTGCGCCTTGTACTTGTTGTAGAAGGTCGAAAGATTATGGGTCGGAATGGTGGCAATCAGGTTGCCCATACTTGAAAGCGGCTCAAGTGAGACATGGAAGAACCCAAGATCATAAGCACGGGAATCGCGGATTATCTTCAGCATCTCCTTTGACTCGTCATCGCGGGATTTCTGGATCTGAAGAGTCTGCTCGTAATACTCGTCAATGACTGAGGAGTATCCGCCGTAGGCAAGTGCTTCGATTATCGCACTTGTCCTGTCCGCATCGGTAACGGTATACGGCACACCGAATTCGTGTACATAGCAGGAGACATGGCAGGAATATCCGTCCTCACCCTCGTTGAAATTCGGCCACGGAACAAGTCCGAATTCATAGTCGTAATCGCCCATGACCGAAAGTTCTTTCACATATGTATCCCAGAAGAGTGACTCGCCGTTCTTTACACTGACCTTTTTGTCTCCGTCCTTGTTGAAGTACATGGTAGCGTACTGCGAATCGATGAGGGAATAGAAATCGGTATATGCCTTCTCGGTCACCTGCGTAACGCCGGGGCAGTACGGGATGTCGTCACTGTCCTTCACAAGCAGACGTGAACCGGTAGAGTACATGACCTGGAACGACGCGCCGTGTTCGTGCGTGCTGTAACCGAACCTGTCGTTTCCGACCTCAATATTTCCGTCACCGTTAAGATCCTTTGCACCCTGTTTCACCATTGTGTTGAAGACGTCAAACGTCCATGTGCCGTTCTTTACCCGCTCATATGGGTATTCCATTCCGAGGTCGTCCATAACATCCTTATTGAAGAACATCGCGAAAGTGTAGCCTATCGACATATAGCTGATATCGCCGTTCATGACGTAAAGGCGGTTATTTATCGAGAACGTCTTTCTCGCCCCGCTGTCCCACCACGGCTTGTCGAGATTGCACCATGTCAGGTCCTTTTCCCAGTCAAGCAGATATCCCTCGTCGGCATAAGTCATGATCGAACGCCCGTGCGGCATGAGCAGATCATGTGCATCCTCTCCCGCGAAGAGTACGTTCATTGCGTCCGTCTCCATATTGCTGTTGGACGAAAGAGTGTAGGTAAGCTTGCAGTCAAGAAGCGTGCTTACCCACTGAACGCGCTTGTAGACCGCGCTTCCGACCCTCGTGGAATCCTCTGAGGTGGCAAAAAGATCGGCGCTCCACACGTCATCCGCATTCGCCTGCGGGCGGCAGAAAACACGGAACTCATAGCCGTTGTATTTTTTGTCGGGAAGTTCAAGCTCCACAGAGGTACCGGGAGCGTGCGTTCCGGTGCTTCCGGATCCGGTCTCTTGCCCCGATGTCTTGCAGGCGACAAGCGTCATTGCTGTAATCATTGCGGCAACAAGGAACAGCACTGCCTTTTTTACTGTACTCAGTTTCATTTTCTGTCCTTTCTGTAAAAAGCTCCCTGAGCTGTCGGGCGCATCTGCGGAAACCTACACGTTTGCCGGGTCGCAGGTGCGTTCGTTATCGTTAATGTAATTACATTATACATCACGACAGCAAAATTGTCAATAGGCTCTTCGTCATTTCGTCCAATTGTACAAATACGCCCCCCCCCCCGATTGTGCATATTGCACATATGTCCTGTGCACTGCGACAAAATAAAAGCGAGGTGAGGCTGCAAATTTGTTGCTTGTACTAATGATACTACATCGAAAACCGGGTTGTGAAATACGACATAAGCCGCGCTCTTGTCAAGCAGCGTCAGATCCGAAACACCGGTCGGCAGGAATCCGTCGATGGTCAGCGATTCGGTCGCGTTGTCGTCCCACCACGGCATATTGAATTCCAGATAATTAATATCCCTGAGATTGTAGAACGGATTGAAGGCATATATCGCGGGGATAATCCATCCGTGGGATATAAGAACATCGGCATAATCGTCTCCCGATTGGGTGTTCTGCTGGATGATATAGGCATACTTTGAATAGTATTCCCGGGTTTCGGTTATGTTGATGTCGTATTTGTCCTCTATCCGCGTGTTTCTCTCATAGACCTTCTGACTTATGCTGTCCTGACCCGTCGGGTCGTCAACGAAAATGTCGTTGTATACCCTCCAGCCGTCAATATCCCACGAATAGAATCTGAAATTATAACCGCCGTAGGTCACATCGGGGAGCTTGGGGCGGGGCGGTTCGGTATCGCTGCCGGCAGATTCGGTTCCCCCGGTGACCTTTGTCGTGCCGCCATCCCCCTGCAACCCGGTCTGCAAAGGATCCCGGCTCGGTTATTGTGAGCAAACGTTTGTCCGTTTTCTCCGTCCTCATACCAATATAAATACAGCAAAACCACTTACGGCAGTGCAAAACGACGGTTTATTTTCCTGCCGCGGCTCCGGAGTCTGGGCTTGTGCAAAAAATTGCACAAACATTTTTTTGAAAACAGTCTTGACATCTGTGAAAATGTGTGATATTATTAAACCAGAGTCTGGACAAACGTTTGCGCAATTTTTGCACAAAAATGTCCGTACATACAGGCGATTGATTTATCAATCTCCCCGAACATGAACGACCGGGCACCGGTCGCCCCGGAAAGGAACGGAAATGTCCGAAAAAAACCGCAAAAGCACGATAGTCACGATAGCAAAGGCAGTCGGCGTATCTCCGTCAACGGTCAGCCGCGCCTTTGATCCCACGTCAAGAATAAGCGACCCTATGCGGGAAAGGATCTTCCGCTGTGCGCAGGAGCAGGATTATGTCCCGAACCGCGCGGCGTCACGCCTGCCCATGAAAACGATAAGCATCGGGCTTCTTATGAACGACTTCTACGAGCCGGCAACAGTCGAATTTCTCCGCGGCATAAACGACGGGTACCGCGAGCTGCGCGACCTGAAGATACATTTCGAAAGCTGCATAATCGGTTACAGCTCAAAAACCGTCGCCGAACTTGAAAATGCGCTCGAGCGGTTCCGCGGCTTTGACGGGCTTGTGGTCAGCGGATTCATCGACCCGGAGGAAACCGTGCTTCTCAACCGTTACTACCGGGACAATCCGAACCTTGTCCTCCTCCAGACCGACATTCCGGGGGTCGGTCGGCTGTCCGTCTCCTATCACGATCCGGGAGTTGCGAGCCGTCTTGCCGCGGAATTCATAGCCGACTGTCTGCGGAAAAGCGAATCGAAAAACGTCGTGCTTTTCACCGGCGAGCGAAAATGGCAGATCCACGGCATGGCAGCGGAGGCTTTTCACCGGGCGGCAAAGGAAAACGGGCTGAACATTGTCGGCTCGTATGACATGAAGGACTCCTCCGACGTCATGAACTGGCAGCTTTACGACATCTACGTAAAGCAGGGGATAAAGCCCGACGGAATATTCATCACAAGCGGCAAATCGCTCGATCTCTGCCGGTATATCAAAGATAAAAACCTCTCGTCCGACACGGTTCTCGTCACATACGACGTGACGAAGGAGATCGCCGACTACATAAAACAGGGCGTTGTCCTCGCAACCGTCCATCAGAACTTTTACAATCAGGCAAAAAGCGCGTTCGTCAACCTCCTCCGGCATATTCTCGGTGAAAAGACGATGGACGAAACGCTTCTTCAGCTCCCGGAGCTGGTTTTCGGGAGCAACATCGACTTCTATCTCGGATAACGGGATTGCAATAACTCCGCCGCGTGCAGAGACGGGAAAGGTACGGTCAAACTCAATGAAAAAAAGCAAAAACAGGTCACCTGCTGAAGGCAGGAATCGCGGCGCTTGCGGCTCTTCTGCTCCTCGGCGGATGTTCGGGAGGTGCCGGCGGAAGCGACACCGACGGAAGCACGGATATGCCGCCTGACAGGCCGCGGAACAACGGAACAGCCACCGAAAGCGTTTATGATCTCGGAGCCGTCGGAGACGGAAAGACCGACGACAGCGCGGCTTTTGCTGCATCGGGCGACGGCTGGCTGAGAGTCCCGGCAGGGCGGTACAGGATCGCAAAAAAGACAGCGGTCACAAGAAAAGCTGAGCTTCGAGCCCGGAGCGGTGATCGAAGCTGAGGCAGGCGTCGCGATAACCTTCAGAGAGGTCATCGAAGCCGGAGAGTCATATCAGATAATCAGAAACGGAAGGGCCGTCATGGAAAAGAAGGAAACAACAAGGGAAATGCTCGGCATGATCTTCGACAACGCAACGATGGATCTTGGCGACACGGTCTGGATGGCAAATATAAGGGGGCCCCTCTGTCAGGTCATCGAAAGCGGAAAGGGCAACTTCTCGTCAATCTCGTCAAGACTCGCCTCCATTGAAATGCTGGTAAAGAAAAACTGCATTCAGACAGTCCTCGACTACATAGAAAAGCGCGGATAAGCACACCCGCCCCTCCGGGAAAAGCACCCTTGCACGGCGGAGCGGCAGACAAACGTAACTCATGTATGCCATATGCATACATAAAAAATATTACCGAGGAGAAAACGAAAATGAAAAAGAAACTGGCACTGTGACTGCGCGACGAAATCGCACAATGCGTTTCATCCCTTAAAGCAAGCACTTTTCGACTCATTGCACTCATCTATTCGCCTCTCATATTTGTCGGGACGAAATAGCACAATCACACCATCCGTATATGTGTATCTTTCGTTATATCTGGCATTCGCTTTTTCTGAACGATGCGCTTGTATCAAAGCCTCAGCTACTTCTTTTTCAACCTCCACTTTTTGCTCTTTGCCGTTGACATCCTTGAAAATCGCATAATATTTCTGTTCAACGCGTATTTCATAATCATTTGAAATTTTCATCTCTGTAATCTCCTTAAAATTGAATTTTTGAAAATGGTTCGGGTTCAAAAGTTCGGGAGATTACGGATATACGGCTATGTAGCACTGCCACGGTTTCAAGTCGTCACCTCCGATACGGATTAGCTCAAACCTACAACCGTTTAAAAAATTGAAGGTGGTCCTCAATGACATAAAATAATCCTTTCCCGGGCAAGCCGAGAAAGGACTCCAATTATCATAAAACGCATGAGGAAAACGCGATGGAAAAATCATTATTTGAACAGATGGGCGGTACGTACACTCAGGTAGGAGATTATATGCTACCAAATCTGACAATTTCCGAAGAAGAACAGAAACCTATCGGTATTTGGGGACAGCGGCGCGCACGGTACTTAAAACAGCATCACAAAGTTCTGTATATGAACTTGATGACAAGCGGTAAGCTAAATGGCTACCTTTCCGACATTAACAATCAGGCAGAAGCTATGTTTATTCGGCAGGCAAAAGAAATGGCAGAAAAGCAAGGTGTAACCGAAGCACTTAAAGCTGAAAATCAAATGGAGTGGGCTGGGCGGACAAACAATATCTGCAATCAAGCAACAGAATTTGTAAATTCTGAACTTATATAATTAAATAGATATGACAAATCGCCTGCCAAGATATTTTGGCAGGCGATTTTACTTTTACTTTATTTCAGTTTTCCAAAGTCCGTGGAGGTTGCAGTAAGCATAAACTGCAACAGGTTTATCTTCGCCGGTGCAAAAGGTAGCTTCCGGTGTATCGCCAGGTTTAAAG
>FR891109.1 GCA_000433515.1 Candidatus Colimorpha enterica | reverse complement strand
GTTTTCCTCTCTTGACGGAATCAAGGAAAGCGTTTATGACAAGGGTGTCCATACCGCCGTGATCATCGGTCTTTTTGAAGTCCTGCCACAGGGGGTGCTGATACCTTTCGGCATATTCGCCCGCATTACCCCAGATTTTGCGGGGTTCCCATTCGAATTCCTGATGGACGCCGTCAATATAGATGCTGTCGTTGTCCTCGAAATACATTCCCTTTGTGCCTCTTACCGTGAAGGCGCGGCTGTACAGGCGGGGGAGAGTGGTGTCGAGGGTTATTGTGATTGTCTGACCGCCGGAGCATTTGATCACGGTTGTGACGATGTCGCCCTGAAGAAAGTGGGTATCACGGAGGGGATCGCCGGGTTCACGGTGGGCAAGGCAGTATTCGTGAAGTCCGACCGCCGCAGAGGAGACGGAATTGAGGGTCAGCATACGGTTGCCGTTGTTGATGTGAAGCAGCTTGGCTATGGGACCCATTTCGTGGGTGGGGTAGTTCTCGCAATTGCGGTAGATGTAATTGTTCAGTCGGTAGCTGCGGCATTCCTTTCCGGTCGAAACAAGCTCACGCAGGTCGTGGTGATAGCCGCCGGCGCAGTGTACAATCGTGCCGAAAACACCCTGACGAACCATATTGGTTATCATAAGCTCGCGCTGACCGTAACAGCAGTTTTCAAGCATCATGCAGTGGATTCCGGTCTCTTCATAGGTTCTGACGAGTCTCCAGCAGTCGTCAAGGCTATATGCTCCGGCAACCTCGACGCCGGGTCTGACACCCTTTTTCATTGCCGCAACCGCAAGATCGATGTGAGCCTCCCAGCCGGCAGTGATGATGACCGCGTCGATTCCGGAGGAAAGAAGCTCATCACTGTTGCTTGTTGAGAGCGGACGCTTTCCGAGAATCTTTTCTACCTCGTTTGCCGCTTCCTCGAGTCTGTCGGGATAAACATCGCAGACGGCGGTGACCTCGTACTCATCGCCGCAGGACGGAAGGACGGACGAGCGGAGCAGACTGATTCCTCTGGCGCCGAAGCCTATCATGCCGATCTTTATCTTTTTATTCATATTTTTTTAACCCCCGATTGATTTTTTTATGGTATACCAATTGTATCACAGCCTGACAACAAATAAAATAGAAAATCGGGCATAAAATCTTTGAGATTGGACACATGATATGCTTGAGGTCAAAAAACTGCACCGCCCTATAAACGTGACCGGGCTTTGGGGCGCACTTGATGATATTTATCTGCCCGGATATTATTTTCCCGGTGAATTTCATGATTTCTGGGAGATCGTTTTTGTCAGATCCGGCAGCATGACAGCGACGGGAGACGGAAGGGTATACCGGCTGTCGACAGGAGATGCCGTGTTCCACAAGCCGATGGAGTTTCACACCGTCAGGATTGATGAGAGCGGAACCCGGCTGGTGCGGATCTCCTTTTCTGCTGTCGGAATTGGGATGAAGAGATTTGAAGACCGCATGGCGACCCTTCGCGACGATGAGATCGGGCTTTTTCTGATCGTGGCGAAAAAATTTGCCGCGGCAATGAAATGCCACAATGAGGGAGACATGGCGGGTTTTGAGGCGGCGGGAAACAGCGGAGCGGTCATGCTTGAGACGCTTCTGCTTTTGCTTTCCGGGCGACCCGACGGCACGAACCGCGACCTGTCACAGGATGAAAAGCGCTGGCTTGACATTGTTTCGGTGATGAAGGACAACATCGGTGAGATGCTTTCGGTTCCGGAGCTTGCCGCGCGGTGCAATATGGGTGTCAGCAGCTTCAAGAAGGCAATGCACAGCGTCTCCGACGTCGGCGCGGCGAAATTCTTTCTCGGAATGAAGCTGAGAAGGGTAATGGAAATGCTGGACTCCGGTTCGACCCTCAAGGAGGCGGCTTTTTCCGTCGGATTTACCGATATGAACTATTTCTCAACGGTGTTCAGACGGGAGACAGGGATGACAGCACGTGAATATATGCGGATCGGCAGGGAAGAGTACGAGGAGAGAATGTGACAGACGAAATCACAGAAACCGGCTATACCGAAGGCTCATACGGGCTTTTCGGTATAGCCGTTTTTACGTTCAAAATGAATGAGATACCATTGCATACAGGCGAATTATTTTTTATAGACAAAAATTCCAATTTGGAATTGTCAAAATAAGTGCAGCCGAAAAATTCCCCAAATATGAAACCGATTGAAAACCGCACCTGATTACGGAGCAGAGCGCAGCGGAACGAAGGAAATTCAGGTGCGGCGAAGTCAGGCTGCCGTCGGCGCTTTTGCTTTCGCCTATTCGCGGTACGCAGCCGGTGAAAGCCCTCCGGTGTTGACCGAGGATATAGCCCGATTCGCTGATCCTGAGCACACGGTATTTGTCCTTGTTGTTCAGAACAAACACGTGCCTCTCACAGGGCTTTACCTCTTCCGGTCTTTTGCGAAAAAACCGAGTGCTATTATTCGCCTCGCGTAATTCGGAGTTCTCTCTCAAGCTCGCGGCTGCGGGCACGAGTCTCTTCATCGCTCAGCGTCACCGTTCCATATGGCTTGTGCCGGCTGCAGATCGACATTCCTTTTTCCTCTTTCTTTAACCCCCCGATAATACAAGGAAAAACCCGCATATCAGGCAGATACACGGGTTTTTTCTTATGGCCCGCCCTGCAGGATTCGAACCTGTGACCCTCAGAATCGGAATCTGATACTCTATCCAGCTGAGCTAAGGGCGGAAAACACATTGCGGGAATTATTATATCACACTTTTCCGAAAAAGTAAAGTGTTTTTTCCGAAAATACATCGATTCCGCAGTTCCGGAATCCGGTATTGACATTTTTGCACGAAGGATGTATAATTAATGCATATAAACGGGAATCAACGATATTACACTGAGGAGAAGCGATGTGAAGCTCCGGTTCGACGGCAGAGACCTGACAGACAAATTCAGATATTCCGAAATGAGACGGTGCCGTCCTGAGTGCATCTGTGCCTGCACCGGGATACTCTTTTTCGTGCCGCTTGTATCGGTTCCGGAATCGCGGTACGGCAGGTACTGGGCAAATCAGGGGCTTATCGTACTGCTTGTCGAGCTTGTCTGTCTTATCTGCGGGTTTGTCACCGGATGGATATTCGGACTGCTTGCCATGATCCCGGCTGTCGGGGTGGTGTTTGCTGTGCTGAAAAAGGTTGTCGGCATTGCTCTCTGGCTGACAGCCGCATTCTACATTATTTATGCCGCCGCACACGCCGCGCGGTGCAGAGCAAAGGATGTGCCGTTTTTCGGGTACATCAGGTTTATAAGGTGAGCTTTCCCATCGCGTCAAAGCGCTCTTCAAGCTCTTTATACAGCTTTTCGTATTCGGAAACAGTGTCCTTCGAGACGGTTTTCAGTGCGGAGAGCTGTTTTTCTGTCAGGTCACCGAGGCTTGTACGGACGTTTGACAAAAGAACCCTTGCGTCAACCGCAGATTTCAGCCTGACTGCATCTGCGCGCTCCGATGCCTCCGACATCAGCTTTTCAGCCTCTGCCTCAGCCTCGTTTTTCACCCTGTCGGCATCGAGATTGGCTTTCAGGATTATATCGCCGAGTTTTTCGCTGATCTCCCGGTACTCTGCGCTGTCCTCCGGACGGCAGTCTTCGGAAAGCCTGCTGTTTTCTTCGGCAAGACGCCGGTTTTCCTCGCGGAGGGCGCGGTTTTCGGCAGTCAGCTTTTCCGCGACCGGGGATTTTTCGCAATCCTCTCCGGAAAGGCGCGCTTCAAGCTCCTTTATGCGGCTGCGCAGCGCGTTTTCCGACGCGGTGAAGCGCAGGCTCATTTCCTCGATATACCTGTTCACGTCCTGCCGGTCGTACCCTCTCCGGGAGAGCCGGAACGCAACCATGTTCTTTTCGTCATTTCCCATATCGGCAACCATCCATAAAGATTTTTCGGACAATATAATGATAAACCATTTATAAAAATTTGTCAATAGCGAATAATGTCATATTAACGCGCAATGCGCCGTTCCGGGCAGATAAACCGGGACGGCGCATTATTTCACTGCTTATGATACAGCTTTTTCGTGGTATATTTCGGCTCGCAGGAGAGGTTTATGCCGAGCTTTCTGAAGACTCCGTCGTCGGACTGGGCAAGAATGACGGTCGAATGCGCCTCGCAGCCGCGGAGATCCGGAAGATGCTTCATTGCCTCTGCGGAATGAGAGTCAAAGCCGGCGCTTATAGTCAGAGCTATCAGTACCTCATCGGAGTGGAGGCGGGGGTTATGGTTGCCGAGAATCTCGGTTTTCAGCTTCTGGATAGGCTCTATTACCGAGTGGCTTATAACGTCGGTATCCTTATCGATCCCGGAGAGTGCCTTCAGTGCATTGAGAAGCACGGCGGCAGAGGGACCGAGCAGCGACGAGGTCTTTCCGGTGACGATCCTGCCGTCGGGAAGCTCAAGGGCTGCAGCGGGCTTGTCTCCCGTTTCCTTCGACTTATCAAGCGCGGCGCGGACTACCCTTCTGTCGTCGGTCTGGAGTCCCGCCTGATTCATGACAAGCTCTATCTTGTTGACGGCGTCCGCTGTGGCTCTGCATTTTATGACATCGCAGAGGGTCTTGTAATATCTCCTGATGATCTCCTCGCAGGAGGCTTTCCTGACTGCCCCGTCATCTACGATACAGAAGCCTGCCATGTTGACGCCCATATCGGTGGGGGACTTATAGGGACACCTGCCGTAGATCTTTTCGAAAATGGCGCGGAGAACCGGGAAGCTCTCGACGTCGCGGTTGTAATTGACGGTTGCCTTGCCGTATGCCTCAAGGTGATACGGGTCGATCATATTGACGTCGTTGAGGTCTGCGGTAGCCGCCTCGTAGGCGAGATTGACCGGGTGGGAGAGCGGGAGGTTCCAGATCGGGAACGTCTCGTATTTTGCATAGCCCGCCTTGACGCCGCGGAGATTCTCATGATAGAGCTGGGACAGACAGGTCGCCATTTTTCCGCTTCCCGGTCCGGGAGCAGTGACGACGACGAGCGGACGGGTGGTTTCTACGTACTCGTTCTTGCCGAGCCCCTCTTCGCTGACCACATGGCGGACGTTGAGCGGGTAGCCCTCGATCGGATAATGCAGGTAGACCTTCATGCCGAGGCTTTCAAGGCGCTTTCTGAAGGCATCGGCGGAGCGCTGACCGTTGTACATTCCGATGACAATGCTCCCGACGTACAGACCGGAGTCGCGGAAGGCATCGATAAGACGCAGGACATCGGCGTCATAGGATATTCCGATATCGCCCCTGATCTTCTTGTTCTCGATATCCTCCGCGCTGATAACGATGACGACCTCCACTCTTTCCTTCATATTAAGAAGCATTTTCAGCTTTATATCCGGGGCAAAGCCGGGAAGCACCCGCGACGCATGGAAATCGTCGAACAGCTTTCCTCCGAACTCAAGATAGAGCTTTCCTCCGAACTCGCTAATCCTCTTCCCGATCATCTCGGACTGCTTTCTGATGTACATATCGTTATTGAAGCCGATAGTATTCATTTTCTGACGTCCCCCGTTCATTATGTTCACACAATACTATATATTCTATCACATTACGGCGCGGTAGTCAACGGAATTCTGCACGTTCGGACATTTTTTCTCAAAAAAACAGCAGTGCGGTCTGCCGCACTGCTCAGATCACTGATAAAGGGTTCAGAACGAGAGTTCTGAGCCCTTTGACCTTTACAAAGGAACAAAAAAGCAGTATAATAGTAGTATAAAAGGAACAAAAAGAAGCCCGGAGGGACAGCAAAGTTTACGGAAAGAAGCGTTAAGCAGGTCAGGCTTGAGATAGTATAGTATTGGAAGAGCTCGTACCCGCAGAATCTGCAAGCCGTATTACTGCGAGAATAACGGACGCCCTGCTATCGAGCCGGAGGTTCTTTTCCGTATGCTGTTCATAGGATATTTGTACGGTATCCGCAGCGAAATAAGGCTGCTGAAGGAGATCGAGGTGAACGTAGCCTACCGGTGGTTCATTGGATACGATCTGATCGAAAAGCTGCGCCGAGGAAAGCTCCGTCAGCTTCTTTCCCTGATTGGCTTCCACCCACGCCGACATTCTCTCAAGCAAGCCGGAGTCAACGATAAGCTGCTTCTCCTGAACATTCAGGTCGGTCTCGGCAATGTTAAGCCCGTTTTCGTCTCCTTCTGCCGTTACTTTATTAGCCGCTTCGATGACCCTCAGTATCCTGTCGTATATCCCCTGCTTCGCCACGCTCTTTCCTGTCGTGATGTCAACAGCCGCAAGGAACTCCATAATCGGCTTCCTCATCGCCTCGGTGAAGTGGTTCTCCGTCGTCGGACGGTCGAGCATCGACGACGCCTCGGTGTATTTGCGCAAAACCTTGTTCCGGAGAACCGTCTGTTTCTGCTTCTCGGAACGGTTTGCTCTCGCCTCCGCATATCTCTCGCGGACACTTTCCACCCTGTCCTGATATTTCTGCCTCATATCCGAAAGACGCTTCCGGTTTTCGGCTTTGATATCGGCGACCTTCTCGGCATTCAGCCTCTTCAGCTTCGCGATGTCGGCACCGTAGTGCATAGCCTCCGCCAGCTTCGTGTCCTCAACCTTCTGCGCCGCCCTGTCAGCAAACGTCTGCAGCTTTTCGGCATTCCCGATAATGTCCATGACGTCATTCTTTATCGACGTTCTGATACGCTCATCTTCGATGTCATACAGCTGATACTCGTTAATGCCGCTCTCGCGTATCGTGTTCACAACGTCGGCAATATGAGCCGCCTGCTCTCCCGGATGGGTTATTCCGTCGGGGAACAGCTCCGGGTATCTCTCCGAAAGCTCCATGTAGTAGGTGTCAACCGGAAGCCCTTCGTTCGCAAACCCGACTCTGCCGAAGTTCGCCTTCCTGAATTCCGCCCAGTTCTCAAATCCCGCGCTCTGCGCAGCATCGGCTCTCGCGTCCACGGGAACAACGAGCTTGGTATTGCGCAGCTCCGGAAGCAGCTTCTTCATCTCAACATACGTGTCGTCAACTCCGACCGCGTTTTCAATGACCGCATCGACGATTTTGTCCATCTCTTCGATGATCCTCATCGTGTCAACGCGCTCATCCTTCTTCAAACGCTTTCCGTCAACGGTGTTGTTGTAGAACATATCGTACAGATTGGTTACATGAGGATAAAGCTCCTTCGCCGACAGCTTCACACCGTACCTGTCGATAAGAATCTTCTGTATCGAGCTTATCAGCGCATCCCGGCTCAGCTTTCTCCCGTGTGTAAGCTGCAGCTCCTGCTTCAGATCGTCAACATCCTGCCTCAGTTTTTCGTTCTCTTTCTGAAGCGCTTTCAGCTCACTTTGTGCAGATTTCACAAGAGAATATCTCTTGTCAGAGGAATCTTTTTCAACGTCCTGCATAGACTGTGTATTGACAACGGGATCATTTTGTGATACACTATTGTCAGAGCGTTGAGCACCCGTATTAACGGAATTCTTCTGAATTCCAATGGGAGGCGACGCTTTTATTTTTTTGTTTTGTCTCAGACCAATGTTGTAAACATAGCTGTCATCTCCGCTTCTGCGGACATTTGCAACAAGATCGTATACCTCATTGTCTATCTGCACTGTCTTGGCATAGTAGTCCCAAAGATTAATTCCCTTGTGCGCCGGATTGCTCTTGCCCTGTTCTGCGCCGCTTCCGGTATAGTCAGCATCCTCAACAAGCTCAAAGATATCTCCGTCCGCGCCGGCGCGGATTTTTGCTTTCCACCCCGCTTTGGAAGATTGATTGTCTCCGTAAATGTTTTTCTTGACATCTGTATCTTCAAACGTTGCATAGTACGCATGACCGTTCCGGATGAATTTAGCGGTTCTTCCACGGTAAACATCTTTCATGATATCCTCAAACCGCTTCATTCTTTCCTTGTTCGTGAGATTCTTTATGTCGTCGCTTGTTTCGTATACCTCAATTCCGTCCTTGTTCGTTCCGGCAAGCGACCACCGTATATCCCGATTCCCGCTGTCAAACCTCTCGGTAAGCGGAATAACGTTTCCGCTGTCGTCGTAGGTTATCGGGTCGGCGGACTTGACCTGTTCGGAGCTTCTTATGACATATGAAAATCCGCGCGAAACAGGCTTTCCGTCAACAAGGTCGCCGCCCTCGTCAAGGATTATGCTGTCATAATCAAGCCCGTTTTCGTCAATGAATTCCGCAATGTCATAACCGTCAGTCCAGTCGGGAAGCCCGGATTCCTGAACCTTGCTCAGCCCGTATTCGGAACGCATTTTATCAAAGATTTCCCGGCATTCCGGTTTCCTTGTGTCAAACGTGTTTCCGAGGTTGGCGTAAACTTCATAGAGAGAACCCCTGTCTCCTGCTTTTGCATAGCGGGAGGCATATTTTTTGTTCTCGGTAAAATACGACCAGTCGCGGAACTCGGTAAAGCCGCCGCCCTTCTTTGAGCCGTGCCAGAACAGACGGTCATATCCGCTCTCCTTGGCTGCTTCATCCACAAGCCTGCGCTGTTCTTCGGTGTCGCCCGATTCCACCGCTTTCATGTACTCGTCGTTCGCACGGGTTAGAGAATATCTGAACCTGTCAAGCCCTGACTGCTCTCTCACCTCACCGGTCTCGTAAAAGTGTTTTATGTCGTTCACGATCCTTGTGGGGTTGATGTTGCCCTCGTATTCAAGCGTGCCGACGGTTTTTCCGTTTTCGTCCGAAAGGTCAACAGCAAAATAACCACCGTCCGAAAACTCATTCGCGAATCTGCGGATAGTGGTATATTGCTCTTTTGACGGCTCGGTCGAAGCGGAAATGTCAAGTCCGGGAGTCTCCGCCATAATACGGATGTTTCCGTCATTCATGAAGCGGACAAGCGCGTCGGTTCCATTTGTGTCGGCATATATCGTGCCTATAGCTCTGTGATCCTGTCCGCGCGAACCGTAATGCCGTCCCTTTTCACCAGAGAAGTTCAGCATCTTTCCGTTCGGCATGATATATCCCGCGTCGTAGAAATACGGTGTATACCCGAATTCCTTCACCGCCTGTTTGCGGAAATAGTCAGCTTCACTCAGCCCCGACTTTTCGATTGCCGTCCGTTCCTCATTGATCGCTTTGCTTACCGCATCATTATATGCCTTAGTCCTTATTTCCTCAAGTTCTGCTCTCAGTGCATCGCGTCGGTCAACAAGGTCGGCATATCCGGATTCTTTTTCCCAAGCCTGATATGCTTTCACTGCCTCCGCAAAATTGTCGCTGTTTGTAGCCTTGATCAGGTCGTCAATTGCATTTTTGAACGCGTCGGATTTCTCAATTTCCCCGATCCGGTTCGTCAGCTCCGTTTCTTCTCTCCGCAGCTCTGCTACGGTGTCAGCGGAGGACGCAAGAGAAAACCTAACATCCCTGACTCCGTTAAGAGCCTCAAGACGGCTGTTCTCGTCCCCAGCCTTGTAGGTGACAGTGTTAATTCCGTCGCTCTCAAGACGCGAAACAAGCTCTCCTGACGCATTGTCGGGAAGTATTACCGCCTTAACCTCGTCAAATCCGACGGCTCTCTGCGGCTTTGCCTCAAAATACCCGGTCGGCATTTCTGCAATGTCGCGGACAAGCGCGGCAATGTCGGAAGCGGTCTTTTCGGTCGCTCTGCTGTTGTACTTCTTCAGATACCGCAGAATCCCGCTCTCGTCCTTACTGTTCCTCACCGCATCAACGATAAGGCTGTACGCGTCGTCACTTGCAATGAAGTAGTTGTCGTTTTTCGGGTCGATAAGAGTCTGCGCTATCTCCTGCATCCTCGCGCCGTACTGCTCCTTCAGCGCATTGTACTCCGCCTCGTTCATGGTTCTCAGCCGGGAAGAGTCGTTCTTTATCTCGGAAATACTGTTGTACTTCTTCGCGGATACTCCCCATATTCCCGACCCTGAGAAAAACGCTCCGCCGGTCTCATCCTGCTCAAGCATCGCCTTCACGATGTTCTCAAGGTTGTTCTCCCAGTGAAGCGCCTCAAAGCTCCTGCGGTTTCCGGAAGCGGTGTATGCGTCCTTGCTGTTGCGGATTCCGGATTTCTCCTCAGCCCCGCCGAACAGGTTGTTTATCCACTTCCGATAACCTTCGCCGTCAGCAGCCTTCTTTATTGCCGCATCGGTAGCCTCAGAGTCAAATTCCGTCTTAACCGTCTCGGCACCGTTCTTTATGTAGTTGAACGTGTCAAGAACATATTTTCTCAGGTCGGAAAGAGCCAGCTCCGCCGAAACCTCAGCCGCATCCTTCGCGCTCATTCCGTCCTCAATGAAGGTCTTCTCAAACGCCTTTCTTATCCCGGCTTCGTTCTCCGCAATGAACGCCTTGCGCCTTCTGACAAGGTCGGAAAGCTCCTCTCCGTCCTTTTTTGCAAAACCGTTCATCTCGTCTCTGCCGAGAGCGTCGATAAGATTTTCATACTGCCTGACCTGTCCGTCGGTAAGCGCGGTCTTCGTCTCTTTGTTGACGTTCGCAACGCGCTCTCTTCCGGTGTCCATGAGATATATCTGCATCATGCCGGTGTCGCCGTACAGCTTGTCGATCATGGCTTTCTCTCCGCCCTCGGAGGTCAGCACGTCCGACAGATCCTGCGCATAGTTGTAAAGAGCGCGGGTGTTGTCATATCCGTACTTTCTTGAAAGGTCATAGTATTTGTCTCTTATCCGCTTCCCGACCTTCTCGTTCGCCTTGTAGTCGATCTTCGGGAATGTAGGTGTCCACGCATCTCCGCCGTAAACCTTGTTTCTTGCGGATTTCTTCGGGTCAATGGTGTCTTTTCCGAACACAAGCGATACGTCGCCGTATTCCGAATGCCCGTCCGCCGCCTTTATTATGGCAATCGATGGCATAGGAAGACCGCCGAGGTCAAGCGATTTCTCAAGCTCTGCGGTGGTCATGTTGTGTACGGCGATCAGGTCTTTCGTCTGCTCAACGTTCGACGAGAGAGAAAACCTTTTCCCGCTCTCCTCTCTCCCAAGCGCGCTCCTGACCTCCTCAGCCAGACCGTCGACCTCGGCATTGAGCCTGTTAGCCGTCACCGCATCCTCCTCAAGCCCCTCTTTTATGAGGTCAGCCATAGATCCGAATGCAGAATCAGAGCCGGGGAACGTTGCCGTAACGTCTCCCTGCGGATGGAATTCTCCGTCCACCATCGTCGTAAAGTCTTCAAGCAGCTTGTAATAGTTTTCGTTGAATACACGGTTTCCGTCGCTGTCGGTCATGTAAGCGAACTTCTCAAACTTCGGGATGTATCCGTTGTCCTCACACCATTCGACATACCGCCTCGACGCTTCAACGGCATCAAGACCGTCTCTGTGCATAAGCCGGTTTATATCGGGAATGTTCTTAAGCTCAGCTTTCGTGAGCTGTCTTCCGTCTCTGCGTACAGTATTCTGCTGACCGGTGTAATCAGTATACTCTCCGATCTTCAGCTTCAACGCCACAGCCGGGTTGATGCCGCTCTTGTGATACGGTATAACCATGCGGATGTCCGGGTCGGAAAGCATTTTCCATATGTGTTCGTCCGAGATCCCGACCGCAATTGTTCCGACATTCTTCCCGTATTCGGGATCAGCCTGTATACGGAATGCCTCTTCCGCCGGGAACGATTCTTTTGCCCACGCATACGAGCCGTCCGCATTCAGTCCGGCATATTTCCCGTTTCCTTTCGCCGGCATGAGCGACATATTGATCTTCATTCCGGTAAGACCGAACTGCTTGGCAAACAGCGGTTCCTTGGTATACGCATGAGCCGGAAGCCGCTTCGCCGCAAGATCTCCGATCATCTGAACGTAGTCAAATACAAGCCTCGGTACATAATCCGAGAACGACTGTACCCTGACACCTCCGACATCATATGCCGCGCCTCGGTTGAACTTTTTGCTTGACAGAATGTCATTCAGATACTGAACGTCGCTCTGTGCCGCTTTCGGTCCTCCTGTTCCTTTCTTGGAATTGTACAGCTTCAGTATGTCCGGCTTGGATACCTTCACCGCGTCAAATCCCGCCGTTGACATGAAGTCTCCGCGGGAAAGCAGCTTTCTGTCGGACGGATGCGTCTTCAGATACTGCGCGACCCTGTATTCAACGGTTTTCTTGGCACCGGGCTTTGTGATCTCATTTATTTCCGAGAAGTCAAGCTCGGCATCCGAAAGCCTGTCTATGCCGCCTTCGGTGTGAGAAAGCGAGGAATCGTTCGCAAAATTGAAGTAATCGATCTCCTGCCCGTCCTTTGCCATGCTCTTCACTATGGAATTGTAAAGGTCAACGAACTGGTCGGCAACTCCCGCCTGTCTGTATCTCTTCGCATCAACAAAGCACATATCGCAGGCAATCTCAAATCCGTGTTCGCGGATGATCTCGTTCACCCTGACGATCTCCTCCTGCCCGAATCCGAAATCGTTGATGGCTCCGGTCTCGATAAGCCTGTTCAGAACCGCGTCAAGCGCACGTCTCTTCTTGCAGACAAGCGAGAAGTCAAGGTTCATCGCATACTCTCCGTTGGGCTTGACAACGGAAAATACCGGATTGCCCTTTTCGTCAATAACAACCTCGGCTCTGCTCCATGCACCGAACGGCACATACTCGCCTTCGTATTTCCGGCATATCTCATAAATGTCGTCCATGGAATCAAGCACAGCCTTTGCGTCGGCTTCGGTAAGCCCGGATTCCGATACCTGTCCGTCAAGATACTGCCTCAGCGTTTCCCGACCGGACGATTCGTACGTCGACAGAGACCACCTCGTGCCTCCGTTTCCGTCGCTCTCCGCAATGAATTCTCCGGAGTCGTTCTCGATAATCTGCTCAACGTTCGACGAGAGAGAAAAACGTTTTTCGGGCTTTGATACTTCGTTCAGTACACGTTGTACGCCTCGTCCGGAGCTTTCCGTTTCGGAGGTTCCTTGATTGTCTCCTCTCCTTCGTACTCCGTCTCCCAACCTTTTTTCATTGCCTGTTCCACGGCTTTGTTCAGTCGCTCCATTGTTATTTCTTCTCCAAGCATTCTGCGAATTCGCAGATTCTGAACCACTTCCTGACAAGTCGGCATTCTGAATCCCCCTTTTGATTATGGAATTAACCTGTTTTTCATTGTAGCCCATTTCCTTGAGATTGTCAATAGCTTTATCAATTTCCTCAGACACATCATAAATTACACCGTCATTGTGATAAAGCGCCACCTCAATCTGGTCGTTTCCGGTATCATTTGTGGGAGCATAGCGTTCCTGCACCGCCCGTGATTCCTGTTCGCCGTAGTTGGTATAATAATAATTCTGCGCCTGCGACTCGAAAGAGTTCCCTGTAGTTCTTTCGATGTATTGTTTTACAATTCTCATCTTCTCATCCGGAGACTTGATTTTTGCAAACCTCGAATCACGCTTCAGGTCGTTGTAAGCAGAATTGAGAAGCAGTGCCGCCGCAGCATTAGGATTTGCACCAGTCGCGAATCCTTCATATTCCTGAATTACGTGCTGAAGTTCATGAAGCAATGTAGACTTCATTTGCTTGTCAGTCCGACCATCTTTGAGATAGATCGTGTCGTTATGATGATTATATAATCCGTTCAGATTCTCGTTTCCGGAAATGACATCAACGATCTTCAGTTTAACGCCCTTGAGCCACGGATAAGCCGCAAACAGTTTGTCGTGTCGGACATAATCAGCAAGATACATCGCATTGTCTGTATACCCGTTTCGGTCAAACGAAAGTGCTGAGTCGTCTATCTCATATCTCCATTTGCCGTCCTTCCCGAGCCACCATCCGGTTCTTGCCCGGATTGTGTCCATCGGTGTTCCGTTTTCATTCATGCGAACAGCACCGGAAAGAGAATTCAGTTTTGCAGTCTGCGAATACTGCCCCGCAAGACTGTGACGTTTTCCTTCGCCACTCTCAACCGCAGCTTCGCCTTTGACATCCGTCCCGTAAGCCCTCTTAAGCTCCCCGGTCAGCATATCTCTCAGCCTCTCCGCCGCCTGCCTCTGCTCGACCGCAAGGTAAGCATCCTTGCCCCTGATACGCGTAATAAACCTCTCAAGAGCGTTCAGAATCCGTTTGATGATCCCCGGCTTGTTCCGGTTCATCGCCCAGAAGATGTTCTCCCCGGCACGGCTTGAATGCCCCATGTCGTCAACCGCCGCGCCGAACGAAACACCCTTAACGGAGCTGAGAACATACCTGTTTTACAGCCTCCTGACTGTCAGCCCTGCAGGAAAGGCTCTCCGGAAATTGTTTCAGTATCACAATCGGC
>FR891108.1 GCA_000433515.1 Candidatus Colimorpha enterica | reverse complement strand
CGGTGTCGGCAACCCTCACCGCAAGGTCGGCAGCCGCTCTTCCGTCGGCAACCGCACAAAGCCCCGGCGAAAACTCCCGTATCTGTTCCTCAAGAAGCGATATGTTGCTCCCCGCCGATAAAGCCGTAACTTTTATGTTTCTGTGCCGGCATACGTCAAGTGCCTGCCTCCCGACAGACCCCGTAGAGCCGAGCACCGCTGTTTTTTCTGTCAAAACATTACTCCTGATATCCCCGGCTCACGAAAATAGCTTCAGCACCGGTATGAATTCCGTCATGAAATATATGAACGGGGACACGCATATCACGCTGTCAAAGCGGTCAAGCACCCCTCCGTGTCCGGGAAAGAGCTTCCCGTAATCCTTGATCCCGAACTTCCTCTTCACAAGCGACATTATAAGATCTCCGCACTGCGAGACAAGGCTGACGATAAGCGTCACCAGCGCAAGCGGAAGGTAATTCGGCTTCGATTCCGTCACAGCCCCTATGAGAAGCCCGTAAAGAAGCGTGACAAGCACTGCGCACACCGTTCCGCCGACCGAACCCTCAACCGTCTTTTTCGGGCTGACATCCGGTATCAGCTTGTGCTTCCCGAACGCCCTGCCGCAGAAATAGGCAAACGTGTCGGTCACCCACGGAATGATGAATGCAAGAAGATAAATATATCGCCCGTGCTCAAGGTCGCGGAGCAAAACAAGCGCCGAAAACCCGAACGAAATGTAAACCGCAGTCGAACAGGAAAACGCCGCCGTCTCCACCGGAAACCGGTGCTTCGAAAATACAGACACCGAAAAGGTATAGGTGATAAGTGCAAAACAGATGAAGAATACATACCCGATAACATCGTTCTTCACATACCGCACAAGAAACGGCATACCGGCCGCGGCAATGACAGTCGGCACCGAAACCGCATAATGCTTCACCGAGTCTATGCACCTCTGCATCTCAAATATCCCGACAGCGGCAAGAAATCCGGCAAGCACCGGAAATGCAAGCGTCCACGAGAAAATAAAGAACGGTATCATCACCGCAACCATGACGATCGCCGTTATAACCCTCTGTTTCATTCTGACTCTTTTCCTTTTTACAAAAGTTCTTGAAAATTCTTAAGGCGGGTGGGAGCAATGCCAAGGCATTGCTCCGGGCAGCGCCCGGCATA
>FR891107.1:2348-9319 GCA_000433515.1 Candidatus Colimorpha enterica | reverse complement strand
TCATCGGAAATGCCGCGCCGTATGATATGCGATTGTGATTATTTCTTCTTTTTCCCCGGTATCGCGATCGCCGTAACCACCGCGGCAACAGCTACTCCGGCAAGCACGAACGCCGCAGTCTTCATTGAGCCGCCGTTGCTTGTCACCTGGTTGTCCGTACCTGTCGCGGGTACGCTCTCGGTTGCGGGAGCCGATGTTTCGGGCTTTGCCGATTCCTTCATCTGGATAACAAAGTCGGCCTGGGGTGCCCATTTGTCCTGACCGAAATCGCGTCCGCGCATTCTTATTGCGTTGTCATAGACCTCGAGAACGTAGCCCTGGCTGCCCGTTTTTGCCTTCTGCTCGTCTGTCCAGAGATAGCCGCAGGAGGGGACGAGGAAGATATAGGAAAGGTCGCTTCCGCCGTCGGTCATAACACCCTTCGAATCAAATTCCCAGTGGGTGTGTCCGTTGACCATGATGGCGTCCGGGTACTTTTTCAGCACATTGCGGAGCAGAGGCTCGCTGCTTTCGTCAATACCGTTCCAGCCCTGTCCGGGGAACGTACCTGCAACGGTATTGTAAAGGGGCTGATGAAGCGCAAGGATCGTAACGACCCCCTCCTCGCCGTATCTTTCCGACAGCTTCCCGTCGAGCCATTTCGTCTGCTCCTCGGTAATGGTCGCGTTGTTGTCTCCGCCGACCGAGTCGCCGAGTATCACGAGATGAAGGCTGTCGTTGAGCCACACGTCATAGTCGAGAGGATGACCGAAATACTCGGCAAACAGTCCCGCAACATAATCGTGATCCTTTTTCAGGTTATAAAGGAAGAGATCATGGTTTCCGATGGTCGGATAGAACTTGTCCTTGAACTCCGAGTCGCCGAGGACCTTCAGAAAGTTCGAATACTGCTCCTTCACCACTGCGGGCATATCGTTGCTTCCGTCAACATTGTCGCCGACAGTCAGAAGACCGAGGTTTCCCGGTGCAACCGCCGCAATCTGGCTGAGTGCGCTTCTGAAGTGGCGGACATGGAGGTCTCCCATATTCTGAGGGATGTGTATGTCGCTGAGTATGCCGAGAGTATACTTCAGCTCACCGAAAACAAAGGAATTATCGGTATTGACCTCTGCGGAGGCGTATTCCGTCTCACTTCCGCCCTTCACGGCACACGCGATGATGCGTGTGGTACCCTCCGGGATAAGGGTGTTTTCAAAGTTGTAGGTAAGGACATCCCCGCTGCCGGAGAGCGGCTTGAGCGCGGTATATCCCGGAATCCGTCCGTCCTTGTTGCCCCAGTACAGATTGTAGTGGGTGATCGTTGCCCTCTTTTCGGGCTGTGTCAGGGTTATGGAGCCTGACGCGATATTTCCGTAGGAATTACCGGCTTTGTAGACAAGCAGCTCCCCGGCATCACCGCTGTCGGTGTCACCGGCTGCTGCCGGAAGCGGCGCAAGCATCAACGCCGCAAGAAGCATTGCCGCAATTCTAACGGCTGAATTGAGCTTTTTCAATTTACTGTACCTCACTTTTTTCTGCCCGCCGGGTACGGCGGGGTTTTTCGGCATTTGTGCCGGGTTGTCAGGTCAGAAGCCTTCGAAAGTGTCGTATCCGACCTTCTTTATCGCCGTCATATAAGCGGCGTAATCGATGTCTCTTGTTTTTGTCATGAAATGATTGCTGCCGTTTTCCCACTCGATATAGAGGAAGTGCTCTCCGTCGGGCGCGGGAATGTCGGTAACGGCGACGGCGGAATCTGCGGGCATATGCGCAATGCCGGTGCAGATGGTGCTTCCGGTGGTAATGTCCTTGACAGAGTAAGGCATATCGACCGTTTCGGGAGTATCGTTCACGGCACAGAGCGTAAGGACGCCGTCCTTCGGCTCGTCGAAAGCAAAGAGAATCGGCGACTGCGAGCGCCTGATATATTCATACGCCAGCTTCTTCACGAAATAATAGTCAACGACAGCGTCGGAGACCTGAGGCCAGCCGTCAACGATGTTCCACCAGATTATGCCTGTACGGCGCCACTTTGAGATGCGGAATCTCTCGATGAAGTACTTGTCAGCCTCCGCCTGAGAGATCTGACTCATTCTTGCGTAGGTGTCAAGGTCGTCCGGAACGGTGCCGAACATCGTCCTTACCTGCGAGGTCATAAGTCCGATACGGTAGGTGAACGGGGCATCCATTCTGTCCTCTATCGCGGTGGAGTGAAGCAGCCAGTCGCGGTTCGGCACCCCGTCCTTCATGTTCGGCCACAGTCTGTCGGGCGCGATGAACTTTTTCAGCGATTCCGGAGAGTTGCAGGCATGATAGCCGCACTCGGAAGCGAAATGGCAGACGGTGGTTCCGTAGTAATCGCCCTTGAAGTAATCGCGGGGACCCCAGAGGTGATCCTCGGTCGGAGCGCCGCCGGTCTTTATGACGTTCTCGTCGATATATGGCGACGAGGGGATATAGGGTCTTTTCGCGTCATGGAGACGGACAGCCTCGGAAAGGGACTTTCTTGTAAGAACATTGTCGTTCGGGTCGGGACCTCTTATTATCCAGTTTGCGGCAATGTCGCACTCGTTGTCGCCCGCCCAGAGGACAAGAGAAGCATGGTTGCGCAGACGCCTGATGACCTCGACAGCCTCTTCGTAGATCATCTCCTGCATACGCGCATCGGACGGATATGTGGCACAGCCCATTGCAAAGTCCTGCCATACCATGATTCCGTGCTCGTCGCAGAATTCAAAGAACCTGTCGCTTTCGTAGACGTTTCCGCCCCAGCATCTTACCATATTGCAGCCGATACCGTCGGTCAGCTCAAGTGCCTTTTCAAGACGGTTGACGTCGTTTGAATGGAAGGCATCCAGCGGAACCCAGTTTGTCCCGAGGCAAAATATCGGCTTCCCGTTGATCTCAAAATGAAAGTCTCCGTTTTCGGTCTCGGTGGAGGTGCGGACGAGCTTTACGGTTCTTACGCCGAAACGGAATTTCTTGTCGTCGATAACCTCGTCGCCGCGCATGAGGCGGACGGTGACATCGTAGAGGTTCTGCGCACCGGCATTCTTCGGCCACCAGAGCTTAAGCCCTCTGAAGTCACCCCAGAACGTACCGTAGGTGTGCCATACCTCCTCTTCCATATGGAAGGACGAGTCGCCGCAGACGCCGTCAACGGTAATCTTCATATCTCTGATCACGCCGCAGGGAGTGTCGATGGAGAAGAAGAGATTGAGGGTGGCGCTGTCGCCGTTTATGAAATTAGTGTAGAGATAAGCGCTTTCGATTCTCTCCTTCGGGCGCTTCGTAAGGAACACGTCCTTCCAGATGCCGCCGGACACCGCCCTCGGCATTATGTCCCAGCCGTACATGGCAGGGGCTTTTCTCAGCGGGAGAGAGGCAAAATTATAGCGGAATGCTCCGCAGGCGGGGGTAAGCTCATACCTTCTTGCATAGATCATCGCCGGGAAGATGTGAACGACAAGGGAGTTGCTTCCGGTCTTCAGTCCGACAGCCGGAAACGACTGCGGCACCAGCATATTTTCGCAGTGACCGATCTTTTCACCGTTCAGATACACGTCCGCAACCGTGTCAATCCCCTCGAAATCAAGGTACCGGTCGGATAAATCGCTTCCGTCAACGTCAAATCTGCACGCATACCACAGGTGCCTGTCCTCAAGCTCCTGCATCTTCAGTATGTTGTCAGACCAAAACGGATCGCCGATAAGGCCGGCGCGGTACATATCCGGCTCGAAATTGCCGGGAACGCTGCCCTCTATCGGTGTATATGCCGAGGCATCAAGAGCCTCCTTTGTCGTAGGGTCAAAGCCGGTCGCTGTCACCTCGTCGTGCGGAACAATGAAAAGCTCCCATTTCCCGCCGAGGCTGATTTTTTTGTTGTCCATATGGTTTTTCCTTCTGCCCGTCCGGGCTGGGGTATAATTGTTGGCTGTCAGAAAAAGCCCGCCCCTTCACGAAGGAGAATGCCCCCGTGAAAGAGCGGAGACGCTTTTTCATGTGTGCGGTGAAACGCTTTCGTGTCAGCGGAGATCCGCTTACGTTCCATGGTATATATTATAATATTATATCGGTGGTTTGTCAAGCGGATAGCCGCGGGACTGTCAGATTACTGATTGTATTTCTTGATTCTTTCGACTTCGGCGGCAATCTTCTTGTCAGCCGGTTCCTTGCGGGCATTTGCGGTGGAAGCAAAGCTGTTGTCGCGTTTCCAGAACAGATCGAGGAAGCTGTTGCGGGAAAATCCCTGCCAGATGGTATCGCCGAGGTCGATGGTGCGGGTCTCAAGCATGAGGTCGAGCATTTCAGCCGAGCGTCCGTTATCGTCACGGGTGTAACGGGACTTGAGTGCAAGCTCATAGTACGGCTCGTATACCCAGTTCTTTGTCTCGACTGCAAGAGCCTCCATGATCACGGAGGTGCGGTCAAGCTCTTTATTGGACTTGGGCACGCAGTAGATCCAGCCGTCGAGTACACGGGTGAGATACTTTTCCTGGCTCTCCTCGAGCTTGGGTGCCGGAACGATGCCGAAGTCCGCTTCCATGTCGTTGTAGAGATGGATCTGACCTATAAGTCCCACGCAGAAGAGCGCGTGGTTGTTTTCAAAGATGCTCTCGGTGATTACGCCGTGCTGGTCGGAACCGGGGACGGTTTGAGATTTGTCGTGATAGGAGTCGAACAGACCGCCCTCTGTCTTGACATAGTCAAGCGTCTTCTGGCAGATATCGAAGAACTTTTCCTTGGAGTTTGCGGTAAAGACCGGGATGTCGTCATCACCCTTGTCGATGGTGTTGAGCCCCGAACTTACCCAGACCGTCGGATAGAACATATCTGCGGGAGAGACAATGCCCATTACATCGTTGTCATCGATCTTACCGTCGCCGTCGGTGTCGAAGATAGCGCTCTTTGCCTGCTCGAAGAAGACGTCATACGTCCACGTGCCCGCCTTGACATAGTCATAGGGATCGGTGAGCTTACTTTCTGCAAGGATCTTCTTGTTGTAGAGAACGCAGCTTGCCTGCTCGAACATATTGATGCATTCATCGCTGTATGCAAAGAACTGCGTTCCGGCAATCGTGAACTGCTTATTGACGTCGGTGGCATACCACGGTTCATCGGTGTGGCAGTATTTGAGCTTGCTTATGGGAGTTACATAGCCGCGTGTGACTGCGGTGAATGCTTCTCTCTGGATCTGCATCATAAGATCGTACTCATAGTCTCCGGAGTTTGCGACCTTTTCGAACTGACCGGAAAGGTCACCCCATGATGCCGCAAGATCCTGCGCGAAAACGATGTTATAGCGCTTCTCAATGATACCGTTGCGCTTTCTTATTGCCTGACTGACAATGTCGTTTTCCTCGCTGTCGGGAGTGAACACCGTCGTGAGGTCGGTGTTGTCGGGATCTACTGTATAGACCCGGAATGTGCCGCCTTGATAGTCGGCATCGGGGAGGTAGTCGGCGCGATATTTTCCGCCTTCTTCACTTGTCGGTGTACTGGTGGAGTCATCGGGAGTTTCGGGGTCGTCCTTACGGCAACCGGAAAAAAAACGCTGTAAGCGATGCCGCAATCAACAAAAGAGCAAGCAGCTTTTTCAATTTGCATTTCTTCCTTTCGTTTAATAAAATCAGTTATGCCTTTTTATCGGATTTTTTGTTTTTCAGTGCGATGACCGCAACCGCTGCAATTATGATAACTGCCGCCACGGCGATAATGACGATCGCCACGGTATTGTTTTCACCGTCCTTCTTGTCGCCTGACGTAACGTCGGGGGCGGCAGAGGAGCTTTCGGAGGGCTTGGAGGTGTCGTCAGCCGACACTGCAGGCTCGGTATCGTCCGCTCCGGCTTTCGGTGTGAAAATTTCCTTGGTATCGGCAACGCTTCCGTCGGAAGCTACGAATTTTACAGTGTAGAGCTTTTCTTCGTCGAGCTTTGCGACTCCGCCGTTTGTGAGTTCGGCAAGGTTGATCTTTGCCTCTCCGTCGCCCGCCGCAAGGTTTACGGTTGCGACCGGATCGGTTCCTCCTGCAGGGAATATGCCGACCATATCCTTACCGTCGGCGGCTGCCGCAGTATAGGAAACGGGGATTTCTCTCAGGGAGACGGATTTAACGGTAACCGTCTTTGCTCCGTCTTCCTTCCAGACCTTTGCGTCGGCAAAGGCAAAGGAGTCGTCGTTGTAGCCGTCAAACGACATTCCGCGGAGAGTAAGCAGCTTTGTGCCGGCAGGGATCGAGATGTCGATGATCGCCGCGTCTCTTGAACCGATCTCCCCGGAGCAGTAAATCAGGTTGCCGTCGGCGAGGATCTCAAAGTTCATGCTCCAGCCCTTCTGACCGACGGAATCCTTCCCTGCCGCGGTATAGAAGCGGTTGACGTCAAGAGAGCTTATATCGTAAACGATCTCCGCATACTTGTCGTAGGTATTGATGAGATGGTTGATGGTGGTTTCGTTGCCGGGATGAAGTCTTATGCCTTTTTCGTAGTAATAGCCGGCTACGTTGATGGTCGTATTGCCTTCAAATCCGCTTTCCTGAATGTCATATTTCGGTGTGTAAAGGGGAGGATCGTCCTCGGAGCTTGCCTCATACATAAGCCACGAGGCAGGTTTGAGGTCGGAGAGGTAGGTATACCTGTCGTCCTTCGGGAAGTCGTATTTTTTAATTTCAAAGGGGACCTCTGCAACGGCGCCGTATCCCCCGTCGGGGAACAGCTTGAAGGAATACTTTCCGGCAGGGAGGTTGGTATAGTCTCCGCCGTATCTTCTGCCGTCGGCAGCACCGCTCAGGGTGATAAGACCCTTTCCGTCTCCCTCGGTAACCTTCTTCCACATTATAGCGGGAGTATCCTGTCCGGGAGTCTCGCCGTCGGCGTACACACCGACCCATGACTCGGCTCCGGCACCGGTATATTCGAATTCAACGGAAAACGAGTTGAGAGCGGTTATCTTCACGGACGGTGCATCGGCTGCCGCAAACGGGACGGCAAA
>FR891107.1:0-2343 GCA_000433515.1 Candidatus Colimorpha enterica | reverse complement strand
GGCTGCCGCAAACGGTACGGCAAAAGTAAGTGTCAGTATGACAGAAACAATCAGAGAAATTATCTTTTTCACAACGTATCTCCTTTTCAATTTTTGATGCTTGTCGCAGACAAACAGACATGGGGCGGAAGAGCCGCCGCAATTCTTCAGCAGGGCAGTATGCCCGTCGTTATGACATACTGCCCGGTTGTTCCGCAGCCCCTCCGCAGCACGGTACGGGTACTGCGGCAGCTGATTACTTCTTCTTCTTTATGACTATGACGACGACCGCAGCAACGATCACGACAGCCGCCACAATGATAACGGGCATAACCCAGCCGTTGCTGTCCTTTTCGCCTGCGGGTTTTTCCGAGACGGCACCGGAGGGAGCGGCAGAGCTCTCGGGCTGAGAGTCATCGGTGTTGTTTGTGGATCCGGCAGGCTCGGAGACGGGAGCGGAGGAGGAGTCAACGGGTTCGTCCTCAAGAGCAACCTCGAGATATGTCTCGTACCAGCTCTCTCCGCCGAGCCAGATGAGCTTATATTCGGAAAGATGACCGAGAAGCACAACGTCGTTAGTATTTCTCATCATCGTGCCGGGCTGATAGTCATCAGTAGCTTCGCCGACTCTTGCGCATTTTTCGAAATCAAGGTCATATTCACCGTCACCGGGGGCAAGATATACATAGAAAAGCGAATATTCCGAGTGGGAATCGGGGGTGATTTCAGCCTCCGCGCTGTAAACTCCGACCCAGTTGTTTCCGCCTTCTCTTGCGCCGGTGTAGGAGAACTTGATGTGGTTCTTCGTTGCCTCGGTCACAGTGATCGTTCTGGGAGCGAACGGAGGATCAAAATCGGAACCGTCCTTGTTGAAAAGGGTCGGCTCGTTCCATACGACGAACTGAGAGTTGAACTCTCCGTCGGTCACAGCCTCAAGCCTGAGGGTCTTGGCGCCTTCGGGGATGGTTACCTCGATCTCAACGGCGGCGGTGGGAGTATAGTGATTGTCCTTGCCGTCGTAAACAAGATTACCGTCAATGTAGACGTTTGTATAGTTTGTCTGACCGCCTCTGTCGGCATCAAGACCCGCAAGGACCTTGAAGGTGTTGGCGGTTGTACCCTCGATGCTCCACTCTACGAAGCCGATCGGCTTACCTTCCGCATTGAGGTGATCCTCTTTATTTGAGGTATGAAGCTGGATATAGTTCTTGCAGGTGACTCTCTCGTTGTTGAAAACAAGGAACTTGTCAACGGGGATCTCGTCCCAGTCATCGGCATCGCACCTGATTCCGATCTTGTACTCCGGCTTGGCGTCTCCGGACGTTGCGTGATATGTCATCCACGCAGTCGGCTTTACGCCGGAAAGATCAACGGACTTGACCTTATCAGCCGCAGATGCCGTAAATGCAAAGCAGGAAACGGCAGTGAGTACCGCAATTAAGACAGATAAAAATTTTTTCATGATCTGCTCTCCGTAATAAAATTTTGATGTTTATAGAGATCCCCTCCGCGTGCGGCAACGACAACCGCAGAACGCCTTCGGGGAATAACTAACAGGGTGAAACTGACACTGACGGCGATTATAGTCCTTTGTTAGTATTAACGGAAAATCAGCTTTCGTCGATTTCTATTATACAGAGATTGTTTACAAAATGCTATTGATTTTTCGTCAGGAAATATGATATAATCGTCAACAAAGAAAGGACCGGCCGGAGGTGTCAACGCAATGAAATACAGGAACGACAGTGCGACCGCACTGCTTAACCCGATCGACCGCATAGAGTGCAGGATACACTATGTCGAGCTTCCCCCGGGAAACAACGCAAGGAAAATCACCCGCCACGCCCACGAGTGCTGCGAGATATATGTCAACGTTTCGGGAGACGTGTCCTTTGCGGTAGAGGACGCAATATATCCCATCGGAAGGGGCGACGTCATTATCACCCGCCCTCAGGAGTATCATTACTGCATCCACAACACAAATGCCGTGCACAAGCACTACCGCGTCATATTCTGGACGCAGAATAATTATGACCTTCTCAGCATTTTTTATAACCGTGATCTCGGAAAAGGAAATCTTATCGTGCTTCCGGAGAAAAAAAGACGGCGCTTATCAGCCTGTGCCGGTCTATGGTCGAGGGGAGAGAAAAGACGCAGGTCACACAAATGCTCGATTTTCTCCGCCTTATCGACCTGCTCAACGGCGGGGTAAGCGTTTCGTCCGAAAGCGCACTGCGTTTCCCCGACGAGCTTGATCAGGCAATAGCGTTCATCCGCGAGAACGACAGAAAGCCTTTTCTTATTTCCGATGTTGCCGAGGAGTGCGGAGTAAGCATCGCGACCCTCGAGCGGCTCTTCAAGCAG
>FR891106.1 GCA_000433515.1 Candidatus Colimorpha enterica | reverse complement strand
GAGTTGCCGGGCTTAAAGGCCGACTGTGTGCGCACGGGTTTACTGTTGTTTCGGACGAGCCGCTGAAGCTGACGGTTATGACGAAAGGGTTCGGATACACGGGACATGAGGTTTCCCTGTATCTTGAAAGCCGGGGGATCTATTGCGAATTTGCCGATCCGGACACGGTTGTGATGATGTTCTCGCCGATGAACCGGGAGAGCGATTTTGCCGCTGTCGGGGATGCGCTCTGTTCGCTTAAGCGGCGCGAGGCGATATTATCGCGTCCGCCTGTTCCGGAAGCCGCTGAAGCCGTCATGACTCCTCACGAGGCGATCATGGCTGTATCGGAGAAAACCCCCGTGCGTTTATCTGTCGGGAAGATTCTTGCCGAGGTGAGTGTGACCTGTCCGCCGGCGGTACCGGTGCTTATCTGCGGGGAGCGTATCGGTGAGCAGTCGGTTAAGTGCTTTGAATACTACGGCATTGAAGCTGTGAGGACGGTTAAAGAGTGACGCGGGCGCTGCCCGGACCCGCCTAAAACCTTCTTGTAAGAAGGTTTTAGGAATTCCAAGAACTTTTGAACTGATTTTTTTGATTTGCGTGTTGTGCGGTCAGCAAAACAGCCCTTCCTGTTTTCGGGAAGGGTTGCTTTGGTTCAGAGTCCGGTTTTTTTGATTAGGTATCTGCCCACGGCTGCCATATATTTTTCGGCGGCGAGGTACAGGGCTTCGTCCGGCGGGAGACGTCCGATGAAGTTATCGGCTTCAAAGGTTAAGCTGCCGGAATAGTTTATCTTTCCGAGTGCGGAGGTGATCGCGTCCCAGTCCATTTTTCCGTAGAACGGGAGCATATGGTCGTCGCCGCGGTAACCGTTATCATGGACATGGACTGCCTTCAGCCTGTCGTGACCGAGGGTGAGGATCGCGTCGGCGGTCTCCTCTCCGACAAGGCCGCTGTGACCGAAATCAAGGCAGGCGGCGAAGTATCCGGAATCGAGGGCATCGACGTAATCGGCGAGGTCGCGGGCGTAGCTGCAGACGCTCGGGATTATACAGCCGCGTCTTGCGTCCCAACCCCACATATTTTCAAGGCATATTGTAACCCCGTACTCCTTTGCGTAAGGCAGGAGCGAGCGGTAATATGACAGGTTGAATTCACGCAGGTCGGCGCCGTCGGGCATCTGGGTCGGTGCTGTCGGGTGGACTACCAGATATTTCACGCCGAGGATACCGGATATCTCTATCGAACGGATGACGCGCGGGGCGATTCTTTCGGTATATCCGGGGTTATGTGCGTCGCAGACCGGGAAGGGGGCATGACCCTGATCGAAGCCTATTCCGAGGGAATCGGCGTACCTTTTCAGGTCTTCTGTGTATTCGCGGTAGCCGTCTCCGCAGAAGGGGCTTGCATCGTTCTGCATATTGTAAAGCGTGCAGTCGAGGGAATCGTACCCGGCTTCCTTTATAATGCGTATTGCGGTTCTGTCGCCGAGTGTGGCTGCTATGCGGTCGGTCTGGGTTGTAAGCTTCATTTTTTTCTCCTTTGAGCATTTATCCGGCTCCGGGTCATATATCGATAAACTGTTTTATTCTCGGAAGCATTCCGATCTTGTCCGGGACATGGGGCGGCATCTGAAGGATATCGTGCCCGGGATGCTGATTTCCCTCGACGAACACCGGTTTATCGGGAGTTATTGCGACATCCCAGCCGACATAGCGGAGCTGTGGGATCATTTTCGCGGCTTTCAGAACAAGCTCCTTTGCTTCGTCCCACATCGGGATCTTCACGCCGACAATGGGGCTTCCGGTCTGGGGGTGTGTGTCGTAATATCTGCTGTCCTTATCGAAGGCAACGTTGTTTATGACTCCGGTATCGAGGTCGATGGGAGCCGCCATTCCGCCGGCATTTATGTTATCGACGACCCTGCCGCCGTTTCCGATACGGATAAAGGCGTAAAGTATATGCGGAGTGCCGTCGTCGGAGGTCAGCGAGACGATCCGCAGCGTATTGACCGAATACGGATATATCCCGGATATCACGGGGTGCTGGACAATGCACTCCTCTACAAGGAAGCGTCCCGTCTCCGTCAGGTGCTTATACATAGCGCCGACCGATTCATAATCGGATCTGTTTATCTTCTCGACTCCGCGCCCGCACGCCTCGTCGGTCGGCTTTGCAACGACGGTTTCAAGGCCGGACATGAATTTTTCAAAGTCGCTTTCCGTGGCTTCCTTCAGGTATATCCACCTTCTGCCGAGATATTCTCCGAACAGGCGGTTGAAATCGATTTTGTTGTTCAGCAGGTGATAGTATGCGGGATCGTTGCACTTTTTGATTATGGAATTGTTTATCCCGCGGGTGACATAGGTTTTTCTCTGCTTTCCGTTGAGCGTCCACCACTCGTTCAGGCGGTAATCGCGGTAGCCTGCGCCGTAGCGGAGTCCGCACCAGACGACATCACAGAAAAGAAACGGGCGGTTCTTTCCGGTTATTCCGTGTATTTCGTTCACCGTTGCAAACAAATTTTTGAAATTCATGCTCTTTATACAGCGCATGATATATCCGAAACCTGACATACTTTTCTCCGGGTCTGTTTTTTTCTATAACTACATACTATTATACTTCATCGGAGCCGAAAAGTCAATCTTTACGGAAATTTTGCGGTAATATTGCCCCGTGGGTTCAAAAGCCGTTGACCCCGGAGCGATTTTGTGGTATTATATATACGACACACAGACAGGAAGGCACTGCAGCGTAATGAGGATCACGATTGAACAGGTAAAGGCAAACGAATCGATAAAAAGCTATATAAAAAAGGCGGATGAGTCGCTTATTGCCCTCGGGTATACCGAGCACAGCTTTCCGCACGTCACAAAGGTCTCGCAGACGGCAAAGAAAATACTTCTGACCCTCGGATATCCGGAAAGGGACGCGGAGCTTGCCGAAATTGCGGGATATCTGCACGACATCGGGAACGTTATAAACCGCGTTGATCATGCGCAGAGCGGCGCAATAATGGCGTTCCGTCTGCTTGACAGGATGGATGCCGAGCCGGATGAGATAGCGACGATCATCACGGCAATCGGAAATCACGACGAATCAACGGCATTCCCGGTCAACCCTGTCGCCGCCGCGCTTATCCTTGCCGACAAGACCGACGTCAGGTGCAACCGCGTCAGAAACACAGACCTGCCGCGGTTTGACATCCATGACCGTGTGAACTACTCAGTCAAGCGCTCCGTCGTGACCGTTTCGCGGGAGGAGATTGTGCTTGACATTGGTATAGACACCGGGTTCTGTCCGGTCATGGACTATTTCGAGATATTTCTCAACCGCATGATACTCTGCCGGAAGGCTGCCGAAAAGCTCGGCATACGCTTTGCGCTGATAATCAACGGTCAGAAGATGATCTGAGGAGAGAAGATGAACACGGGAACGATTATTTTTCTTGCGGTTCTGGCAATTATCATCGCAGCACCGGCAATTGTCATAGCGGTCGCGGTAAAAAAGCTGAACGCAAACCGGCTTATACGGACTGCCGCTTACACCCTGTCAAACGGCGGCTTTCAGCAGTTTGACGACCGTCCGCGCTCGCTGAACGGGTGCGAATCGATATATCTGTCACAGATACGGAGCGATTTTCCCGACTTTGATCCCACCGCGGTTTACACGGAGGCAAAACGGGCGCTTGAAGAAAAGCTCTCCGGAAAGGACTCGCTTAAGATACATAACACCGTCATTTCCGGGTACAAAAAGGCTCTTTATGAAAAGACCGTCGTGCTTCAGGCGGCGCTTCAGTACCGTGAGGGCGGAATGCTGCTTCAGAAACGGTATGTTCTGCTTTATTCGTATCTTGTGGGCAAAAACGGCACGGTGCTTACCGCCAACTGCCCCAACTGCGGGGCACCGGTATCGGACAGCTCGGCAAGGATATGCCGGTACTGCGACTCGCTGCTTGTAAATCCCCTCGGAGGGGAATGGAAATTCACTGATATCAGCGAGGGCTGAAAGGAGAATTGTTTTGATGGAAATAACTGATGTACTGTTTGCGATAGTTCCGATACTGTTTGTTGTTGTTTTCATATCGGTTTTCACGGTCGTTATCGTTACGATCGTGAAGGGGATCTCGTCGTCGCACCGTATGACCGGCGCGGTTGACCGGACGATCAGTCAGGCGATGGACTCAATTTCCGGAGGGTTTCAGTCCCTTATGCTGAACAACCGCGGAGGTGTACTTATTCCGCAGATAACCGCGGATTTTCCGGATTTCAGCCCGACGGTCGCACTTGGATGTGCAAAGGAAGCGGTCAGGATGAAATACACCGACGATACAATGACCGTCGGGAATGCGGTCATTTCCGACTACACCTGTTCCTCCGGCAAAAACACGGTGGTTATCGAGGTTTCCGCCGCATCGCGCGGGTCAGGAAACAGGAAATATATTGTTCTTTACGAAAACACGCTTGAACGGAATATAAACTGTCCCCACTGCGGTGCGCCGCTTAAGGACAGTGTCGGAAACATCTGCGCTTACTGCGGTTCGCAGATCGAGAAGGCGGAAAGCGGCGGCTGGAAGGTCTCGTCGGTCATGGCGGGATGACGGTATAATAGAAGACCGGATATTAACAAAAACTCCGGTGAGTTAACATCTCATCGGAGTTTTAATGTAATTATTATTCTGTTCAGCCGACGATCTCGTCGGTAATTCCGAGATCCCACATCAGTCTTGAGCCGACATATTTGTCCCTTACGTCCCTGCTGAAAAGCACGGCGTTTTTTGTTTCCTCCTCGGTGAAGCCGATTTCCGCAAATGAGGTCGGCAGTCCGATTTTCTGCAGCCCCGGAACAATCTCTGACGGGAGGGGGAGCTGACGGATGACACTCTGAATACTGTCCCAGCTGCCGATTATTCTGTCAAGGCGTTCGCGGTGCTTTGTTTTGTCGTATTTATGCTCGTGCGCCTCGTTTGCTATCATTGCTTCTGCACCGTTTCCGAGCCAGCGGCGGAGCTTTTCCTTCCAGCTGTCATACGAGAACGCCGCGGCATACTCAAGTGCTTTTTCGCGGTCCGGGGTAACAGAGCGAAGTTTTTCGTATATTTTCAGACATTCGATAGTTGCCGCTCCGCACTGGATGCCGTGGAGATCGGAATGTGTGCCGAACTCTGCGGCTCTCATATCGCAGATATGCGAAAGGTAATGCTCCATTCCCGAGACCGGGCGGGTGACTCCGGCATAATTTGCGGCGATTCCCGAGAGGACCATTCCGTTCATGACGGCGGCGATTGAGCTTTTGTCGCGCGAGGGGATTCCGTCAAGGTTTTCCATACACTCGTTCAGCCCGTCGGTCACGAGTGAGGCTACGGTATCGCAGTAATATTCGCCGTTGATTATGTTCGATATCTTCCACTCGGCAATGCTTATGTATTTTGCGATCATATCTCCGAGCCCGGAAAGGATCATTCTCATCGGAGCCGCGGCAAGGACGTCGGTGTCGCCTATGACGGTATCCGCCACGCGGGTCGTCAGCGAGAGCTTCAGCCCGTCGCGTATCACCGACGAGGTTCCCGACGCGTAGCCGTCCATTGAGGGGGCGGTGCCGTATATGACATACTGTCTGCCGGTCAGAGAGGATATTATCTTTCCGATGTCGTTTATGACACCGGAGCCTATGCCGAGGACGGTGTCGCAGGAGGGGTCAAAGTGCATGACAGCCGAGCCGACGGCGCGCTCATCCGGCTCTGCTCTTCCCTCTCCGGGCAGAAGAAACACGGTGTGGGCGATCCCGGCTTTATCAAGCTCCGCGGTGACGCGCTCTCCCGCCGCCCTGTATGTGTTTCTGTCGGCAAGGATAAACACCTTTCCGGTTCCGTAAGATTCAAGCACATCGGGAACTCCTGCGGTAACACCGCTTCCGATCATGACGCGCGAAAATCCCGCACTGTGGCACTTTCCGCACCGGCAGCTGAACTGTCCTTTCCCGATAAGCGTCTGAAGGTCAGTACTCATTTTTATATCCTCCTCTGTCGGATAAACAAATTTCTTATACGGTATGATATCAGAAAAACGTCGGAAAATCAAGAGGGCACTGCCTTCCCGGCAAAAAACCGCCCCGCAGGAAACGGGACAGTTTTTTCGGGAATAATCCGACATAAAATGCGACCGGGATAATAAGCCGGGTTCTGTTGCGGCAAAGCCGCCTGCACTCATCTGTCTCGACCGTACGTTACCGCACGGCTCCAGCCGCCCCGGGAATCTGCCGAGCAGGCAGCCCGTTTCCGGGATTCCCATGGGGAGTTGCTCCGGGTAGGGTTTACATTTGCACGCTGTTACCAGAATGCCGGTGAGCTCTTACCTCGCCTTTCCATCCTTACATGACGAATCATGCGGTTTATTTCTGTTGCACTTTCCCTGAAGTCGCCTTCGGCGGACGTTATCCGTTACCCTGCTCTGCGGAGCCCGGACTTTCCTCACAGCAATACCTTACGGCGTGATGCTGCGCGAATGCACCTCCCGGTCGCAGGTATATTATAGCACATTACGCCGCCGATGTCAATCACCGTCCGGCTTTTTCCCGGATTATCAGCTCTCAAGCTGTTTTCCGAGAAAGACAGCCGCAGTCTGCACCAATTTAAGCTCCGTGTCGGCGCCTGTCGGAGCAGGTTCACCGCACGACACCGATATGACGCATCCGGCAACATCGCCCTCCGCGATAATCGGCGCGGCACAGCTGACATAACATCCCTCCGAGTCGGAGGTGACAGACAGCTTTTCTCCGCCCTCGCTGTATTGGTACACGCTTCTGCCGTCGGTCAGCTTTCCGACGTCGTCGGATATCCGCCTTTCGGAAAAGCCCTTCTTCGGAAGTCCCGAAACGGCGATCACCGCGTCCC
>FR891105.1:8835-11823 GCA_000433515.1 Candidatus Colimorpha enterica | reverse complement strand
ATTTCGTTGAAAACAAGTGGGCGCCCGAGGTGCATGAGTACAAGGGCAGGTTCTATATGATAACCACCTACAAGTCCGCAAGAACCGGACACCGCGGCTGCGCGGTATTCGCCGCCGACCATCCGGCAAAGACCTTCAACCTGATTTCAGACGGCCCCGTGACCCCCGCCGACTGGGACGCGATCGACGGAACGCTTTACATCGACGAAGAAGGGCAGCCGTGGATGGTTTTCGTTCACGAATGGACCTCGACCGACGACGGCATCGGCAGAATGGCCTGCGCAAAGCTGTCCGACGACCTCACTCACTTCATATCCGAGCCGGTCGAGCTTTTCCGCGCCGACGATCCGTCATGGACCGATCACTGCGTCACCGACGGCTGCTTCCTGTACCGCACAAAGGGAGGAAAGCTCCTTATGATCTGGTCGAACTGGGACAGCGAGGGCTATGCCGTCGGAGTTGCCGAAAGCACAAGCGGGCTCGTCACCGGACCGTGGGTGCAGAAGGATGAGCTCCTCTATTCAAAGGCGTACACCGGGGAATACGACGGCGGTCACGGGATGATATTCACCGACGGAAAAGGACAGCTCTGGATGTCGATGCACTCGCCGAACGCGGAAACCGCCGACGGCAGGCTTGAGACCCCTGTTCTCATCCCGCTCAAAGAAGAAAACGACGCGCTTGTCTGGGACACCCTCGACCGCGGAATGAATTGAACGGAAGTAATAACACCATGTCCGGAAAAATAATTACAAGAATCGTATCACCGCTTGAAAAAGCGCTTGCCGACACCCGCCCGGAGAATTATCCGGCGCTTGAGAAGCAGTCGGCACTTCTCGGAGAGACGCTTGATTTTCAGCTTCTCGTCCTTGACAATGATGAAAGCATTCCTTCGTCGCGGCGGCTGACGCTGTCGGTGACCGGAATGCCGGGAGATTATTCTGTAAGAGAGGCTGTCAGCGTTTTCTGCGACTTCCCGACCTACCGCCACGACACCTCGCGCGGCACACCGTATTACATCGACAGCAAAACCGGGACATACCCGGACATTCTTCAGCCGACCGACGGAAATTTCATACGTCCGGTTCCCGGAAGAACAACGTCGCTCTGGTTCACCCTCACCCCGGAAAACGCGGGAGAGCACAGGATAAGCATCACCCTTTCCGACGGAGAGAATGTCGTTGCGGAAAATACACTTTCACTGACTGTTGTCCCGGCGGAGCTTCCGGAGCAGAGGCTGATATTCACCCAGTGGTTCCACTGCGACTGCCTTGCGTCGTATTACAACGTTCCGGTATTTTCGGAGCGTCACTGGGAGATTATCGCGGAATACATGAAATGCGCGGCGAAAAACGGGATGAACTGCATTCTCACCCCGATACTCACCCCGCCGCTTGACACCGAGATCGGAGGCGAGCGCCCCACCGTTCAGCTGATATCGGTAAAGATCACGGAGAACGGCTGTGAATTCGGCTTCGATCTCCTTGACAGGTGGATAAAGACAGCCGGGGAGTGCGGGATAAAGTACTTTGAGATATCTCACCTCTTTTCGCAGTGGGGAGCGGAATTCGCGCCCAAGGTCGTTGCAGAAAAGAACGGTGAGACCGTCAGGATCTTCGGCTGGGACACACCCGGCACAGGTGCGGAGTACACCGCGTTCGTTTCGCAGCTGCTTCCGGCGCTCATCAGCCGTCTGAAGGCTCTCGGAGTCATCGACAGGTGCATTTTCCACATCTCCGACGAGCCGAATCTTGAGCAGTTCGACGGTTATGTGAAGGCAAAAAACGTTGTTGCGCCGTTCCTTGAGGGGCTTAAGGTCGCCGACGCGCTTTCGTCGGTCGAGTTCTACAAAAAAGGTGCTGTTGCACTTCCGATACCGTCGAACGACCACATCGAGGCATTCATCGAGGCGGGAGTGTCCGAGAGATGGACATACTACTGCTGCGGTCAGTGGGACAGGGTCGGTAACCGCTTCATCGCCTACCCGTCGTCGAGAAACCGCATTCTCGGGGTCCAGCTCTACAAGTACGACATCCGCGGCTTCCTCCAGTGGGGCTACAACTTCTGGTACAGCATGGGTTCGCGCAGGCTGATAAATCCCTACACCTGCCAGTCGGCTGACGGTCAGCTTCCGGCGGGCGACCCGTTCTCCGTCTATCCCTCCCCCGACGGAACTCCGCTTGAGTCTCTCCGTCAGGACGTTTTCCGCGAAGCCCTTTCCGACGTTGCCGCGCTTGAGCTTTGCGAAAGGTACATCGGCAGGGACGCGGTCATAAAAATGATCGACGATGCCGCCGGATACGACCTCACCTTCGCCCATTATCCCGCAGAGCCGGAGTTCATCCTTGCGCTGAGGGAAAAGGTAAACAGGATCATTGCGGAGCATTGCTGAGAACAACGGTTGAAAAACCTCTCCGCCGCAAAAAACAGCAGGAAAGCCATTGCCTTCCCGCTGTTTTTTATATCCCGTCCGCTTATTTGTTTCCGCTTTCAACCGAGTCGGTGCGGTAGATGAACTTTACCTCACCGTCGGTGCCGTCGGCGATCCCGGAGAAGTTGTTGCAGCTTCCTGCGGCTTCGACAGTTGCGTTTATCCTGTCAACAAGACCGGCTATGTCGCCGTCAACCGCATCGATGAGCTTCTGAACACCCTTTTCGTTGAACTCCTTTATGCCGTCGGAAAGCGCCAGCGAACCGTCGCGGAGCTTTGTTATGCCGTCGGTCAGAGCCGGAGCGCCGTTCTTCAGCGTCAGGATGCCGTTGTAAAGCTCCTTTGCGCCGGCGTTCAGCTTTGCCGAGCCCTTCTTCAGGTCGGCAGCACCCGCATTCAGCTTCCCGCTGCCGTCAAGCGCGTCGGAAACACCGTTCGTGTAATCGGTAAGACCGGTGCAGAACTTGTTGTACTCGTCAAGCTGTGCGACAGCCGCCTCGATCTGCGGTCTGAGTCTCGATTTCGCAAGCGAGAGACAGAGCCCGTTTATCGCAGCC
>FR891105.1:0-8820 GCA_000433515.1 Candidatus Colimorpha enterica | reverse complement strand
TTTATCGCAGCCTGTCCCTGTGCCGCTGCGGCGGTTTTTGCCGCGTTCTGAAGCGCAAGCGCGTCGGGAGCGAATGCCGCATAGGTCTTTGGGTCAGCCGCATACATCTTCGCGTGGGTCAGTACCGTGACGATCCCGGTCATTGCCTTTTCGGTCGTCATGCCCTCTGAAAGGCGCTCGCAGAGCATATATTTGACCGCCGGGTAATATTCCTCCGGAACATTGTATGCCCTTAGCTGTTCGTTCAGAGCCGCGTCGGCAATTCCGATAAGCTCCTTTTTCTGCGTGTCGTCGGGGTCTGCAAGAAGATCGGTGAGGGTCTTTTTGTAGCCCTCTGTCGTCAGACTGTCAACGGTAAGACCGCTGTCGGCAAGCTGTTTGTCAACCGTGGTGAGAAGCGTTTCAAATACCTTTCCTGCCCCGTCGTTCAGCTCCTTGCTGTGGCTGTCAAGCTCGGTAAGACCGTCCTTCAGCTCTCCGATGCCGGCTTTCAGCTCACAGACACCCTTGTCAAGCGATGCGGCACCGTTTTTAAGCGTCAGCGCACCGTCTGCCAGCCTGTTTATCCCGGAAATAAGCTCCCCCGATTTGTCAAGCAGCGTGCAGAGCCCGTTGTACAGCTCCGAAGAACCGTCCGTCAGCTTCGTCATAGCTCCGGTAAGCTCGGAAAGCGAGCCTTCAAGCCCGGAAACATCCGCCTTCCCGGTGTCGATCTTCGCGAAAACATCGTTCACGGCAACCGTGACGGTGTTCGTCATGCCGAAATTCTTCACGTCCGCCGTGATGATAACGTGATCGGGGATCTCAAGCATGTCTTTGTCGATCGCCAGATTCTCCTGAAGTCCGGGGAACGCCATGCCGATGACCGCCGTCCTGTCTCCGTCGTTTATCAGCCTTCCGTTCTCGACCGTGATGTTCGTGAAAACGTCGTTGTCAAGCAGCATCCCGGTAAGCACCGCGAAGGGAACGTACATTTTTTCCTCTCTGTCGCCGACCTTCACGTTCACCGTCTGATTGTTTTTGTAGTCAAAACGTATCGTGACCTTTCCGCTCTTCCCGGCAAGGTCGGATGCCGAAATGCTCTTTCCGTCAAGCATATACGATACCGAGATCATTACCGGAAGCTCTTTTTCGATGCTTCCCTGGTAGTATATGTCGTTTCCCTCGGCGTCCCAGACCTTCACATTGTCCCCGCCGGGAGTGTACTTTTCGTCTCCCTTCACGTTTTCGATGTTGTCAAGGTCACTGCGGTCGCTTATTTCGGTCATGCCTGCAGAATTCTTTATCCAGTCGCTGACGATTATCTTTTTCACCGTGCCGTCAGAGGAGGCGATGACGTATACCGTCTCGTCCTTCTTCACCGCGCTGTCACTGTCCTTTGAGGCAGAGAGCACCCTGCCGGCCTTTACCGCTCCGGTCGGTTCTCCGCTGTTTGCGGCATACGCAGCAGCTCCGATCCCTCCGGTTATAACCGCTGTCCCGAGAAGAACCGACAGAGCCTTCGTTATGTTCTTTTTCATATCAAATTTCTCCTGTGTTAAAACCCGACCCGGAGCACCGCCCCAGCCGGAATAATTCTTTTTTGATAAAAGTTCTTGGAGTTCTCAGAACCTTCTTTCAAGAAGGTTCTGAGCGGGTCCGGGCAGCGCCCGGATAAAATCAATTCTCAGCTTTCTTCATCCCGAGAGTCGTCTTTTTTATAAGCCCGTCGCAGAGAAGGAGGAGAGCGGGAAGAATGAAGATGACGCAGAGCATACTGACGACCGCACCGCGCGCCATCAGCATACACATGGAGCTGATGATGTCGATGTCGGAATAGACGGCAACGCCGAACGTGGCTGCGAACAGCCCGGTCCCGGAAACGATTATCGAGGGGATCGAGGACGAAAGCGCCGTGACGACCGCATCGTGCTTGTTTTTGCCGGACTGCCGCTCCGATTTGTACCTTGTCGTCATGAGTATCGCATAGTCAACCGTCGCGCCGAGCTGTATCGTGCTTATGCAGATAGGAGCAATGAACGGCAGCGACTGACCGAGATAATGCGGAAGCCCGAGGTTGATGAATATCGCAAGCTCGATGACCGCGATCAGGATGAAGGGCAGGGAAATGCTCTTTTCGACGATCGCAATGATAATGAATATCGCGATTATCGATACCGCGTTGACTACCTGGAAGTCGCGGTCGGTAGTCTCGATCATGTCCTTCATGCAGGGTGCCTCACCGATGAGCATACCCTTTTCGTCGTATTTCTTGAGGATGGAGTTAAGGCTGTCGATCTGAGCATTTACCTGATCTCCCGCAACCTTGTATTCGGAGTTGATAAGCATCAGCTTCCAGTTGTCGCTCTGAAGTATGCTCTTTATGCTGTCGGGGATTATCTCCGTCGGAACGCGTGAACCGATGACCGACTCAAGCCCGAGAATATATTTCACACCGTCGACTTTCTCCATTTCGTTCATCATGCTCTTCACCGACTTCGACGGAAGGCCGGCGGAAACAAGAAGCATATGCGTGGACGATATGTCAAAGTCCTCTGACAGCTTGGAGTTTGCGATAACATACTCCATGTCCTCCGGCAGGCACTGCCCCATGTCGTAATAGACCTCGCCGTTCGTCTTCTTGTATCCGTAACAGGACGGCGGGATAAGCAGTACGAACACCGCAAGAAACACCGGGAACACCTTGCAGACACCCTTTGCAAACCCGGTCATGTCGGGGATAAGCGAACGGTGCTTGGTTTTCTGAAGCGGTTTGTCAAGAACAAGTATCAGCGCGGGAAGAACCGTGACACAGCCGATGACCCCGAGAATGACGCCCTTTGCCATTACAATGCCGAGGTCGCGCCCGAGCGTGAAGGTCATGAAGCAGAGCGCGGCAAATCCTGCAACAGTCGTTACCGAGCTGCCGATAACCGAGGTAAGCGTCTCGTGGATCGCCTTTGCCATAGCCTCGTTTTTGTCGGAAACAAGCTCCCTCTGCTCGTTGTAGCTGTGCCAGAGGAATATCGAATAGTCCATTGTGACCGCAAGCTGAAGCACTGCCGAAAGCGCCTTTGTTATGTACGATATCTCGCCGAAGAAATAATTCGTGCCGAGGTTCAGAAGTATCATCATGCCGATGGAGGCAAGAAATACGAACGGCACCAGCCAGCCGTCAAGCAGGATAAGCATCGCAAGGCAGGCAAAAAGCACCGCAAGCCCGACGTATATCGGCTCCTCAGCCTCGCATAGATCCTTAAGGTCAGTGACGAGCGCCGACATTCCGGAGACAAAGCACTGCTTTCCTGCGACAGACCGTATCTCCCGTATCGCGTCCATCGTCACGTCCTCCGATGTGGCGCTGTCGAAGAATACCGCCATCATCGTGGAGTGGTCGGTGTTGAATTCGTCATAGATCTTATCGGGAAGCAGCTCCTTCGGAATTGAAAGATCCGAAAGGGTCGAATACCAGAGAACGGTATCGACGTGTTCGACCTCCCTGATTCTGTCGCAGAGCGCCGCAACGTCCCTGTCGGGCATATCCTCAACGATTATCAGCGAGAACGCGCCTTTTCCGAAGTCCTTCATAAGCTCGTTCTGACCGATGACCGTGTCCATGTCGGACGGCAGGTAGTCGAGCATATCGTAGTTGATCCGTGTACCGATCATTCCGAGAACCGACGGCACCATAAGCACGATCGCCAGAATAAGGATCGGTATGCGGTACTTCACGACCGCTTTTGAAAATCTCATTGCTTAGTCCTTTCTTTCCTCATACTCAACATCAATGATGTCGGGCTGTTGGTTTTTGATGATCCTGACCGCCGTCAACACGGTGCCGAGATTGAGCACACCCTCCGAGATAAGCGTGATGCCGAGCATGACCATGATGACCCTGCCGCCCTCGCCGGGACGGAGCATGAGCAGAAGCCCGCAGATCCCGGTTATCACGGCAAGCGCCAGAATCAGCCACCATTCCCTGATGCCGAACCGCTTTGAATCCATCGCTATCTGCAGCTTGAACAGCCCGTCGGTCAGGATGAACAGTCCGAGCGTTATGCAGATGAAGGTCATAAGACTTCCGGGACGGACGAGCATTACCACGCCGAGAGCGATAAGCACGATTCCCGATGTCAGGTCATACTGAAACGCAAGGCGGTAAAGGTCGCGGGAGAAATACCCGGTCAGCTTCACACAGCCGAACACGATAAGCGTTATCCCGCAAACGATCCCGAGCATAGATACCGAAAAACCCGGGACTGCGATAAGCAGTACTCCGAGCACGCAGAGTGCTGTTGAAATAATGATGTAACCGATCTTCGCGGTTCTCATAGGTGCAACCGAACGCATGATCAATTCCTCATGGGATATCCCATGATTTCCTCCTTTGTTTTCCGGTATTGCGTATACCGGCTTTCTTTTGTTTACGGGAGGTATTATATCACGGTTTTCCCCGCATGAAAACGGACAGTTCTGCGGCATATGACCGGTTTTCGGTCAAAGAAAGCAAAACTGTCCGGATTTAAGACATACCGGGCGGTTCTGTCGCATTTTTGGGCAGAATGCTTCCGGTGCACAAAAAAAGACCCCCGGAAGGAGGTCTTTAAGAATCCCGCAACGAAGGATTCCGGTCAGTTTTCTTTTTCAAAAGCCCTTATCCCGTCGCGGAGCAGCTTCATCCCGCGCATGACGGTTTCTTTCGGGCAGGCGACGTTTATCCGGAGGAACAGATTACCGTTTCCGCGGTACTTGTTTCCTGCCGAGATGTAAAGCCCGGTATTTTTTCTTATGAAATCTGCGAGCTTTTCCGCGTCGTCGGTGATCTTTCCGCAGTCGAGCCAGAGGAGATACGTTGCATTCTGCATGACCGGGGTTATCTCCGGAAGATTTTCCGCGACAAAGTCAAACGCCGCCTTCTTGTTCTCCGCAAGATATCCGCGGAGAGAATCAAGCCATTCGCCGCCTTCTCCGAATGCCGCGGCAGCAGCGACAGCGGCAAAGCAGTTCGGCTCTGCGACCTCGTCGCTGTTCAGCCCGCGCACCACCTTTGCACGCAGAAATTCATCGGGAATTATCACCGCCGCCGACTGAAGCCCGGCGAGATTGAATGCCTTGCTTGCCGCTATGCAGGTGATGCTGTTGTCGCGGCAGTCCTCGGAGACCGAGGCAAACGGCGTGTAGCCGAAGCCGGGGTCGGTCAGGTCGCAGTGTATCTCATCCGACAGCACCGTCACCCCGTGCCTGCGGCAGAGCTCGCCGATGTCGGCAAGCTCGTCGGGAGTCCATATCTTCCCGACCGGGTTGTGCGGGTTGCAGAGTATCATCATCGTGCAGAGCGGGTCGGACAGCTTCTTTTCAAGGTCGTAAAAATCGATGTCATACTCCCCGTTCCGGTAGCTCAGCCGGCTTTCAAGCACGGTTCTGCCGGCATTTTCAACCGAGTGATAGAAAATATCGTATACGGGAGTGAGAAGGACGACCCTGTCCCCGACGTTCGTGACGCGCTTCACAGCACTTGATATCGCAGGAATGACCCCGGTGCAGAAGCAGAGCCAGTCGCGGTCGAGCATGAAGCCGTGACGCTCTCTCCACCATCCGGTTATGGCATCATACCATTTGTCCGGGATAAGGGTGTAGCCGTATATCCCGTGCGCGGCGCGCCTCATGACGGCTTCCTTCACCGCCGGAGCGGTTTCAAAGTCCATATCGGCAACCCACATGGGAAGCTCGTTTTCGCCGACGTCCCACTTCAGCGAGTCGGTCTCCCTCCGGTCGATCGGGGTGTTGAAATCGTATTTCATTGCGGTACCTCTCTTGTTTTTTTCAGAAAGGCTTCCCCTTGAGGAATCGCTGATTAATTCGGCAGCGCATCTCCGGCGCATCTTCTCCCGTCTGCTTCCGGTCGAAAAACCCGCCGTACGTCAAGTACTGCCGGTGTTTTTCGTCGTCGCATACGAAAAAATCTGCACCGAATCTGCACCACCTCATTTAATCATCGCTTCCTTGAGGAGAAGCTCCGCCGGCAGGCGGTGATGAGGTGTGCAGCTGCCTGCAACTGCAGCGCGTTACCAAGCATTAAGCTGCATAACGGTTTCGAAAACCTATACCTCAATCTGTTGTATTTCCACTGCGCGGCAAACGGAAGCCCAAGTCAGCAAAAACTCAGTCCCCCGACTCCCACTCCGGTCGTGAAAGCCTCTCCCCGATGTCATCACAGACGATTTCCGTCTTTTCCGGGTCGGTCCTCTCCGGCTGGATTATAAGCGTATCTATCCTGTCAGCCGAGATTTTTCCGGACGAGGGGTTGAAAACGCTGTCGATTTTGCCTGTCACCTCCGCGTCCGCATCTGCGTACTCAAAGGCAAGGGTGGTATTTATCAGCCTGCAGCTCCTCATAACGAGGTTTTCGATATAGCAAAGCCCCTGAAGGCTCTCCACCGTGCAGTTTATAAGCGTCAGATTCCGCGAATTCCAGCCGAGATACTCTCCGGAGATGAACGAGTCATAAACCGTGACGTTCTCGCTGTTCCAGAACGCGTCCTTGCTCATCAGCTTTGAATTTCTGACGATGACGTTCTTCGCTCCGTCAAAGGAATAATTCCCGACAAGCGTCAGCCCGTCGACTGCGTAATTCTCCGCGTTCATCGCGAAGTAGTCGCCCTTTGCCGAGACGTTTTTCATTTCCACGTTCCGGCAGTCCCAGAGCGTCTCCCCGGCATCGGTCATCGTCACGTTCTCAAGCACCACCCCGTCACAGCGGCGGAAGGTCTTTTTCGCCTCAATCACAGTGTCCTTCACCGTCAGCGCGCTCGTGTACCAAATCCCGGCGCGCGCCGTGTCGAACAGGGTGCAGTTTTCCATCCTAACGTTATTGCAGTACCAGAGCGGGTATTTCCACCTGAAAAGATCACAGTAAAGCTCTATATTTCTGCTCTCCTTGAGGGGCGATTCGCCGTCGGCAAAGATGCATTCGGTTATGACCGCACCGTCGGTGGCGAAAAGCGCGCGCTCTCCGGAGAAATTCTGCCGTTTTATTTCCTTCATTGTGTTTATTCCTTCCGAATTGAACCGTGTTCTCATTTTATCATTTCTGCAAGTGTTGCAATGTCAGATATATTATACCTCATACAAGGGTCGGATGTCAACCGATAAAAACCGCATTTGTCCCGCTTTTCCGCTCATATCACGGTATTTCCGGTCGATTCGCGGGCAACGACTGCGGCGGGTAAAACGGCATTCTCCGCCTTCTCCCCCCGGATCAGCCGGAACAGCGCTTCGGCGGCAAGCTCTGCCGTTTCGCCGCTCCTCATGTCAACAGAGGTCAGGCTGGGGATATAATATGCCGACTCGTCAAGGTCGTCCATCCCGGCGACAAGAATGTCGGAAGGAATTTCAAGCCCCGCGTCCTTAAAACGCCGCATTGCGCCGTATGCCATGTAATCGTAGGCGCAGATCACCGCCTCCGGCAGGTTCCCCGACGAGATAAGCCTGTCAGCGGCAAGATATCCGCCCTTCTCGAACCGCTCCTCTGTCACCGAGACAAATGCCGGGTCATAGCTTTCTCCGAGAGCCTCGCGGAATGCCGCGGCTTTCATTGCTGTCCTCACCTCTCCGATAAAGCCGATCTTTTTTATTCCGGAACGTAAAAAGCCGTCGGTCAGCTTCTTTATCGCGCCGTTACAGTCGGTTAAGATCCTGACATCGGCGGAAAAAGCGCTCCGGCAGAGCCCGATGACCGGTATCTCGTGCCTCCATGCCCTTTCCGGAAGCTCCTCAAAGGATATGACCGCATCGGCGTCGGCATAGTTTTCATAATATGAGACAAGCTCAGCTGCCCTTTTCGCGGAAAAACCCGATGCCGCAGCGGTTATTTCGCACCCGCGCGCCTCAAGCGCCGTGCGCAGCCCTCCGACCGCACCGGAATAGTACCGGCTCTCAAGCTCCGGGCAGATGACGGCAACGACAAGCCGGGGGTATTTCGCGCTGAAAAACTGCTTGAAGCACCGCAGCTCCCGCGCCTTGTCAAATATCATTTCGCGTGTCTCGGAATTCACCTCGGGGCTCATCGAAAAAGCCTTAGATGCCGTTGAGACCGATACGTTTGCCAGCTTCGCGAGCTTTGTAAGTGTCATACCTGCCATATCCGTTTTCTCCTGTCTGTACTGCTATCAATTATACCCCGACCGGGGACGTAATGCAAGCATTACGAAAAATTTTCGTAGCCGCCGCCCTTGAAAAAGTCCGGAAAGCGTGATATCATTATCGTCGGATATCCGCGAAAGGAAAAACAAATTGGCAGCTTTATATATTTCGATAATCCTCCTGTTCCGCGTGGTTCAGGCGGTTTTCAATAAGATGGCAAGCAATGAGGTGAAGAACATCCCGACGGTGCTTGTCTACGGTGCATACAGAAACGCGATATCGGCGGCTTTCGGGCTTATGCTTGTGCTGATTTCCGGAAACGGCTTCGGTCTCGGTGCGGCGGGGCTGCTTATCAGCCTCTGCTCAGGGGTGATGCTTTCCGTCTCCGGCTACTGCGGGATAATGTGTCTGAAAACCGGAACGGTCAGCGTGTCGTCGATATTTTCGACCGCCGGGATTCTCATTCCGATAATCGCAGGTGTGTTTTTCGGCATCCCGGTGAGTGCTGTGCAGTGCGTGGGGCTTGCGCTGTTCTTTGTATCGGCTTTTCTTCTTATCCGTGACTCAAGGAATACCACGGGAAAATTCACCGCCGGGGCGTTTTTTCTGCTTGTCGGATGTCTTTTTGCCGAGGGGCTGACAATGCTGTCCCAGCAGGCATTTACAAAATATGTCCCGGACGGGAGCGTTTCGGCATTT
>FR891104.1 GCA_000433515.1 Candidatus Colimorpha enterica | reverse complement strand
CGGACGACGTAAACACCCGCCCCGCGCAGTAATGCGCGGAGCGGGCACAGGACGGACGTTTTATAAGGATTTTACAGCAGCCTGCAGCTTTCCGATCACCTCCTGTGACGGAGCGGAGAACTTTTCCGGTTCTCCGGGACCGAGTGCGCGGTATTTGTTTTCTCCCATCGCGTGGTACGGAAGAAATTCGACCCTTCCCGGCGGGTTTTCACGAAGAAAAGCGGTGATTTTCCCCGATTCGGCGTCACCGTCATTGAATCCGGCAATCAGCGGCACGCGCACGGTGATCCCGACGCCGAGAGACAGCAGCCTGCGGTAATTTTCCATGATTCTTTGATTCCCGACACCGGTAAATTTCCTGTGAAGCGGCGGAGTGATACACTTGATGTCGTAAAGAAACAGATCGGTGTACGGAAGCACCGTCTCAATGCTCTCCCACGGCACGTCCCCGGCGGTGTCAACCGCAGTCGATATCCCGGCTTTTTTGCATTTTTCAAGTATCTCTGCCGCAAAATCCGGCTGATCCAGACACTCGCCGCCCGAAAGCGTCACCCCGCCGCCGGTGTCATTATAGAAGCCGATGTCTTTTTTCACCTCGTCGAGAATCTCTCCGGAATCCGTCTCATATCCGCAGAGCGATATCGCGTTCTGCGGGCAGATAAGCGCGCATCTCCCGCAGAGAACGCATTTTCCGGGGGAAAAGCCGAGCGCACCGGACGAGGGAACAAACGATATCGCACCGCTGCGGCATACCCCGGCGCATTTCCCGCAGTGAAGGCATTTTGATTCAAAGTGCATACGCTGCGTCCCGCGCCTCTTCCCCTCCGGGTTGTGACACCAGGCGCAGTTCATGTGACAGCCCTTCAGAAACACGGTCGTCCTTATCCCCGGACCGTCAACGTACGAAGCACGCTGAATGTCAAATACCGATCCCTTCATCTGCCTCCGATGACCGTCCTCTTGATTATTTCTTCCTGCATTTCCTCCTGCAGATTTGTGAAATGCCCGGAAAAACCGGTCACTCTGACGCGGAGAGACGGGTAATCCTCCGGATGCGCCTTTGCTTTCAGAAGCTCGTCCTTTGATACGTAATTCAGCTGAACATGAACACCGCCGTCCATGAAATACCGATACAGAATGCGTAAGGTCAGATCGAATTTATCCTTGTCCCTGACAAGCGATTCTTCAAGATACACGTTGCAGACATAAGCCCCGGTAATCACCGCGTGCGGATCCATCTGAGAGACAGAGCAGAGCAGTGCGGTAAGCCCGCGTCTGTCCTTCCCGTCAGACTGACCTATGCCGATCATGAAGGCGTCGCCTCTTCTTCTGCCGTCGGGGGTGGCGTCGGTCTTTTCACCGAACCACGCGTGATGCGGGTTGTAGCCGGATATCGCACCGATAAGGAAGTGATTGCCGAACAGGTCGGTTCTGTCCTTGGTGTGCCTGAAGATCGCATCGGTGACCCTCCGCGCGACCTCATCCGACAGATCATCGTTGTTTCCGAAAAATCTGCCCTTTTTCAGTATGTACTGCCGCAGTTCTCCGCCGTCGCCGCCTTCCCAGTTGTTCTTCATGATGTCGATGAAACCGCGCAGGGTTATTTTTTTCTCCTCAAAGACCAGCTGCTTCACAACCGAGAGCGAATCGATGACGCAGATAAGCCCGATCATATCTATTCCGGCAACCGACGGTCTTCCCCCGCACTCGGTAACGGATTTTCCCGACTCAATGCACCCGTTTATGAATATGCTTGAGAGAACGTTTCTGTCCTTTGCCCGCGCGCGCCCGAATCCGTTGATCCAGTACATGACGCGGTTCAGGTCATGCTCAAGCTCATCTTCCCAGAGTGAAAAGAAGCTGTCAAAATCCCTGCACGAGCAGATGTCGTCGGTGCGCTTATAAAGCAGGTTTGCAAGAGACCGGGCAATGTTCATCTTGCAGCCGTCAAACCACATTTCGCCCCGGAGCGCCGGCTCGTTGCAGCCGACCATAGTATAGTTGACGGCATCGTCCCACGGAATTCTTCCAACTTCGGTAAGTCCCCTGAGACGCGGAGCGTCACCGACAAGGGCAAACCGCATATATCTGTCGTTCACTGCGCATTCAAGCACCCGGCGGACGACAGAGAGCGGTGTCGTTCCGGTTATCCGCAGAGAAACCTGAGGACGCGGGAGCGGCAGAGCCATCATGGTGTCGATTATCAGCTCCGAAAGCTCGTTGAACCCGTCGGAGCCGTCAGAAAGGGTGCCGCCGATCGCGAAATGCGACTCGCCTCCCTTGTCCCCTGCCCATTTTGACTGCAGCGGAGTGTGGGCGCAGATCCGTATGAACAGCTCCGCGATCATATCCGCCGCCTCGTCACGGGTCAGCGCACCGGAGGAAATGTCCTTCCGGTACAGCCTGAGCAGGTATCTGTCAATAAGCCCGATCGAGTCGGGAAGAAAGGTAAAGCACAGATAAACGGACTGCACTCCCTCTCTGAAATTCCTTGCGGGAAATTCGGGAACGCGGCGGAGCGTCTCCGCAGCCTCCGTCAGACGCTTTTTTCTTGTTCCGTCAGCCGTTCCGGCAAGCCTTTCGCAGACATCGGCACATTTGTGAGCCCATGCGATTATCGTTTCGCAGGTGTCTCTCATTGCACAGAGAAAGTCGGCTTTGTCCGGATCGGCACACCCGGCAAGAGAGCGGTCGATCTCCGAAATGTACTGCGATATGCCGCAGTCAATGAGCTTTCGGAAATCCGCAGTCGAATGCTGCCACTCGAACGTTGCAAGATTCTCCTGCGGCTTGCCGTAATACTGTCCGCAGACCTCTTCAAACCGCGGATGCCCCGTGCGGTGGAACACATCTGCCATGACGGTGCCGTCAAAACGGAATATCCCGCAGAAGCGTATCATGGTATCGGTATTCACGTTCTGGGAAAGGATATATCTGCGGAGCCGCGCCGCGGTTTTTCCGGGATCGGAGAGAAGAATGTCCTCCGGCGGGTATCCGGTTTTTACGACCGGCGGGTAGAGATCGCGGGTTTTTATATATTCCGCAAGCGAAAGTATTTCTTCAGACAGCATGATCATGCCTCCTTTTGTATCTGTATGCGCAGTATATCACAATACCCTCCGTCAGTAAATGCACAAACAGACACAGTTTGCACTTTTCAGCACAAAACCGTGCGGTTTTTCTTGACATCCGTTTTCCCGTGCTGTACAATTGTTCTGATGACAGAAGGGAGAGACGACGATGCTGCCTCAGGAAATGCGAATTGAAAAAATCAACAGCGTGCTTTTCGGGAACAAGCCGTTTCCGGCAGGTGCCGTGCGCGACTGGACCTGCCGGCGGGATTACTGCGAGCTGATAATGATCGTCTCGGGGACGAGACGTATAACCTGGAGAAACGAAACCTTCACCGAGACCGGCGGCTCGGTCAGATTCATGCCGGAATCGGGAGACGGAGACAGGTATGTCAGCGAAATAATCGAGCCGGGAGATTACTGTATAGTTACATTCAATGCCTGCGGCGCGCCGGATGAAATGCTGCATTCTCAGCTGAAATTCTCCGCGGGAGCGGAACAGCTGTTTTTGCGCCTGTGGCGGACGTGGACACTGAAGCAGAACGGTTGGTATCACCGCTCCGTGGGAATACTGTATGAGATACTTGCGGAGCTGGAGGGGCAGAGGTACTATCCGAACGACCGGATGGATGTTCTTGCTCCGGCAATGGCGGAGATAGAGCGCAGCCTGACCTCCGGAGTGGATGTTTCGCACCTTCACGAGCTGTGCGGGATAAGCTATTCCTATTTCAAACGGCTCTTTATCGGCAGATACGGCATTCCTCCGAGACGGTACATAACAAAACTGCGGATGAATATCGCTTACGAGCAGCTGGCATCGGGAAACCTGTCGGTATCCGAAATAGCGGCAATTCTCGGCTTTTCTGACATCAGCTATTTCTCCCGCGTGTTCCGCAGGGAAACCGGCTGTACGGCGGAGGAATACCGCCGCGCCAGACTGCGGAAGCAGGGAGAATACCGCGAGCCTTAAGTAAATACCGTCCTCCGGAGATGCTTCACCCGAACGGTTTTGCCGCCGGAGGCATTAAACACCCTCTCCGCGCAGTCTGCGCGGAGAGGGTGTTTATTAAGGCTTTATGAGCGGTAAATGTCCTGAACCGGCATGAAGAGCGCCAGTTCGCCGTCGTATCCGGTGATTTTACCGGCAAGACAGATGTTTCCGCCGCAGGTGAACTGACGGTCAGCTTCGGCGTGCGGGTCATAGCCGTAGGATATCTCCGAAATGCCGCCGTCACATTCAAGCGTCAGCGTATATCCGTCATCGGAAAGGGAAACGCTGCATTCAAGCGCTTTGCCGTCCTTTCCGCGGCAGACAAAGCCCGACTGCCTTGTGGCTGTGTAAAAATCGCAGGAGGCAAGAGGCGCATCCGGGTCGATCGCCACCCGGAACGGGAAGGTGATCTCTGCCTTCCTGCCGGAGACCGTGACCTTTTCCGGCGCGAAAATGCGGTACTGACCGTGCGTCCTTTCGTAAAGTGTCTGCCCGAGCAGTATTCCGAGATTTCTTGACGAAATTCCGGTCAGGTGAACGTTGTCCCCCGCCGGTTCAAACTGATAGCAGGGCGCCGACAGCGCGATCCCGTTTTTGCCGTCATATGCCGCCGCAAACTGACCGAGCGGGGCGATCTGCCTCGCGGTCGGGTTGTAAACGGCAACCGTTGCCGTCTGATAGGTGACAAACTCCGGCGTCTCCTCCTGTCCGGTCACCTTTTTTGCAAGGCGCGTATAAAGCTTACGGGTGGAGACAAGCCCCTTTGCATAATCGACGGCCGGAACACTCAGATACGATTCCGCCTCTCCCTGTATCCAGATAAACGCAAGAACGCGGTAATCAAGCCCGTTTTCCGCGGCAAGACGCTTCCCGTTTTCAATATCC
>FR891103.1 GCA_000433515.1 Candidatus Colimorpha enterica | reverse complement strand
CAAGAAGCTCACCCCATTTAAAGACCTGGTCAAGGTCGATTATCTCGCTCTTTATGACTATATCGAGCATTTCCTTCGACTCTTCATCGTTGGTATAGCGGTCGGTGAAGAGCTTTTTGTAGAATGCAGGGGAGATATAGTTCTTTGATTCGGCGGCGAAAATCTCAAGCACGATCCCGGCGCGTTCGGGGTCGGGTACCGATGAGAGTATCGTTACCGCGGTTGCGCCGTTGTAGCCTGCACGGGAGTAGTATTCCGTCTGCTCCTCCGAGTATTTTGGACAGGGGACGATCCCGACATCTGACTGATAGGTCGAGGCGACCTCCATCATGTGAAACATATGGAAGTTCATGAACAGCCCGCCGTCGTCAAAGCAGGTGCGCGCGGTCTCAAGATCGCCGAAATTGTAGGTCGCATAGGGGCTTATGTTGATAAGCTCGTTGATCTTGTCGTAAACGGTGACGGTTTTTTCGCTGCATCCGAGCATATACGGATAGCCGTTTTCGTCAAGCGCGGCGCCGGTTATCCCCGCTCCGACAAAAAATGTATCGTTGAGCAGATAGGTGTAGCCTATTTTGTCCTCCGGGTCGCAGATGCCGTTTGAATTGACGTCGGCACCGCCGTAAGTGCGGACAAGGTCAAGCATTTTGTCGTTTGTCCACGTTCCGTCGTACACATACCGATAGGGATAGTCAAGACCGTTATCCGAGAAGGTGTTCTTGTTGAAGTAGATGAGATATGTGTCGCGCTTGTCGTTGAGCATCATGTCGTTGAAGCCGAAGTACTGGCGGTTCAGGATGCTCACGCTCCTGTTTATCTTCTGCTGCCACCATTCCGCTTCAAGATCGATGTAAGGAACGGTCTTCAGGTCGTAAAACAGGTTTTTGGTGACAAGACTGCACGCGTCTATAAGTCCGGCGCAGCAGATGTCGGCTATGTAGTCGGAGGCAAGGGTGTTTGCCAGAAGGATGTCGTAGAATGCCCCTCCGCTTGCAAGAGCGTCATCGACCCTTACCTGCTCGATTTTGATGTTGCAGTCGTATTCGACCTTGCAGTTGCGGTCATAGACAGCGTCGTTCAGGACGGTCGAGTCAGAGCCGTCGGAGAAAAGTCCCAGCTCTCCCCAGTTCGCGTCCTCGCTCCTGCCCATCAGCCGGAAGGTCGCGCCCTTGTAGTCGACATTCGGAACGTTGGGGTAAAAGCCGTCTCTCGATTCGCCCGGAGCGGTCGTTACCGTACCGGTTCCGCCGCCCTTTCCGCATCCGGCAATGACCGGGACAAGGAACATTGCGGCGATTAACAGACAGATCGTTTTTTTCATAGCACGCCTTTCTTCCGGGCAGAGCGCCCGGAGAGGAGATTATTTGTTCTTCTTTTTCTTCCCGGTGACGATTACAGCCGCAATTGCTGCGATAACGATAATGACGGCGACAACAATAACCGGCACGATTGGGAAAGAGCTTTTTTCGCCGTCCTGACCCTTTCCGTCGGTGGTGGCGGCAGGTGTCTTTGTGTCGGATCCCGCCGGAGCGGAGGTTCCGGAGCCGGGGGCGGTGCTGCCTGCCGGTTCGGTTTTGCTCTCCTCGGGAGAGGTTGCGGGCGGCTCGGTGGTGACGGGGAAGGGGGTTTCCGGTCTTGCGGGGAGGGAAGGTGGTTTCCGGTCTTGCGGGTATCTCGGCGTCGGCTCCGACGAACTTTATCTCGATACCGTATTCCTCCGGTCCGAACCATGCGGGAGCCTCATAGCCGGTCAGCGTGGTACCGAACCAGTTTATCCAGTTGTAGTTTGCGGCGGAAAAATCGGCATAGTAGGCAAGTGCGGTAGCGGTCATTCCCTCTGTCGGGTTGACCTCGGTTTCGGTGTTTGCCCTGAAGAGCGCCGAAATGTCGCTCCAGTTGAATTTTCCTTCGAATATCCAGAGATTCTTTTCGTTATCAACGGAAATGCCGTAGTGATCCGGTTCGTACATTACGTTTGATTTCGTGCCGTCGGCGAAGCACAGAGAGACTTTTGTCGGATCTCCGTTCCCGTCATCGTTGAGACAGAAAACGATGCTGACCGTTGACTCCATCGCTCCCGCGCCGACCGTCGGTCCGAAATCAAAATACATACGGTAGTAGTCGCCCTCTTTTCCGTCGATTCTTGCGCAGAGGTCGGGGTCGACGGTTTCCGCCGCGATATAGAGGTATTCGCTGTCCCATGCAAGGTGGAAGGTCGAGCTCCAGCCCTCGGTCACCTCAATGAATCCGGAGGCAACGACCGCCTTCATGTTCCAGTCGTTTATGACAAACGCTGCATTTGCGTTCCACTCGCCCTCCGAAATGACACCGTCAAGCGTCGGCGGGGTGGTTACCTTCGGAGCGTAAACTGTCCCGACAGGCTCGACCATGTCGACGGCGCCCGCCGGTATCGCGGCAAGCGACAGGATCAGGAGGATAAGCATAAGTACGGTGATTGGTTTGCGTTTCATGGTTTTTATCTCCTTGAAATTTTATTCTGCCGTCAGCATTTTCCCACGGTCAGAACCGCGTGTCCCGCAGTAAGTCCGTCGGATTCGGCGCTCAGGCATATTGTTTCGTCTTTTTCCCCGCTCCGCACAAGGACTGCGCACATTCCGGCAAACAGCTTTCGCTCCGGAAGCGTATCGTTCTCGTGGCTCGTGGGATCTCCGTTCCCGCATCCCGCGATCTGTGCGCTCCCCGTGACCGAGAAGCGTATGAGATTGTCGGCATCCGGAACCGGGTTTCCGTCTTTGTCAACAGCATATACCGTGACGGAAACGGTGTCGGCACCGTCGGCTGAAAGGGAGGTTCTGTCCGGATCAAGGATCAGCGCGGCGGGGGCAGATGCCGTTCTGACCGTCTCTTCGGCGACCGGTAATCCGTCACGGTAACCGACGGCCTTTATTTCTCCCGGCTGATATTCCGCTTGCCAGCGGAGCTGGGTATAGGGCTCGGAGGTTTTTCTGCCGACAGGGGTGCCGTTTACTGTCAGCTCCACCTCGTCGCAGTTTGTGACGGTGGCAAAATCGAGGATCTCGCCGGGGGTGTGGTTCCAGTGCTGAAGTATCTTCACAAAAGGCTCTTTTTTCAGGAATGCCCGGACGAACCAATAGCCTCCCTTCGGGAAGCCGCAGCTGTCCATTATACCGAACTGCGACGTGACCGCCGGCCAGCCGTCAGGCATCGATTCGCCGCGGTAATCGTACCCGCTCCAGAGGCACATCCCGGCGATATAATCGCTCCCGTCAACCGCCCTGAAGGTCTCGCGGACGGTATTGAAGCAGTCCATGTGAACAGTGTCGTCGCAGGCGATCATCCGTTTTGATATATCGGTGACATATTGTCCCCGTGTTCCGAAGGTCGCCGCATTTTCCGTACCGAGAAGCGGTTTTTCCGGGTGGAGACGGTGGAATTTTTCAAAATTGTAAAGTGCGTAGTTTATTCCGGTGACATCCATGAGTGTCCCCGCGCCGCCTTCGCCGAATGCGGAATCCTCGTTCATGGCTCCGGTGAGAAGGCGCGTGCCGTCAAGCCGCTTTACTGCGGAGGCAAGCCGCCTGTATATATTTCCGCCCTCCGGAAATTCCGCTATCGGTTCCTCGTTGAACAGGGCGTACATCACGACGGAAGGGTGGTTTCTGTCACGTCTTACCATGTCTTCGATGTATCCGATGTATTCCTCTCCCGATTCAAAATTCCGGTTTTCGTCGATCACGAGTATTCCGAGACGGTCGCATTCGTCAAGAAGCTCCGGAGATGGGTTGTGGTGAACGCATCTGAAGCCGTTTATTCCAAGCTCCTTCAGCTTTTTCATGCGGAAAGCGACTATCGAATCCGGAACCGCGGTTCCGACTCCGGCGTGACCCTGATGACAGCAGATCCCATAGAATTTTATCGGCTTTCCGTTCAGGAAAAAGCCCTTATCCGGGTCGGCAGTGAAGGTTCTGAAGCCGTGAACGCAGGCTTCGCGGTCTTTTCCGCCGGAATATGAAAGCTCTGCCGAGACGGTATACAGCGTCGGTGAATCCGTGTCCCACAGAGCCGGCGAGTCAACATAAAATCCGGATGTGACGACCGACCTTCCGTCAGCGGGGGCGATACCGTGCGCATCTGCCGTGCCGACGATGTTTCCGGAAGCGTCCGAAACGGAAATTGCGATATCATAGCCGGTGTCGGTGTAAAGGCTGTTTTCCGCGGTTATTACGGCAGTGACCTTCCATCTGCCGCCGCTTTCCGGCCTGCTCGTAACGAAAAGACCGTCATGCGCGATGTGAACGGCATCCTTTATGTACAGCCATGCGTGGCGGTGTATTCCCGCGCCCTCGTATGCCCACAGCTCGACGTCCCGTCGGTCAACGAAAACCGCGACGGTGTTGGTTCTGTCTCCGTGGTACACTCTGTCGGTGATGTCGACGGTGAAGGTGTTGTATGAGCTGAAATTTCGCTTTATCAGCGAGCCGTTTATGTATATTTCGGATTTTCCGGCAATTCCGTCGAAGCAGAGAAGTATCTGTTTCCCGCGGCAGTCGGATAAGAGCCGGAATTCCTTCCGGTACCAAGCATATCCGCGGCGGAAAAAGCCCTGCGCGTTCAGCCCGTCTGTGTCAAAATCCTGTCCGACAAGCCAGTCATGCGGCAGACGTACCTTCCGCCACCCGCTGTCGTCAAATCCGGATACGGCATAACGGCATCTTTTTCCGGTGCGCGTTACCGAATAGACGTCGGTGTTTCCGTGACAGTCATCACAGAGCGGAGGCAGGTCGGGCATGAAGCGCCAGTCTCTGTCAAAGCCGTTTTTGCGGTTTCCGGAATCAAAGTACTCCATTGCTTTTTCACTTTCCGGCAGGCTTTGCGAACCGTACCATGTTCCACGAAAGAGCGGGAAGGACGGTTTTCCATTTGTCGCCGTCACGTATCACCGGTGCGCCCTCCGCAGGTACGACCGATTCCGGCGACTCCGCGGTGTTGCGCGCGTCGGGCTCGCCGGTAAGCACGGTGTGACCGACCGGAAGGTACCCGCCGAATTCCTGAAGCGCGAAGCTGACCTCGGCCTCCTCCGTCAGGTGGCGGTTGCAGAGGAATATGCTCACCTCTCCCGACTCCGAAAGAACCGCGGCGCTGTCAACATACGGCACGGTGCCGTATCTTTTTGACTCATAAACGTCTCCGCCGGTTTTCAGGTCAAGGACCGTTCCTCTGCCGTACAGGGAGGCGTTCAGGAAAGGATAATATGTCGTCTGTCTGTATATCCCGCCGCCCGGAACCGTCATAATCGGTGCGATTACGTTTACGAGCTGGGCAAGGCAGGCGATCTTTACCCTGTCGCAGTGGCGGAGCAGAGCATTCAGCATCCCTCCGAAAGCGACGGCGTCGGCAACTCCGTAGGAATCCTCGAACAGCGGCTCTCCGACCGACCATTTCTTATACGGTCTTATACGGCTTAAATGATACCATATGTTCCATTCGTCGAACGAAAGCATCATCGTTTTGCCGGAACGCTTTTCGAGCTTTATATGGTCGCAGACGGCGATCATGCCGGTAATGAAGTTTTCCATGTCGGTTCCCGATGCAAGGAAGGAGCCGAGGTCGCCGTCATCGTTTTCGTAATAGCTGTGAAGCGAAATGTAATCCACATAATTATATGCCTGACGCAGGACCTCGGCGTCCCATTCCGGGAACGTCGGCATGGAGCGGGAGGAGCTTCCGCAGAGGACAAGCTCTATTTCCGGGTCGGTCATCTTCATCATCGATGCAGCATCCGCGGCAAGCCTGCCGTATTCATGCGCGGTCTTGTGCCCGATCTGCCACTCGCCGTCCATTTCGTTTCCGAGGCACCACGTCTTTATTCCGTAAGGCTCGTTCTGACCGTTTGCGCAGCGCATATCGGCATATTTCGAGCCTGCCGGTGCGTTGCAGTATTCGACAAGGTTCTTTGCGTCCTCTGCGCCGCGTGTGCCGAGATTGACCGCCATAAGCGGTGAA
>FR891102.1 GCA_000433515.1 Candidatus Colimorpha enterica | reverse complement strand
ACCTCACATTGACTGCTCGAAGTTGTTTTCGGCAACGGTCTGATCGTCCACAACCTCGGTATATCGCATATCGAAGTTGCAAAGCGAATAGAACTCACGGCTTGCAAATGGATGCATTTCGAGATATTCTTCGTTGGAAGCGTTGATGCCAAGGTCGGGATTTCCGTAAGAGTCGGTGGTGTCGTAGACAAGCTCGAGGCTGCCATCCTCCATTCGGATAGTCATACCCGCTTTGATCGGGGCACCGTTTTTATCGAAATACTGCATGGTGTTCACCTCTTTCTTTGGGCAAAAAAATAAAGGTATCGCTTTTTTTGCGATACCTTCGTATTGGTAGATATTTGATTAGAATGATTGGCTGAATCCCTGAGAGGAATTGTATTCGGTCAGAGATTCACCGGCAGCTTGCTCAAAAGCGGGCAACATAATCTTCTCGTACCGAGCGTTGATATATGCCTTGTAAAAATCCTTTTGCAAATCGGAGATATATGGTGTTTCATC
>FR891101.1 GCA_000433515.1 Candidatus Colimorpha enterica | reverse complement strand
CGAGGTCGTGGAAGCGCTCCATCATCTTCCGAATGGTGTTGTACGGATTCCGGACGTAGAGAATATCTTTCGCTTTCCCGACAACACCGTATGGAGATTTGAAAAAACAGAGGTCACCGACAAATACGGGGAGAGGTATATACAGCTCACCGCCGCCGATGTTACCGAGCTGCAGCGTGCTTCGGTGCAGCTCGCCGATGACTGTAAGAAAATCGAGGAGGATTCAAAAAAGCTGAAACAGCTTTCCGATAATGTCGTGGCATTAGCGCGGGAAAAGGAGCGGCTTGACGCAAAATCCGCCATGCACGACAACCTTGCCGCTTGCATTACACTGACGAAGCAGTACATAACGGGAGAATTTGACGGTGTGAAAGCGGATACTGTGTGCCGCGAATGGGAGAAGGTCATTGCCTTTCGGGATGTTATCCGGCTGTCGGAAAAGCAAAAACTGCTTGACAGTGCAAAGACCGGCGGTGTGACCGTGAGGATAAAAGGCGAAGAACCGACGGGCGGTGAGGCGGAGTTGATGTACACCGCCATGCAGGTCTGTTTAACCAACGCCATTCAGTATGCCAATGCGACCGAGGTTTCTGCGAATATTTGGGAAAACGAATACAGCTATACCGTCATGATACGCAATAACGGCAAGCCGCCGGAGAAGGAGATCACCGAGGGCGGTGGTCTTACCAATCTGCGCCACAGGATAGAAAATTCGGGCGGGAGGATGACGGTACAGAGCCTGCCGGAGTTTTCTTTGGTGATCGAGATGCCGAAGCATGGAAATTCGGGGGGTAACCTATGGCTATAAGGAAAATATTGATCGTTGAAGATCAGACACTGGCGAGAACATATCTGTGCTCCTGTGTGGAGAAGTGCACAGATTGCGAGGTCGCGGGCACGCTGACACGTGCTGATGCAGCACTTTGCCGCTGCGGCGAGGGTCACATCGACCTAATTCTCATGGATATATGCACCGAAAGTGATTCGGACGGTCTGACCGCTGCCGAATCGATCAAGAAGTTCTATCCCAGTATAAAGATCGTTATGGTGACCTCTATGTTGGAGGGACGATTTCTTGATCGGGCAAAAAAAATCGGCGCCGACAGCTTCTGGTATAAGGATTCTCCCTCAGGAGATCTTGTGAGCGTGATCGAAGGCACGCTTTCCGGCAGGAGCTTCTGGCCTGACGGTGTTCCGACCGTCCGGCTGGGCAAAACGCTTTCCTGTGAGCTGTCCGACCGCGAGATGGAGACTCTGCGCCTGCTCTGTGAGGGAAAAACCAATACCGAGATCGCCGCGGAGCTGAACGTGGCGGAATCCTCGGTGCGGACATACATCAACCGTATGCTGGAAAAAACCGGCTATCCGAACCGCAACCGGCTGATGATCGCAGCCGTCGGCAAACGGATGGTCGTGCCCGGATGCTGGCTTGATGAGCATGAAGAAAAACGATAAATATGCAGAAAAATGACGGCTTTATGCATTGCGGCATTTTCGAGGGACTGTTAAGAACACCGGGTTTTTAACAGTCCCTTTTCCGCTGTCCGGAGGGAAAAGGGCGTGAGTTCACAAAATATTTACAATCAGGCCGGCATTTGTCCTCTTTTTTGAGGACAGACGGAGCCGATTTTTTCTGATATAATAATATCGGATAGCAGGATGAAGCGGATTCATCGGATATATCAAGAAAGAAAAGGAGGGATGGTTCGATGAAAAAAATTGTGGTCGATATGCAGAATTATCTGTTCGGCGATTCCATAGCGACCGCTTTCAGAAGTTCGGACTATGATATCGACGCGGTTCGGACGGAATCCCCGAAAGATACAGTCGAACTGTGCCGGGTGTATAAGCCGTTTGTTCTTGTGATGGAAGTTACGGGATACACTCCGTGGATGCTGTGTGAGAGGCTGAAGCTCCGGGACGAGGTCAAGGCTGTATGTCCCGATTGCAAGATTGCTCTCATCGTCGATTCCAACACCGAAAAACAGGCGGCGAAGGATATCCGTGATGCGAAGAAAAACGGTATCATCGACCAGTTTTTCTATGGCTCGATGACAGCCGAATATCTGATGGATCAGATCTACGCAATGTGACACGGTCGCGGGGCGAAACACACAAAAGGAGGAAAATTAATGCGTAATTCAAAACGGTGCGGCAGTTTTTTCCCTTGTCTCTTCATCAATGTTCTTATGAATATCGGAGGACTGCTGCCGGCGGCGGTTTTATTGGTGCTGCATTTCTGGCTGAAAATATCCGTGTGGTGGCCGGTCGGGGCATTCATCGCATGGGTTTTGTACCTGATTATGTGGGTGTCATTTATCGGCTGGGCGGGCAGATGCGGCTCGGAACGCGATTTGCCGAAAACAAACAAAAACCCGTATTCCGTCGGAAATGCGGAAAGGAATCTGTGATCTTCCGGCTTCGGCCGGGAAATATATTTTGATCATTCTTACAGCTGGAAAGGAGTAATTGTTATGGGACTTATCAAAGCAGGTATCGGTGCGCTGGGAGGCACTCTTGCCGATCAGTGGAAGGAGTTTTTCTACTGCGAATCCATGCCCAAGGAGGTGCTTGTCACCAAGGGTCAGAAGCGGGTAGGCAGCCGTTCCTCCAATACAAAGGGCAGCGATAATATCATCTCCAACGGTTCCGGCATTGCCGTTGCCGACGGTCAGTGCATGATCATCGTGGAGCAGGGAAAGGTTGTAGAGGTTTGCGCCGAGCCCGGCGAATTTACATATGATACCTCAACCGAGCCGTCCATTTTCTCGGGCAAGCTCGGCGAGAGCATCAAGGAGACCTTCAGGACCATCGGAAAGCGTTTCACCTACGGCGGCGACACCGGCAAGGATCAGAGGGTGTATTATTTCAACACCAAGGAGCTTATCGACAACAAGTTCGGTACCCCGAACCCCATTCCCTTCCGGGTGGTGGATTCCAAGATCGGGCTGGATCTGGACGTGTCGGTGCGGTGCTCGGGCGTGTATTCCTACAGGATCGCCGACCCGCTGCTGTTCTATACGAACGTCTGCGGCAACGTGGAGAAGGAATATACCCGGGATGAGCTTGACAGCCAGCTGAAAACCGAGTTTGTCAGCGCACTGCAGCCGGCATTCGGACGTCTGTCCGAGCTTGAGCTGCGTCCCAACCAGATCGTGACCCACAATACCGATCTTGAAAACGCCATGAACACGGCGCTCTCCGAAAAATGGGGAGAGCTGAGAGGGCTGAAGGTCGTCAGCATCGCTCTCGGTTCGGTCACACTGCCGGACGAGGATGCGGATATGATCAAGCAGGCTCAGCGTGCGGCGATCATGCGGGATCCCACGATGGCGGCGGCAACGCTTGTGGGTGCGCAGGCAGACGCCATGAAGACGGCGGCAGGCAACCAGGCGGGAGCCATGACCGGCTTTATGGGT
>FR891100.1 GCA_000433515.1 Candidatus Colimorpha enterica | reverse complement strand
ACGCTCTTCCCCGACGTCTTTATCTCGGCTTTCGCGCTCCCCATATCGGGCGGGGTGAGGTCGATGTTTACGATCTTTATTTCCTTATCCCATGCCGCCGTATTTCCGGACTGATCGCGGACAATAATCGCTCCCGCGGGGATAACGGTGTTCTCCGGAACCTCAAGCTTTCCCTCCGGACGCCATGTTTTGCCGCCGTCGAAGGAGTAAAACACCCTTCCGCCGTTGTCGGAGGCGGCGACGGTGACGGTGACCGGCTTGTTCGTCCATACGGTCGTCGAAACATCAGCAGACGATATCACCGGCGGGATCTTGTCCTCCCACACGGCAAAGAGAGCGTCCGACGTATTTTCCTTATAGGTGTCGCCCGGCCTGTAATCGGGTGCCTTCGCCTCTGTCGAGTGCGCCCAGCCGAGGAAGGTGTAGCCCTCCCTCACCGGAATATCGGAGGGGAGCGTCACATCCTCGTTCCACCGCTTGTCTATCGCCGCCGGAGCCTCGCCGGTGCCGCCGTTTATGTCGAAGGTGACCGTATAAAGATGGCCGCTCACATATTTTGCATACATACTGCCGCCGCAAGTGCCGAGGGGCGACCAGCCCTTTGAATGCTCAGCCCAGAAATACGACCTGCTGTCGTCTGCCTGCGCGGCGGTTATCGTGAAGCTCTCGCCTTTTTTGATGACACCTATATGCTCGTAGGTTACATCGGGGCCGCTCCTGATCTTCAGCGCATCAAGAGCCTTCCACACCTCGCTCAGCCCGGATGCCGGAACCGTCACGGTTCTCGTCACGGAATCGGTGTTGCCGTATGCGTCATATGCCGTTGCGGTGAGGGTATAGCTGCCGCCTCCGCCGATCTCCGATGCGGGAATAACGCAGTGCCATGCGCCGTTGTCCTCTGTACAGATGTATTCCTTCACGACCCTGCCGTCCGAGCCTGTGACGGCGACAACAACCCGGAACATTGCTTTGTTGTCGCCTGCGATGCACTTCACGGTCATGCCGGACGGATCAAGAGAGGTAACATCGATCCTCTCAAGCACCGGAGGCACCTTGTCGGATATCTCGGAATTTATCGTGAACCGGGAGGATATGATCTCCTCGGTCTCTGTCATCGGGTCGGCTCCGGGATAGGTCGCCGTTAGCAGGCAGGTGACAGACAGACCGTACTCCCCGTCGGGAAGCGACAGATCGGTCATAAGCGCTTTTATATCCGAAAGCAGGAAACTGCTGTCCCCGACCTCTTTCGTCACCGCCGCAACGGTGCTGCCGCCCTGTTTCACCGTTACCGTGCAGGAGGTTATAATATTGAGCGAGCTCACCGTGCCGCCGAAGGGAAGCTCTCTTGACGAGCCGTATTCCCCGTCGGGATACACCGCGTTTTCGGTATCAACCGAGAAGAGATAGTCGTAGAATCCGACGTCCTCGCCCTTTATCCATCCCGAACCGTCGGAAAGCTCAAGCCAGAGCGTGCCGTAGGCATCAAAGAGATAGCCCTTTATCCCCGCTTTCTTCCCGAAAGAAACCGTGTCGGTTATATAAGAGTTGTCCGGGACCGGGAGCGAGCGCACCGGCGCGCCGGAGGTGTTTATCACGCTGACGGTCGCCTGCGCCGGGACTGTGTCGAACCCGATGTCAAGCCCGCCGGAATATTTATAGTAAGCTCCCGCCGCGGTCTTGTAGTATGTCTTTATCCATCCGCCGTATTTTACGCTCATTTCCGCAAGCCCGGTGAGAAACCGGAACTGCTCATAATACAGCGGATTCGTGCGGTACTGCTCGAACGCCATTATCTCGGTGCTTGAGGAGTTGCCTCCGACCGGATATGCCTGAAGATGAAGGTGGACGCCGGTTGAGTTTCCGGTGTTGCCCATCTTTCCGATGACCTCGCCCGCCTTTATCTCGCCGTAGCCGACGGATACGGTTCTGAGATGCGCATAGACGATGTTTATGTTCCCGCTTCTGACAAGGACATAGTTGCCCCAGCCGGAGCCGCGGTTTGTGGTCTCGTTGTATTTCGACTGTATGTAAAGAACGGTTCCCGTCGTTGCCGAGACAACGTCAAGCCGCTCGTCGCCGGTATATCCGTTCGCGCCGATGTCGATACACTGCCCCTGATTGTGTATCCCTCCGGAATAGTAGTAATCAAGGCAGTTTATCATGAAGCTCCCCGGCACCGGCCAGAGCCACGGCAGGTCATAGCTGTCGTCGTTCGCCATTGCGGGGATGTGCGGAAACACTGCTGTAAGAAGTGCGGCGGCAACAAGCATTGCCGCGATGCGTTTCAATCGCGAAATCGGTTTTTCCATTGGTTTTTCTCCTTCGGCAGAGGGCAGGAATCTCATTATAATATAGATTGTAAACGCTTTGACGGGGAAAATCAATAGCCATGATGTAAATTCAGCCCCATCGGCGCGAAATCGTCACCTTTCACAAACCGACGGGGGTGTTTCTGTGCAAAATGACGGTGCCGGGGAACGGGGCAGCGAAGATTTTAATAGTATGTTAATAAATTTGTCGGATTTTGTTTTTATTTGTCGGGCAAAAGGTGGTATAATGATAGAGTGATTGCATAATCGACCGCTTCGTCCCGGCGGCGGAGCCTTCCCGGTCTGAATTCCCCAAATGACGGAGAACAATAATGAAAAAAACCAGACGCACACTGACAGTACTCCTTGCCCTGCTCATGCTTTCCGGATGCATGACCGGAAAGACTGCGCGCGAAGGGCATACGTCAGGCGGCACCGGAACTGCCGACGGCACGACAACCGCCGCGGCATCGGATTCCGTAACCGGAACATCGGAGCCGGAGCCCCCTCTTCCCGACACAACCGTGCGGAGCCCCCTCTCCCCGACACAACCGTGCCGGACACGGCAGAGCCGCAAACGACCGTCCCGGCGACAACAGTACCCGTCACGACGGAGCCGGTGACAACCGACCCTCCGCACGTCCACAGCTATGCCGATGGAAAGACGGTTGAGGCGACCTGCACGGCAAAGGGATACACCGTCTTTACCTGCACCTCCTGCGGGGCGGGTTACAGAAAGTACACTCCCGCCGCCGGACATAAGTTCGGAGACTGGGTGACAGTTGAGGCGACCTGCCGCAGGACCGGGTCAAAGACCAGAAAATGCACCGTCTGCGGCAAAACAGAGAAAATGACCCTGAAAAAGGTCAAATGCAATTATGCCGATGCGACCTGCGACAAGCCGCGCATCTGCATCTGGTGCAAGGAGAGCGACGAGGGGCTTCCCCTCTTCCACAAATGGGACGAAGGTCAGTGGCTGATAATTGACCCCCACACCGGCGAGGGCACGAAGAAATACACCTGCTCCGTCTGCAGCGGGACGCGGGAGATCGTGTTCGACAAAAACCTCCCCGCAGAGCTTACCGACAACCCCGTCATCCGCGCCATGAGACGTATCGGGTACGACATCGACGGACAGCTCGCGGCAGGCGACCTTTACAGCGTTTACGGCGCGTTCGAGCATTCCGAAAAGTACCGTTCCAAGGTGACATACGACGAGGACGGCGCCACCGGACTTGAGGGCATCGAAACAATTGCCTCCCCCGGCTCTGCGACGGGAAAGCTCCCGGATTTTGCAAGATTCAACAGTCGCGGGCTGATCTGCGCGTCGTTCACCGCCTATTACTACCTGAACTACCTTCCGAACGTGGAGGGTGTCGATATGTCGTGGATGCAGAGCGCGTTCAATGGCTATATAAAGAACGGATACCACTACCGCGCCGTCCTGACGTGGGATCTGGCATTCAGAACGCTTGAAGGCCGCGGAAAGGTCACAAAGATCGGTACCTCGGCAAAGGACGTCGACCGTTCGCTTCTTGCTCCCGGCGACCTTGTTCTCTTCTCAAGCACCGATTACCGTTTTGCTCATGTCGCCATATATGCCGGCACAGTCCGCGAAGAGGACTTTGTCGTTCACTGCACCTACAAGCGCGGTGTCGAATTCAACACGCTGTCCGCCATCGCCGACCCCTATAAGGATCCCGAAATACCCGGCTCGAAGGTCTATGCCATCTATCATCTGAACGGAAACACCTGAAATTAAAAACATCCCGCATCGGCAGAAGCCGATGCGGGATATCTGTTTTTTTGAGGGTTTTACTGAGTGTCGGAGACCTTCACCGTCACGATGAAGCCGTTCATGTTGTCACCGGAAACGGTATATTCACGGTTTTCCGGGACCGGGAGCTTTATCATCCCTCCGTCGGTCGCGGTGACGCAGAATATCTCATACACGCCGCCGGGTGTCGTCACCGAAAGGTGTTCGCCGGAATACGTGTGCTTTTCGGCAAGAAGATTCAGGTACTCCTCAAGACAGAGGTTGTTTTCCTTCATATACGTCGCGTGCGGAACGCCGACGTAGCGGAGCTGCCACGGTATGGCGTAGCCGACCACCGACTTCTTTGCCGCGGGCGATCTTTCGATGAACCCGTACTCTGCCATATGCTCCTTAAGCCACGAAGATTTTGCCTGAGAGAGGCTTGAAAGGCTGTAAATGCCGCCGTCAACGTACGCCTCTATATAGAAGGTCGCTCCGGAATGATAGTCGCTGTACCCCGGTCCGGCGGCGGAGGAGCTTTTGCTGCTGAGCGCCTGCTGGAAATCGAACGAGCGGTATGCGTCGGTGATTATCGCCTTGTCGAAGCCGGTCGCGGCGACGTATGCCTCCATCATGGAATTGAGTGCCGAGATAACCTCCGGGCGGAGGGCAAGCTCCTCGCGCTTTTCGGTGCCGTCAGCGAGCTTCCAGACGTGCGCGGTTCCGAGCTGGCAGAATTTCCGGTTTATCGAGTCGGAGATGTTTCCGAGCGTGACATTCTTCGGGAATTTATAGATGTGATCCTTATCGATAAGCACCAGCAGACCGTCTCCGGATTCGGAGGAGTCCTTCTCGACAAACCTGTACTTCACAGCGCCGGGATCGGAGTCCGGTTCGGTCGTGACCGGCGGTTCGGTCGTCTGTACATCCGACCCGGTTCCGGGGACGGTTTCCTTTGTGCCGGAGGTCTGTCCGGGCTTGCCGGTCGATGCTGTCGGGTCCCGGAAAAGCCCCGTGCCGGTGGCTGACATTATAAAAACCACAACCCCGACAAGAACAAGCGCCGAGAGCAGGATGATTATCCCGCTCTGCGCCCCGGAAGGACGCGATCTGCGCCGGTATCTTCTTATCGGTTCGTTATCTCTGCCGTATCCGCTGCCGTTCTGTGCCATTGTAACGTGTCCTTTCGTTGTCGGAATGAATTTTCGTTTTTTTCGTTTTACTGACTGTCCGCGTCTCAGACCGAGTAGTTGGAGATGTCCTCGGCGGTGGTGATAAGCTCTTTTATCTCCTTTTCACGCATAACGCAGAAGTTCATCATGTATTCTATCTTCTCTGGGGAATAAGTCTTAAGAGCCTCCTCCGGGTATTTGACGGACGGAGTGAAGGTGCTCTTGTACATCCTGTCCATGACGATGGCCTCCTGAATGTCGGCGGGGACCATCTTGCCGTCTCTTTCGCAGACAAAGACGTTCTCCATGCCCTCCATGAGCATATCAACGGCGGCAACGCCCATTCTTGCGGCAAGAAGCCGGTCGGCAAGCGACGGCGATCCGCCCCTTACGATGTGGGCAAGCCGCGCGAATTTTGTCTCGACTCCGGTCTTTTCCTGAATGGTCTTTGCCAGCTTCTCGGAGTAATTCTCAACGCCCTCGGCAACGATGACGATGAAGTTTCTCTTCCCGGCCTTGCGCCCCTCGTGGATCTTGTTCAGCAGCTCCTCCTCGCTGTAATTCAGGTCTTCCTTGATGACGACCGCGGTCGCGCCGACTGCAATTCCGGTCTCAAGCGCGATGTATCCCGCGTTCCTTCCCATGACCTCGACAACGTTGCAGCGGGCGTGGGACTCGCAGGTGTCGCGGAGTCTGTCCACCGCCTCGACAACGGTGTTCATTGCGGTGTCGAAGCCTATCGAGTTGTCGGTGCAGGTTATGTCATTGTCGATCGAGCCGGGAATGCCGATGCAGGAAATCCCGTAGCGGCAGAGATCCGATGCGCCTCTGAAGGTGCCGTCGCCTCCGATGGCAACGATCCCGTCGATGCCGAACTCACGGCAGACGCCGACCGCCTTGAGTATTCCCGGCTCTTCCTTGAATTCGGGGCACCGTGCGGAATAAAGGATCGTTCCGCCCTTTTCGATTATGTTTGCCACATCGTGGGGAGCGAACTTCTTTATGTTGCCCTCGATGAGACCCTTGTAGCCCTCGTATATTCCGTAAACCTCAATACCGCACTTTATCGCGTACCTCGTAACGGCGCGGACGCAGGCATTCATGCCCGGTGCGTCTCCTCCGGAGGTCAGTATTCCTATTTTTCTGAATTGCTTGGTCATATATGTCTTCTCCTTTTTTTGCCTCGCATACTTTTATTGTTGCCAACATAAGCTATCATAATACTTTTTCGAAAAAAAATCAACAATTTCTCCCCGGATTTTATGGTGTTTAAAAAAAAGATACATTTCATTTGTCGGGATGTGGGTTGATTGTAGGTGATGTGTGGGGTGATTGTTCTTTTCTTTTTTGCGGGAGCGGGGGAAGGATCAGTACAGGCCGCACAACGCGGACAGG
>FR891099.1:82246-87066 GCA_000433515.1 Candidatus Colimorpha enterica | reverse complement strand
CCCCAACCCCGAAAAAATACGTTCGCGTCACAAGCCAAATATGAGTCGTAATAAGCTTGGTGGAAACGTTACGAAAAAACAAAAAGAAAGGAATTTTTATGATCAGTGTTGGAATCGATGTTTCAAAAGGGAAAAGCACAGTGTGGTTTTTCAAGCCGGGCGGAGAGGTTTTGAGGACACCTTACGACATCCTACATACCGCCGAAGAAATTACGAAGCTTATACGGGATATTCGCTCGTATGACGAGGAGGTTCGTGTGGTTCTTGAAGCCACCGGGCATTACCATTTGCCCGTGGTCACACACCTCCTTGAAGGGAGGAATCCGGATATACAACAATATCCTTTGATTACATTGAAACAGAGAACGGAATAAGCTCGGCGGTTTTTTGGGCAGTTTCTTAGAACTTTCTTAGAACTGCCCTTCTTTGATGCCCTCTGGCGAGAGCTTTGTATATACAAAATCGAGATGCGAATACGCGAGTAGCGACCTAAAATCCGTAGCGTTTTTGCCTCCGCCCCGTCCATTCTGTCGGAGAATTTCATCGAATTCATCGAGTTGGTCTAACTTACGGAGATGCACCGAAACAAAAATCTTAGAACTCGGCATCTTACATACAGAAAACAAAATTTGCGTGTCGGTTTTGTTTTTTCTTAACCCCACTTGACAAAGGGGATAATATCGGGTATAATATAGAGGATAATTCGGAGGTGCAATATGGAACATAAAGACTATCTTACCCGATTAACGGAACTATCCTCCAAAATAAGTGAACTGCCGAAAGGCTATATTTCAAAGAAAACGGTCAGCGGAAACGTCTACTTCTATCATCAATGGACAGAAGGCGGCGTAAAACAAAGCCGCTATCTGCATGACGATGAGGTGGAGGTCCTCTCCACTCAAATCGAAGAACGAAAGAAACTGCAAGCAGAGCTGAAGGATGTCAAGGCTGAAATGACACGGCAGCCAAAACTCCGACAGACAGATGAACAAGGAAACGAGGTGACTCATATGAACTGCACCTTAATGCACAAACGAATCGCCGTTGCCGAACTTGAACTCGACAATGACACAGGATTCATTCAGAAGATAGGGACGGTCTATGCTCCCGAACACCTTCCTCTCGGTATACCGATCAGGAGAGGAATTACCGACCGAAAAGCACTCAATGAATGGTGGACTGACAGATCAATTCCCGCAAGCCGTTCTGGTGTAAGAGAAGCTCTCGAAACGCTCGACATTACAAGCACGAGAATGCTTCTGATCAAATGCTACGGACTGAGCCTCTCGGATCAGTATTGGATCTGTCCCGAAGGTTCAGGACTTACGTGGGAGAAGGTCAACTTCTTCAACAACGGATTCTCTGATGATATCGGTAATGTACTGTTCGGCTCAAACAAGAAGCCGAGCAACCCGCTGGACTTCTCATCTCCGGATAACACGTCAGACGGTAATCTGAAAAAGAGATGGAAGATCATCGATGGAAAGCGGTGCCTCGTCAAAGGCGGTTCCAATCCGTTCCGTCAGCAGCCGCTGAACGAAGTCATCGCCACCGAAATCATGGAACGTCTCGACATCCCTCATGTGCCCTACACGGTAACGTGGAACAAAGGAGCACCCTACAGCATCTGTGAAGATTTCATTGACGAGAACACAGAACTGATTCCTGCATGGCGAATCATCCAGACACAGAAACAGGACAACAGCACTTCTCTCTATCAGCACTTCCTCAATTGCTGTAACGCTCTCGGCATTCCCGGAGCCGAAGAATTCCTCGATAGGATGATTACACTCGATTATATCATTGCCAATGAAGACAGGCATCTGAATAACTTCGGTGCTATCAGAAATGCTGAAACGCTCGAATGGATCGGTATGGCTCCGATCTACGACAGCGGATCATCACTCGGCTATGATAAGATCACACCTACTATGAAGAACGCAAGAGAATACACTTGCAAGCCCTTCAAGAAGCATCACGAAGAACAGCTCAAGCTTGTGTCGTCCTTTGATTGGGTTGATTTTGCAAAGCTGTCTGATGTTCAGGAAATCATCACAAGTATCCTTTCCGATGAGAACGCAACAGACTATATGGATGAAACGAGAATCAGAGTGATCGCGGAACTGACAGAACGCAGAATCCGAAACATCGAATCGCTTGCAATGTCTCATACCAGAGTTCAGAGCATCACCACTGAGGACGATGTCGAAGAAGATATCGCTGAAGACTACGGTCCCAAAATGGAAATGTGACAATCCGGCATAAGAAAAGCAAGATTGCAAAACGATCAAACGAATTGCAGTCTTGCTTTCTTTTTGCAGAAAAATCTGCAATCGCCTTAACCGTGCTTTATTGTATCGAGGCAGTCGTAAATTGCGCCGAAAGAAATCTCATTCAATTAAAACTGTGCTTTCTTCCCGTTAACCGCAACCACGACAGTATTTTCGGTTCTCGTGTAGCTATGATTTAGTTCATCGAGATACTGCAGAAGGTTCTCGATGCTTTCAAGTTCTTTTTCTGTCAGACTGCCCGGATAGTATATTTGTTTCATGTCGGCTTACGCTCCATTTCATTTGTATGCCCGCGATCAAATATCGAGTTTATTCTTTTTGCAGATCTCGTTTAGTTTCCTTATAGCAGATGAATGCGGTTGTGATTTGTCATGCTCCCAACGTCGTATCGTCTGTTCGGTTACGCCAAACAGCTTTGCCATTTCCGCCTGAGTCAAGAATAATTGCAAACGCACCTCTTTTAATCTATCAGCAAAATTCATTGAAATACTCCAATCTCAAGAGTTTCTGTTAGTGAAACTCTCGGATATTATTTCCGCTTTCGTCAGATCGAAAATTACGATGCCTTGCTCTTTGTTTGCTATGCCCGGAACGCGGTAAGAATATTGCCAGTCCCATCCCTGCGATTTTGCCAAAGCGTAACAGAAACTCTTGCTGTGAATCCTCATGTTGTTTTTCTCGTCGCTTAGATTTCGCGGCACCTTGATTGAAATTTGGCTTTTCTTATCATAGCTTTTCATCAGTATGGTTTTGCCATCCTCATGAATAAAGAGTCGCACGTAGTTCGGGGTTCCGATGCTCCTTATTGCGGATTTGAAGACATGAATCGTGTTACTTTTCAAATAGACCGTAAAGCAGGGATCGTCAAACATTTTCTTTCACCATGTTCTTTCCGTTCCACGCTTCCGAATCAGTGAAATCAAATAATAGCATTACCTTCTTTTCGCATTGAACGAGTCTGCCTTTTGCTTTATAGCGGCAATCTTTATCGAGATTCCAGTCCTCAAACAGTTGCCTTGCAAAATGCGTGCATTCAATGTGATCGGATTTCGGAGCTTCGGGATTTTTAACCCACCGGACCGAATCTGAATCCTTGGACATGGATGGCGTTATCATGATTCGGTGCTCGTCTTTATTGACGTACACTGTGATGAACTCGCATTTGTTAAGCGCGGTGTAGCACGGCAAATTGAAAGATACGCAGTTTTGCCAAATAGTCATGTATGGTTCAAGCTGACGGCTGAAGAGTTGTCCCTTGACAATTTGGTATCCCTCAAGCGTGACGGTTTTGATTGTTGGCTTGTACTCGTCAATGTTGATCATAACCCGTTACCTTCCTTTCCGGTTGAAATATACCCCTCGGCCAGATTGATTTTGAAAGACTCCTCGTGCTCTTCAAAGGGCGTACCGAAACAATCACGCCAATCCTCCGGCAAATAACTCCTCGTTTTTCTGGTCCCGGTGTTGACGAACATTTCAAAATCCGTCAGCTTGAAAAGATAGAGTACCTCGTTGTCACAGACGGCGGGCTTGCCGAGAATCTTATAGCGGTAGGACTTGTTCCATCCCATCAAATCGAAAAGCTTGGCAGCGAAAATCGCGCAGATCATATCGCGATTCTTGATTTCCTTTTCTCCTCCGCCGGTAGCCCAACGTAAAGAATCGGGGACATCAGGCTGGCACGGTCTGATGATAAGGCGCTGTTGCTTCGGATGAATCAAGAGCTGAATATGACTGACACCGGGGAACTTTCTTAGACACGCCATATTGAATTTGATCTTGTTATCCCAAACAGTAATGGCAGGGTCCTTCGTATGAGCGAACAGTTCCGCTTTCGTCACCTGATACCCGGCGAGCTCCACAATCTCTGGCGCCTCGTCAGATTCCGTTTTCAGCTTATCGAAAATTTCGATATCCGTCTTTTTATCAAAATCAATCATCACTAATTACTCCCTTGGCTTTAAGTTCTTCAAATCCGCTTTCAATGTCCGCATCGGACATGATTGTATAAGACATTTGACCGTCAACCACGCGGCTCTTGCTGTCAGAATTCCATTCTTGAGTCTTTGGCGCGAAATACAGGCTGTTCAGACTGTACGCATAAAACTCATCTCCGAAGTTGCTGTCCCACTGTTCGGGACACATAGCAACTTTCCGCTTACGGGCTTCTTCGTTTTCTTCGGCATCGTCAATGACCACAATTGGCATCGCGTTTTCAAGGCTGAAGACAATAATCTGCTTTCCGTCACGTTCAATCCAAGTCCCGATGATCCTATAGGAGAAGTCCGGATCCCATTCCATGATTCTGAAAAGCGCATTGGCAAAATGAGGACAGGACAGGTTCTTCTGCGTGATGGGCGAGGTTTCGTCCCGCCGCCAGTGAATGCTGTAGGTGTCGGTTACCTCACAAGGTCGGATGGCGATCTTCCGCTCATAAGGGTGTAGAAGTAACTGAACATTCTGAACATCGCTGAATTTCTTCAGACAAAACGAGTTAAACGCAATTTTTTGATTCGAGATGGAAATCAT
>FR891099.1:69664-82122 GCA_000433515.1 Candidatus Colimorpha enterica | reverse complement strand
AAACATCCGGCACCGTCTTTGAGGCGTTATAATACGGCAGCGGGTCCTCATTGATCCATCTGTGGTTGATTGGGAGATATCCTCTGAATATTCCGTCGTCAATGACATGAAGTATGGGAATGCCACCACGGAATCCGAGTTTCCGATCTTCGAGCAACGCCTGAGCCGCTTCAAACTTTTCAATCGGTATGATGGCATCGTGCGTGTTCGCGTAAAAGATCTGCTGACGTTCGTCGACGGTTTTCCGCTTGGTATGCTCAAATATGTTCGATGTGAACTGCTTCCAAGTCAGGACGCACCCGCAATACCGCTCGTTGCTGAGAATGTACATGATGGCACCGTCGTGCCAGATTGTATTTCCGAGTTTATTCGGTACCTCCGCATCCGTCAGCATCGTGGCGATAGAAGACACCGGATACCCTGCGAGAAAAGCGTCATATATCAGACGCACGACCTTTGCTTCTTCCTCCACAATCTGCAGCTTGGCATATTTGATATAGTTGCCGAGAACATCTCGCGGTCTCTCGTAGCCATACGGTGCCGGAGTAAGCAGCTTCTTATTCTTGAATCGCTCTTTGAGTGACCAGTTCATACTTTCGCTTTTCTTTACCGACTCTTCCTGCGCGAACGTGGCAAGGATGGCGAGCTTTAATTCAGAGTCTTCTGCAAGCGTGTTGAAATTATCGGTTTCAAAATAAACACCGACCGGCGGGTTCTGACCTTTCAGGTCTCTGCAGAGCTTTACGCAGTCCACGAGGTTTCTTGCAAATCTCGAAACGCTTTTGGTGACAATCAAGTCATATTTCCCGGCACGGCAGTCTTCAATCATTTGGTTGAAATCTTCGCGGTGCTTAATTGAAGTCCCGGAGATACCTTCATCAGCATATATTCTGATCAGATTCCAGTTGTCATGTGTGCCGACTAACTTGGCGTAATGCTCTTGCTGTAATTCAAACGAGGTAAGCTGTTCGTCGTTGTCGGTTGACACGCGGCAGTAAGCACACACCCGGAGTGTTCTTCCGTCGAATATATCGCCCTTATCGGCATTTTCAAAGACCACCTTGCCATCAGTCTCGCCGATCTTTGACCGATACTCCTTCATGATATGTGCAATTCTTGATTCACTACGTCCCATAACAATCTCCGTGTCATTTATCTTTGTGCGGCAGGGTCCAGTACCAACCGTCGGTTTTTTTGATAGATTCAATAGATAACAGCGCTTTTGCCGACATGAGTGTACGTTTCCCGATCTCGTACTCTTCGGCAGCCGAGATGATATCCTTATACGATACCTCGCCCGATGACAGAATTGATTCAAGCAACTGCTTGGCATCCGTCAGTTTGGAGGTTTCGGTATCGGATGCTGCACCGGATAGAAGGTCAGAAGCGGAAATATCGCATTCACCGATCCAATCGACCTTCCCGTTATTAAGAGTAAAAGTGAGGGATTTGCCTATGGGACCGAGATTATTCTTCTGCTGAGCGAGGATGCGTATTTCAGGGTTATCCGTTGGTCGTCCGACAACAAGAACACTTCGGGCGGCCGCAGAAATATCGATGGAACCGAGTCCTCGGTAGTTTGCCTTTCCGCTTGAATTCTTGTTGAGATGCCCGACGAGCAGAACGGCACAACCGGTTTTCTCAGCGAGCTCTTTCAAATGATTCAAACGAGGTCTGATCACGTTTGCCCGGTTCATGTCGATGTTTTCTCCGAGAAAGGATTGGATAGGATCGAGTACAAGAACCCGAGCGTTGATTCTCTTGACCGATTCGGCAAGCTCGTCACTGTCAAGTGAAAGCGAATCGGAACGCTTTTCAATGAAACAGATATTAGTACAATCCGCTTGATGCAATTCCAGACGAGGTTTTATTGTATCAGAATTATCGTCCTCTGTATTCTGATAGATGACCTTGCCGGAAACGCAGTTATCCGAGAAAGGCAGTTTCTCTCCGTTCGAGATAATAGACAGTAAACTCAAAACAAAAGTGGTCTTTCCTTCACCCGGATCGCCTTGAATGACTGTGATCTTTCCGAATGGGATGTACGGGTACCAGAGCCAGTCGATCTTCCGACTCGTAACATCAGAATAATATTTGAGTGAGCAATCATCCATTCAATACAGCCTCCAAATCAGTTGTGCTATTATTTTACCAACAATTTGCTCTGAATAAAAGGCAATCTCTCACCCCAATTTCGCCGAAAACGGTCAGAAAAGCGCAATTTGTCACCCCAAATTTGTTTTATGATTCTTGGTGTTAACCGGCTCTCAAAGGAGGACATGATGGATGACATATTCTTTGATGACCAGCAAACCATAAATCGCATTATCGAAAGGATCGATTCTTTAAGAACCGAGAGAGGATGGTCCGTGAGCGGACTCGCTCTGGAAGCGAATCTCTCCGAAAATACACTCAAGCACCTTTACAAACGCAAAACATATCCGACGCTTCAAACGCTCTATCGGATCAGCGCCGCCCTTGGATATCCGCTGTGGCAGCTTCTCGCTTTTGACAACAAGGCATACACTTTGAGCGCCCAGGAACGGGAACTGCTGAACGCATACAACCGGCTTTCACCTCGACACAGAGAACTACTTCTCTATATCGCCAACAAAATCTGAGACAGAATGAGGCCGGTTAGCACACGGCAAAAAAGTCAAGGATGCAAACACAGAGACTCTCTGCAACCTTGCATCCTTGACTTTTGATTCCTATGAAATTGCGAGAAAACGAGAGAAAACGGAAGAAAACAAGAAGAAATCAAGGATGCAAAAGCTCGTTAAGCCTTTGCACCCTTGAACGGACTTAAGAAATTTGATCCAAGCCCTTGATTTTTTCGCCGTTTCTATTGACAAACACCAAAAAACAATATATAATATTAATGCACTTGTTCGAAGGATACTCGTATCTGCAGAACATCCCGTTAGGCGTTGGTAGCACCTAACGGGTTTTTCTTTTGGTGTCATCAATGAACGAGAATAACGATAAACCGAATATGCTAACAATTAGTCGTACTCTACGGTAATATCATCTTCAGCGTCATATATTGTCTTCCCGTCAAACAGCAGAGCCTCCTCAAATTTCTGCACGCAATATGCTCTGTCTTTATTGGTCACTAAGAATACGACCGGAGACTCTTCGGAGATTTCATTCATCCTCAGAGTATATGTCCCATCTTTGTTTAACCAACCTTGAAGCATATAGCGTTTATCTTTGTAAAGGAACTCTTTGTCGCAGTTGATAAACAGGCTGTTGATGAACTCATCGATGGTGTTGCCATTCATTAGTTTACCACTCCTTTGAAATATTTTTTGTAAGTTTTCATTTCTTCTGCTGTAGGCAATCGAGCAGGGAGTCGGTTTTCTATACCGGGTGCTGAATAATCATGAACGTGAATCACAGCTTCTCCGTGAGAAGATAACCCTTTCTCATTGTGGTAATCAATCTCAAAAACCGGAAGATGCCCTTCATTGTAGAAACGCATTCTTCTAAAAACGCCTTCTTTATCTAACTGAATATATGCGTTGCTGGAGTGAGCTTCTTCAGGAAGTGAACCGCTTTTTGTTGGATCGATTTTCCCGAGAACTTTAATTCCTTCGATGGTGTCGATTGTTGCATAAGTGTACGCAACGGAAATTCCAGATGCAAAAGTGCCGCGTCCGCCCATGTTATCGCACCTTCTTTCTCGAAGATACATAATCAACAGCGACAATGTTTCCTGTCATTTCTTTAAACGGAGTACCGAAACAAATCACTGTCGATGGCTCAATTTTACTCATCATAGCTTCGTAACCGCGAAGGAATGAATGTTTCGAATGTTTGCAGCCGATCATCCCAATGGCAACAATAGAATTCTTTTCTACAGCTTCGAAGCAGAATTCATAACTTCTTGCAGCGCTCCAACTGATTGTCGGGATAACAACCAGTCCTTGACTCTGCCAATATGCCGCAACCCAGCGATTTTTGCTGACACTTTCAATTTGTCTCCACAATGGCATTTCTTGATAGAGAGAAAAGTCCGGGGAAAGAAGAAAAGCATACTGACTGTATCGTGCAATGGTTCTTTCGGGATTATTATAGATACCATCAAAACGGTAATCGTCAACAAAGAAATGAACCCCATAAGACTTGTAGTGATCCGTTTCTTTTGATTTCGTGTCAGTACAGGCGAGAAGATGGATGTTTGAAAGGTCAAGATTTTGCTTTTGTACTTCAGCAAAGCCGTACCTTCCTTTGGGAACAAACTCATTTCTTAAGAAACGAGGATTTGTGCGAAATTCAGAAGATTGCATAATACCTCCATAAACATATGTTTGTATGGAGGCACGAGTTTGCACTTGTCCGAAGGACACTCGTACCCCCAGAACGGTGGAGTCAACGCTAAGTGCATTGACTGTGGTGAATGAAGTGTATAGATATTTTTTCGTTTGGTAGCCGAAACAATATCAACACTAAGGTAGAGAACAAATATCACCCAAGCAAATCACATCACTCCTTTCACAGTATGCAAGAAGGGCTTTTCCGGTAGTTGTTGTGCCGAAGCTGTGCAGCCTCCGCAGATACCTTGCAGTAATTCATGATCTGTCTTACGGTCATTCCTTCGGTTTCTTCGTAAGGCATCATGATTTCACCGCAGAGTGCCTTGGCTTGCCACTCCATACTTTCAAACGGTTTTAACTCCTTATTTTTGAAAGCTCTATCCAAAATCGGAGTGAAACCGAGAAGACATAAAATCGCATGACACATTTCATGCAGAATGTGTGCCCGATAACCTCCGGTGCCAGAGACTGCGCCTTCATACACGGAGTTTTTCACTTCAATAAGGTAGTGTCCGTTCATATCGGGTATGCAACGGGCGGGGACACCTTCTTCGATTTCGTCGTCTTCAACTACCGTACAGGTTACTTCCGGGAATACTTCAGGAAACCGCTCAAATGCGTCAATGACGTCGAATCGGAGTATACACTTGCACTTGAATACTTCTCTCATGAACTTTGCAATGCTTCGCAAATCTTCACGAGAGATAGGTCGGGTCTTATAGTCCATTCGATTTCTTATTCCTTTCGATGATTTCCATGATTTTCTTAGCGGTATCATCATCCATTGAATCGAATGAACGCTGGAATTGAAGTGCCGCTGTTCTTGCCATCGGGGTTGAAGATATCAGGTTGATTTTTACGCTTGTCTTGGAATTGTCTACGTGTTGCCGTAACTCTTCCACTTCACTTTCTTTAAGCGAATAGTGGTTGGTGATGATAGATACCCATTCATCCGGAATCGGTCTTTTACCGCATTCAACAGACGAGATGTAGGCGCTCGTTACTCCTAACCACTTTGCAGCATCGCTTAGTACCTCATGATTCTTGATCCTCAATGTTCTGAAGAACTCTCCAAATGGTGTGTAATTCATTTTTCATTCTCACTTTCTTTGCTCTTGTCCTCTGGCAATTATCATTATATCACGAAGATTTGAATTTGTCAACACCCATGGATAAAAATATTAACAAGTTTTGTTGATTTTGAAAATAGGACAATTATCAGATAAGCAGCGGGGAACAATGGGATTTCAATCCCGTTGTTTTTAGGCAACAGATATTCAAAAAACACTAACTCAGAATATTCAGACAATCAAAAGTGAATAAAGCAGCCGAATTTGAGCGGTTATTCATCAGAATCGCTTTCTTTCGGCTGTTTTTGTTTTCAAAATCTTAGAACTGATAAGAAATCAGGATCAACAAAGGGTGATACTACTCCCGCAAACAGCGTTTTGTACAAGCATTAAGTGACTTAAAATCCGTAGCGTTTTCGGCTTGATTTCTCTCCTCCGCGTCTGATTTCGAAAAAAAGAAAAAGCTCCGGTGTGCATTTCAGTGCAAGCCGAAGCAAAAAATCTTAGAATTATTCTATTTTCAGTTTCGATAGAAAGATCTCGCCAAACCGGGATTTGTTTTAACCAATCAGTCGTAATAAAATTCATAATCGGGTAGTGCCTGCCACTCGGCACTTGAAGTAATAATACCGACGATTTTGTCATGAACAGCCATAAACTTTTTTCCTTTATTGCCATCCGGAGTATTTCCAAGAGAAACATTCATACAAGTAATTGTTTTGGTTTTTCCATTGTATGATGCAGTAATAATAATATTTCTTGTCGGCTCGGTTACACCTTTTAACGGATTGTATTCGTCCGGATATGTTTCCGGTTTCATATCGCTAATCAAAGAAAAAATTTCTGCTTTCTGTTCGTCCGACAACAAAAAGGTTGTCGTGTAGTCTTCAATTTTAGTTGCGCTTTTCTGTTTAACAAGTCTTCCCGTTTTACTGTCATAGGTACTGTCTCCATTACAATCCCACTCAATATAAAAGCAGAAATCAGCCGGAACGTCTACTGAATTCACCTGTTTAACACATGAAGTCAAAGAAAAAACTAATGTTAGTACTAAAGCGACAATTATGATTCGTTTCATAAAGATTACCTCTACAAATTCTGATTTGGTTAAACCTTTTCAAGTAAATTATAACACATAAACGTGAATTTTTCAATACATACCGAGCGATTGATCACCGCTCGGTTATTTTATTTCAAGAAAGGAAGCGATAAGATGATAAATGCACTTGTCACAAAGAACGGTCAGTCCGCGCTGATCTCCCTCCCCGCAAAGCGAATCGGCTTGGCTCGTGACCTCGCAAGCATCGGAGTTGCCTCTCCTCCTTCGGAACTGTATCCTCACGATGATGAGGTTACCGTCGGTCTGAAATACTTCGGGACCGATGACTTCTCGGGTCGGCTCATCACGCTGATCCAGTCCGAAGACAGCCTCGCACGTGTCAATACGCTCGTGGAACTGTACGGTGACCTCCCCGTTGCACAGCGGGAGAAAGTCAAAGCATCTGTTCTCTCAGGTGAGATGACTTCGCTCAACGATTTCAAGAATTCGATTCTCGAAAACAAATCCCCGGAGATCGTGCAGAACTACTACTGCCCGCTGATGTGTACGCTCTACCTCCGCAACCGTTACGGTGACCTCGATTACGATCCCGTGGAATACGATGGTGAATATGCGGCAAAGTACGAGGACGAAATCCGTGACCTTCTCATCAGGGAGCAGTCCGACTGCAATATGGCAGAATACTTCGACGGACCGAATTCCGCTGTCGGCAAACTCGAATCGGCGGTATGGGATGTCGAAAGGATCCACGGCTGTCTCTACGGAAAGATCACGGCGACACTCAATGCTCCGTTTACTGAAGAAGAACAAAACTGCTTTATGGAATGGTGCGAGGGTCAGAACTCGGATGGCTTCGGCGAAGGATTCGAGCAGCGCCCGATCAGAACCGTAGACAGAAGCGAGATGTATGTGTCCTTCTGGCAGAGCGGTCCCGACTATTTCCTCTGCACGGAAAACGATCTCGATCACTTCATCGACCACGGAATGGGAGAGATGAACTGATGTCGAAAGAAAAATTCGTCGTATGGTCCAATCTCGACCTTGACCTCGATGACTGGCGAGCCGATCTCGAAGACGAATACCCCGGGCTGAACGATGACGAACTCATTGAAAAGATGAATGAAATCAACGACAGCTATATCGATGACGAGCGAGCCAACCTCGATATCGTCACCGGCACCGAAATCATTGCCATCGCCGATATCGGCAGATGGGACGGACGGTATATGGGGTACAGCGAGATCAAGAGCGGTAAAATTTCAGACTGCCTTTATTCTCCGCACGACTATTCCGAATGGTACGTCGATGCCGACAAAGAATTCCGTTGCACCGACGTGCATCACGACGGACGCAACCATATCCTCTACCGCAAGTACAAAGAGACTGCGACCGAGGATGAGATCGAACACCTCAAGGATCTGATCTACGACGGAAAGGTCACACAGAAAGATATCGACGCAGTCACCGAGCCACTCGGCGAAACGGTCATGCAGGTCTACGGATGGACGTTCGATTCTCCCGCTCACATCCCCATCAAGGGCAGACCGGTGGGAAGACTCGAATTTTTCGGCAGCAACGGTGAGGTCGGTGACAGCGTCGAGTACGATGACGAGGAACGGATGGTTGCCGCGATTCTTGATGAGAATTACTACGGCATACCGATGAACGTTGTCCTCTACCGTGACGAAAGCGGTAAAACCATTGATCAGGGTTTTGTCGCAAAGCTCGATCCGCCGAACATCAAACTTGAGTTCACGGATATCCCCGAATATCTGAACAACAACGAAGGAATGGGAGGTATGGTGTAATGGCTATTCTTTTTTCAAAAGTATCCCTCAAAGCCGATGACAGTATCGAAGAATTCCTCATCGGCGGCGCTCCGTCCGATGAAGACGAGCTGTCCGGCTGGGCTCCCTATGACGATTTCATTGATTCGCTCACGGGCGAAGCCGAGATCGAAGTCTATGTAGAATCGTATCTCTACGGCGAGGGCGAAACTTTCCGCGCCACGCCCGAAGAAGTCGCGTATATGCAGATGCGGATGGACAGTGATGAGGACTTCCTCTCAAAGCATTGCGACAACATCTCGGACTGCAGCTTCAATATTCTTCACGAGCCGGAGAAAGACAATCCTTCGGATTCCTTGAAATGTGAGGTGCCGTATGAGATACAGAGGATTCAACATCACCTACACCACCGACAAAGGCGTGGAACGCGAGAACCCCGCAACACACCGGAAGGATATTCGGAACGGATACTACTGTGAGATTTATCCCGGCGATGACGATCAGTACGCGAACCGCATCGATTTCTTCTGTCTTGCCGAAGGATACGAGATTCCCGAATGGACCGATCATGAAGCGGAAAAAGCGATCCGCGATTACGTTGACCGCGAGTATTATTCTCTGAAAGCCGCAAACGACAGCATCGTAAGCGAGAGACGCGAGGATCTCGTCGGACGGCTCGGCTGTTTTATCGGAGAGTCTCTGTACGGATACGACTTTTACGAGGCGCTTTCCGAAGACTGCTGTATGACCGATAAGGAAATCAGAGACGCGGGCTTCCTTTCGCTTGTGCCGTATTTCGACAAAGACGGATACGCACAGACCATCGCGGAATATCTCATCGACTACGGAACCGAGCACTCGCTCTCGGGAAACTATCACATCGAGTTCGAAGATATCAACGAACTGTTCGGTGTGTCCCTCCCCGATGACAAAGAGATGCTTGACAAGATCGTCGACGCGCTCGACCGGGACATCGTCTCGGACGTTGACGTTTTCTCAGATTTCGATCTGATGTTCTACACGAGCTACTGTCCTAATTTTGAGGACGAACCCTATGAAATGGAGTGATCAATATGAATGAATGGGAAAGAGCCGCCCGGATGGCAGAGCGGTATAAGAAAATCTACCACCCCGGTATGAGAATCGAACTCATCGAAATGGGTGACGATCCGCAGAAGATTCCGAGCGGCACAAGAGGAACCGTTGTCGGTGTCGATGACATCGGCAACATTCTGATGAAATGGGACAACGGCAGAAGTCTCTCGCTGATCCCCGGCGAGGATTCCTTCCAGACGCTTACGCCCGAACAGATCTACGAGGAAAAACTCGAAAAGAGGCACAACGATTTCATCAACGCCGTGAATCACGAGGTCATCCCGAAGATCAACTGGAAGGAATTCGCCGAAGCACAGGCGGTAAAAGACAACAGCTATGCAGCCGGTATCCTTGCGGAGCTTCACAATGCCTATGTCGGGGCATACGGCTCCGACGTGATCGACAGAGAGATGGGAATGCTTCAGGTCCCCGCGCTGATCAACGCAAACGACGGGCTGATCTATCCCGCCCTCGTCTGCATCGATACCGAGTCCTCCGGTGAGCATTGGGGTACCACCTTCTTCTCGCCCAGAGGCATCTTCGAGCAGAACGGCGTGGAGTACCCCTCCGAGGACAGAGCGTTCCTGCGCTCTCTCATCCCTTACGATTACTACTACACGCCTATCTACGAAAACGACATCCATGTCGATTGGGACGAGTGTCCTACGGAAATCAGCGATATTCTGCTCTCCGTTAACGGCGAAGACCAGACGGAGGGACCGGAATTCGAATGAACCGAATCAAATATCTCGACCTCTTCGCCGGCATCGGCGGGTTCCGAACGGGACTCACAAATGCCGGCGATATTTTTTTGCCGGTAGGTTGGTGCGAGATCGATAGATACGCGCAGAAAGCCTACCGAGCTCTCTATGAAACGGAAGTTGAATACTTTTGTGACGATGCAACCAAAATCGAACCCGCCGAACTTCCCGACATCGACCTCATCTGCGCAGGTTTTCCTTGCCAGCCGTTTTCTGTCATCGGAAGAAGACTTGGCTTCGCTGATACGCGAGGCACTCTCTTTCATGAAATCGTCAGACTGGCTGAAGCCAAGCGACCTTCTTATCTTCTCCTTGAAAACGTGCCGGGGTTACTCAATCACGCCCAGGGGGAAACTTTCCGAACGATCCTTACCGCGATTCATGAGCTGGGGTACAGTCTGGAATGGTGTGTGCTTAACAGCGCCGATCACGGTGTACCACAGCAAAGGCGGCGAGTGTATATTGTCGGATATCTTGATCAGCGACTGTCCGGCAAAATATTTCCTCTCGCCGAAGTCAATGGAAAAGCTCCTAGGCAGATCGTTCCCGGCAGACAGGGACAGCGGATCTACGGAACGGACGGAGCAAGCGTAACCCTTGCGGCGAACGGCGGCGGTTGGGGAGCCAAGACGGGACTCTATTTCATCGATATGAACCCGGACCCGCTCGTCACCCACGAAGCCCGCTGTATCACCGCACGTCAGGATGCGGGCGTATGCAACCACAGAGGTGAGCACTCCGGCGTCATCGGTGCGAGGGCTGTCATCACCCCGGAACGCGAAAAGGTCCGTCAGCAAGGCAGACGCATCAAGGAACCCGACGAGCCGATGTTCACGCTGACCGCACAGGACAAGCATGGAATCACCTACGATGGACTCGTGCGCCGTCTTATGCCGCTCGAATGTTTCCGTCTGCAGGGCTACAGCGATGAGCAATTCGGAAAGCTCGTCGATATCGGGATTCCCGAAGCGCAGCTCTATAAGATGGCGGGTAACTCGGTCACGACCAACGTGGTGACCGCCGTGGCAAGGAAGCTCCTTGCCGAAATTGAAAAACTGAAGAAGGAGGAAGAAAATGCCTAACCATGTAATCAACCATGTCAGCTTCACCGACTGCACCCCCGCAAGACGCAGAGAGATACTCGAAGCGATCCAGTACGATGACAACGGCGAAAACGAGTATCACGGTATCGGGACAATCGACTTCAATAAGATCATCCCGATGCCCGAATCTCTGGACATCGAATCCGGTACCCGTACCGATCACGGAATCGAGCTCTGTCTGACGGCGGCAAACCCGCTCGTGGACTATTTCGGAGATAAGAAAATGTCACCGGATGACTTTACCGCTCTTCTCGCCAGAGCCAATCGCGGGAAAATGTTCGGCAGCTACCGTTCGAGCCTCTCCAAAGAGGAAATCGAAAGGATCACCGAACACGATTCCGCCGAATCGCTGATGAAGGTCGGCAGTCAGCCGGACCAAGTATATCTGCGCCGACAATGAGGAATACGATCTGATCGAACTGTTCGGAAAGCCCGCGATCTTCTCGAACGAGAGACTGACAAACGATGACGTTCCGATGAATCTGTTTCTCTATCAGCTTCGGGACGGAGAAAACGAATTCAGTCCCTTCGGAGAGATTGCCGAGCATATCACGATCAATCACTCCGGTTCGATTGTGACCAAAGAACCGATTGACCTCGGCGAGTACGGCTCCATTATCTTCGATGAGAGCAATCTGCCGAGCTTCGTCGGCGATGAGATCACCATCGGACAGCTTTTGAGAGACGAATTCAGCATGGATATGCCCGATGACACGGAGGACATCGATATTGGATAAAACCGTATTCGACTCCAAAGTCCGTGCTCTCTCCCGCGACGATTACTATCAGTCCCCGGACTTCCAATGTGCTCAGACCGGCGGTTACCCGACGATGCTCTGTATCAATTGGGATGAGGAAAAAGCGTGGCTCAAGCCCAACGAATTCGTCGATCCGTGCGGAGCCGATGTTGCGGAGTACGAAAAACTCTGCGCCGACTTCGGTATCCGCCTCTGTTCCGACATCGAAGACTTTAACGGTCTTCTCAAAGAACTCGGACCGGATGCCGTTGAAAACGCGACTCTGTACGAAGACGAAGACTTCGACCTGAGCTAAAACAATATATCATCATTAGGCCGTTTTGCGTGATTAAAGACACCAAAACGGCCTTTTCTTTTTTCGCGCAGACGTGCCTCGAAAAGAGGTGCACAATGAACAGCTTTATGTCGTGGGTAGGCGGTAAAAAGGCCTTGCGAGACGAGATCGTCCTGCGATTTCCGCCCACCTATTCCCGCTATATCGAGGTATTCGGCGGCGGGGGCTGGG
>FR891099.1:0-69610 GCA_000433515.1 Candidatus Colimorpha enterica | reverse complement strand
ATGGAGGTCTATAACGACTTCAATCCCAACCTCGCCAACCTTTTCCGATGCGTCAGAGATCACCCAAATGAACTTTGCGACGAACTGAGATACACGCTGAACTCCCGTCTGGACTTCGACTATGTGAGAGAAATTCTCCATACCAAAACCGAACTGCCGGATATCAGGAGAGCCGCGTATTTCTATCAGATCATCCGCGAGAGCTACGCATCGGGACTCGATTCCTTCGGAGCACAGCCGCATTCGATGTGGAACAACTTTCCGCTGATTCACGATGCTTGCGGACGTCTCCAAAAGGTAGTCATTGAGAACAAAGACTTTGAAAAGCTCATCAAGCAGTATGACCGACCGGAAGCCTTCTTCTACTGCGATCCTCCGTACTACAACACCGAGGATTATTACGAAGACGTCGGCTTTACCCGCGCCGATCATGAGAGACTTGCGAATGCGCTCCTCTCGATCAACGGCTTTTTCCTTCTGTCCTACAATGACTGCCCCGAAATCCGCGAACTGTATTCCAAGCCCGGAATCACCATTGAGGGAACCACAAGACTTTCCAATATCGCGCAGCGGTATGAGGGCGGTAAGCAGTACGCGGAACTCATCATCTCAAACTACGACACGATGGCAAGATTGAACGCTTGCAAGCAACTGACTCTGTTCGACATCGTTGACGAACCCGAACAGATACTGAAAGAAAGGAAATTACTATGGAAGTAAAAATGGAAATGCACTTTGAACTGCCCGAAAACTTTGCGGAAGCCCACGGATTCGGTGAAAACTCCAGATTTATCGCAAGATACGATTCCATCGCCGACAAGATCGTCGTCACTCCCGTCGAGGAAGACGATTTCGACACCGAGATCGAAGACGCTTTCGACGAAGGATACGACGAGGGCTTCGACGAAGGATTCTACGACGGATTCTATGAGGGCTACCGTGCCGGATTCGACGATTCCAAGAACGGCGAGAAGTACGATCCCGACAAGCGCTTCGACGAATTCGATGAAGAATCCGAGGAAACCGAAGATACCGGCAAGGAAACCGAACCCGAATACCGCAAACGCAGCTACCTCGACTAAGAAAGGACGTGATTCTATGAACAACAACAAAATCTACAGAATTCTCGGCAGACGCGGAAACACCACCATCCCCTATGAGATCAGAAAGAAATGCGGCTTTTCCCGCAACGACCTCATCTCCTTCGAGGAACACGATCAGAACACCGTCATCATCCGCCACGAAAAGGTCTGTGACGGGTGCGGCAAGCTCAATCTGAACGAAAAGAAAGCGGTCGCCAAGCCCACCAACGAGGAAACGCTCCTCGATTTCGTCGACAGCCTTTCCCGCGATGAGCAGGCCGCGATGCTTCAGCATCTCTGTAAACTGTGGCTGGCGGCGGGTGAGACGAATGCGTAAACCTCTTTACCGCTATCCGCTCCGTCAGGCAGCGGCAAACGATGAGGTGAAAGCATGGCGCGAAAGCCACCGCGAAAACATCCGTTGCCGTGACGCGATGGATATCTCCATCCGGCATCATTTCGACGGAATGCATCTCGATGACTGCGCCGAAGAACTTTGCGATGAATTCGGCGCGGACCGTGTGGCATGGGTGCTCGCATCCACCATTCAGCACGCGGATTGGGACGGCAGATACCGTCCGAACAACCGCGAATGGGCGGCGAAGTACGCCATTCCCACCGATCCCGAGGACAAGACCTCCGACTTCTGTCTTACTACGCACCCGGAGATCGTCAACGGCTTCGTGAATCAGTACAGACAGTATTTCGCCGAACACGGCATCCACGGAAACGAGGCGGTCATAAAGGATTCGCATTACGGAAGCTACGAGAACAAGCTCCTCATTCTCAATCTGAGCGTTCTCGCCGAGGAATACCGGGACGGTGATTATCAGTATTTCTTCGCCCGCTCCGGTTTCGGATGCGATCCTTCAAAGCTCGGGACTTCTGTTTACGGAGAATTTCTCATCGACGGTGAACACACGCATTTTGCCCGTGGAGACTTTCTCGGCGTTGCCGACGAAGAACAGCTTCCCGAATGGGCAAAAGAAAGACTCGCGGAGATTACTTCTCCCGAAGAAAATCAGAACGAAGGGATGGGTGAAATCCAATGATTGTAACAATCGAAAGAAACGGCAAAACCGCCGAACTCAAGATGCCGTGCTCCGAGATGACGATGATCAAGGCACAGGAAAAGTGCAATGTCTACGATATCACCGACACGGCGTTCCACGTCGTGGATATCGAAGCGTGCTTCCCGGAAACCCGCCGTCTCATCGGCGGCGTATACGATCTTGACCATCTGAACCTTCTCGCAAGAGTCGCAGACGGACTCTGCGTCGGAGAGGACGATCAGTATCAGGCGGGCGTGTATATCGGCAACGTGAACGATCTGCCCGGTATGATCAATACGATGATGAATCACTCCCGTTTTTCCATCGCCAAGCCGGATATGACGCTCAAACAGATCGGCGAGGACCACTATATGAACGTCCACGGCGGCTACCCGATGGGCTCCATTTCCGATGAGGAATTCGAGAAAATGGGCGAAGACCTTCTGAAAACCGAAGGATACGACACGCCTTACGGAAAGGCATTCATCAACGAATCTCCCGAACAGACCTTCTTCGACGGGAAGCATATTCCCGCCTATTACGACAAGCCGAATATGGTATTCGGTGTCTTCCTTCAGGCAAACGGTGCTGAAGAATTTCTGCAGCTTCCCGAACCCAATTCGGCGATCACGAAAGCGATGAAACGGCTCGGAGTAAGCGACGCAAGTGAATGCACAATTCAATGCGATTATATCAATTCCGTCACCGATTCTCTGACGAAGTATCTCGATAACTGCGCCGACAGGAACATCTTCGATCTGAACCGTCTGTCTGCCGCTCTCATTCTGATGAGCGAGGATGACGAAAACAAGTTCTACCGTGCGCTCGATTTCGTTCAGCACCGAATGAACATCGATACCGTCGAAATGCTCGCGGATATCGCACAGCACAACTCCGATTTCGTTTTCGGTCCCGGATGCGATGACGAATACGACTACGGTCATTACCTCATCGAAGATTCCGGCAGATATGATTACGACGAGAATCTCGCCGACTACTACGATTACGCCGGACTCGGTGCGGATACCGCCAGAATGGAGCACGGTCTGTTCATCTGCGGTGACTACGTCGGTATCGCGGAAGATTCCGAGCTGAACGAACTGCTCGGTCTTAACGGTCAGGGAATGGGGGGAATGGAATGAAAATCAAGATTCACCAGATCAATATGGATCTCGACAGACACCGCATCAAGTTCGATGATTATGACTCCGCCGTAAAACGTGCCGGACGAATCGATCCGAGTATTTACAAAACCGTATTCGACGGTGACGTGGACTGCGGAAATCTCGAGGAAATCTACGAGAAATTCAACATCGATCATCCGGTCACGCATCAGGGACATTCGCTGTCCTTAAGCGACGTTGTCGAAGTATGCGACAGCTCGGAGCATTGCTCTATGGGCAAATACTACTGCGACACGGTCGGCTTCCACACGCTGACCGAATTCGATTCCTCCAAATGTCAGCCGCTCGAAGGACACCGCATGGTGATCGTCGAACCCGGCAAACCCGCATACGGGGGCATCATCGGAGACGGACTCGAATCGCTTCAAAGAGCCGTGCGCGGCATGATCGAATGCACCTATCCTTTTGAGGATAACGCATTCGTGATCGGAAACGAAGAATCGAAGCTCGAAGGTCTCCCCGGAAACAGAAGGATCAATGGCGGAATCTACGCCGGAACCATTCTCATCGCAGCCGATGACGGATGCGGCGGTACTACCGACCTCACCGAAGAACAGGTCGATAAGTACACCGCGATGTTTGCCGAACCAGAGGAAATCTCGGACGAAGAAGTTCAGGCAGACTGCTGGATCGCGATCACCGGCTACGATGACTGAACACTAATAAGAAAAAGGGATTGTGCGGTATGACACAGTCCCTTTTCGCTTTTGAGAATATTAAAGAATCATATCTTTGCCGTAATCGGAGGTGCTTCTGAAAAACATGGCGAAGTAAATCGGATAGTAGGTGATTTTTCCAACGTCTCTGATCTCTCTGTCATTTGACAGCACAACGCCTCTTTTCACAGGATAGTCGGGATTATTCAGGAATTTGTCGATTGCACTGTGAACCGTGTAATCGCGTCCGCTCTTGACCTCAATAGGAAGTACGGCAAGGTTTTCGTAATCATCAATCAAAAAATCCACTTCGCCGTTGTTTCTGTTGTCGTAGTAAAAAAGACTGTGTCCGAGTGCTTTCAGTTCACTGGCAACGACAGTTTCGTACAAGGCACCGAGGTTGATTGAACGGACGGTTTCCAATATCGGCTTTGTGTTATAGCGGAACAGAAGATTGGAAAGAAGACCGACATCGTTCATATACAGCTTCAAAAGGTTTTTGTCCTGACTCTGACAAAGGGGATACACGGGAGTGGAAACCGATTTCACTTCGTTTGTTATGCCGCTGTTGATCAGATAATCGAACTCATCGTCATAGTTGCTGTAACGTTTTCCCTTTATGCCTTCAATGTCCTTGACTACAATGCGCTTCTTGACATTCTGCATGACAGACGGAAGCATTTCGTAAATCCTTCGGATTTTGAGCTTACGCTCTTCATCTCTTTTGCTTGCGTCGGCTTTATAGAAATTCGTGATATCGGTCTGAATCTGACGGATATCCATGACATTTCGGGTCGAAATGAAGGTGTTTACGCAATCGGGAAGACCGCCGACAATCAGATATTTCTTGAAAAGGTCCAGCATTTTCTCATGCATAGCCTCATCAAGAGAAGTCTTGGAGCGGAATTTTTCTTCCAGAGAGTCAATTGCCGACTGTGAAAAACCGTTTGCAATCAGAAATTCCTCAAAGTCAAGCTGGAACATTCTCTTGTGAAGAACAGAGCCGATTGGAATTGATGTGGTTTCTGCAAGCGTGACACCAAGCAGAGAACCGCTCGCAATATACTCGAAACGGTTGTCTTCTCTCAGAAATTTCAGCAAGGTGATGAACTGAGGGTATTCCTGTATCTCATCAAGAAAAACGATGGTACTGTCTCTGTCCTTCATCTTATCACCAGCGACGGTGCTGAGAGCGAAATAGAAGTCTTCAACCGACCTGACGTTTTCAAAGATCTTAGCCCCGGCAGCATCCGTAACAAAGTTGATTTCGATGTAATTAGGAAACAACTCCTTGGATACCTTGCGGATAATATAGGTTTTTCCTATCTGGCGGGCTCCTTCAATCAAAAGAATTTTGTTGTTCTTTGACTCCAAATGGTTTCTGATAAACGATTCTATTTTTCGATAAAGCATAGTGTTCTCTCCCATCTGCATTGTTCGCACCTATTATAGCATATATTCTTACACTTTTCAATAGAAATCATTCAAATAAAATACACTTTTCATATTTTATTTGAAGCTGAAATTACACTTTTGTATTCGGCGGTATGAAATGACGTGAATCCGTAAATCGCCGACGAAGATATTATCACGAAGAAAGGAGGCAGATGCAAATGACCTTTACCGCACGGATCGTCAAGAAGGATGTGTCCCCGACGATCAAGGCAATTGTCGATGTGACCGCAGACGGCAGTCTCGCTATCCACGGACTGAAGCTCATCGAGGGCAAGAACGGTCTTTTCCTTTCCATGCCCGCAGATAAGTGGAAAGACACTTCAACCGGCGAAACCAAGCACATCGACATCGTCCATCCCACGAACGCGGATACCCGCGCCGAACTGTTCAAAGCCGTCAAGGACGCTTACGAACAGTCCCAGACCCAGTCCTCGGCAGCTCCTACCGATGACGCACAGCCCTTCGACATCGGCTGATGTCACAATCAAAACCAAATCCAAAACAAAAAACAAAAAAGAAAGAACGAGGTATTTTCCATGAAAAAGCTCATCAACTCCATCCGTAACAAGATCAACTCCGTCGCTGTCCGCACCAAGTGCGCCGTCGACAACGTCCGTGCCGAAGGTTATGTCGATTCCGGCGTAAAGATTCTGATCTCCGTAGTCATCGGTGCGCTCCTGCTCGCCGGTCTCTACACTCTCTTCAATGGCACGATTCTCCCGACCGTCACTTCCAAAATCCAGGCGCTCTTTAATTACAAGGGCTGATCCACCACCAACAAAAAGAAAGAACGAGGTAATAAAAGTATGAAAAAGCTCATCAACTCCATCCGCAACAAGGTCAACTCCATCGCCGTCCGCACCAAGACTGCCGTCGATAACGCCCGTGCCGAGGGTTATGTGGACTCCGGCGTAAAGATTCTGATCGCCGTAGTCATCGGTGCGCTTTTGCTCGCCGGTCTCTATACGCTGTTCAACTCCTCCATCCTTCCCACCGTCACCGCGAAGGTTCAGGCACTCTTCAATTACAAGGGTTAATCCCAAACAAAAGAAAGAACGAGGTAATAAAAATATGAAAAAGCTCATCAACTCCATTCGCAACAAGGTCAACTCCGTCGCCATCCGCACCAAGTGCGCCATCGACAACGCCCGTGCCGAGGGTTATGTGGACTCCGGCGTCAAAATCCTGATTGCCGTCGTCATCGGTGCGCTCCTGCTCGCCGGTCTCTACGCGCTCTTCAACGACACCATCATGCCGACCGTCACCCAGAAGGTCAAGGACCTCTTCAATTACAAGGTCTGATGCTCTTGATTCTCTGCGGGGCGGTGCCTTCGGGCATCGCCCCGGTTATCCTAAAATCTAATCGGAGGAAAACTGAATGAAAACGAAATTTATCGCACTTGCCCTCGCCGCGATCACTCTCTGTATGGCGCTGACCGGGTGTATGCACACCGACATCGGCATCAAGATGAACAAAGATGAAACCGGCAGCATCTCCGCCACCTTCGGTATCGAAAAAGACTTCTACGAAGAAATCAAGGCTTCCGGTGACGATCCCTTCGAGGGAAAGACCACCGTGACCTATGAGCTCGGTGACGAAACCTATATCGGCTACACCGAAACGAAGGAATACGGCTCCTATGCGGATATGGAAAAAGCTCTCCTCGAGATGACCTATCAGACCGATATGCTTGACGAAATGAACGACGAGGAAGACGCAGAACCCGATGACAGCGAATACACGCTTTATACTCCCGTCGAAGAAAAAGAAGACAATCATATCTTCTCGGCGGTTGAAATCGAGAAAAACGGCGGTATCTTCTACAGCTCCTACACCTTCCACGCCACTCTCAATCCCCAGACCGGCGATTACAACGGGACCGCTTTCAAGGATATCTTCAAGGTGACGATTTCGCTTGAAATGCCCGAAAAGATCAGTCAGAGTCAGGGCGGTGCCGTGGACGGAAATAAGATCACCTTTGACGTGACCGACGTTTCCGAGGGCGGTGAGCTTGCCGCATTCTGCGACGCAAACAACACCGGACTCATCGTCGGCATTATCGCCGTGTTCGTGGTGCTTGCCGTGATCGGTGCAATCGTCGCCAAAAAGCATCAGCAGTAAGGAGAAAACACGATGATAAGACCGATCATTAAACCCATCGGACCGATCATGCCCGTCCGCCCGGTCCCGCTTCCTTGCATCAAGGTGGACGTTTTTTCCGCGATCATTGCACCTCTTCTGCTCCTCGCCGTCTTCGTGCTTGCCGTATGGCTGATGCTGAAGATGAACGAAGACAAATTCAAGGGCGTCAATAAGCTCGCTTCTCTTATGTCAGCCGCAGGGATCGGTCTTATCTTTCTTGTGCTTTTCGGCAGCACTCTTGCCGCAGTCAAAGGGATGATCCTCTGTATGATTCTGATGTACGCGAGCATTTCGGACATCTGGCGTCGTGAAGTCCCGGACTATGTCTGGGCGATGATCGCCATTCTTGCCTTTGTGGGATTCGATGCTTCAAACCTCCCGGCGATGATCGTCGGGGCGCTTGTGGTCTTCGTCCCTCAGTTGGCGGTATCGGTCATGCGTCCGTCAAGAGCCATCGGCGGCGCGGATATCAAGATTTCCACGGCACTCGCGTTTCTGCTCGGTGCCGAGAAGGGACTCTGCGCTATGATCATCGGGCTGACTGCGGCGGTGATCACGATGCTCATCGTCCGCAAAGTAAAGAAAACCGGGAAGGGCGAAGCGTTCCCGCTGGTGCCTTTCCTTGCCGCCGGTGCTATGGCGGTATTCATGATATAATCGGAGGAAAAACAGAATGAAAAACAGAACTATCATCGGAATCATCTGTATCGTCCTTGCACTCGTTGTCACGTTTGCCGTCGCGCCTCTCGTCAACAAACTCGCCGACAACAGGACCGACATCGTAAGACTCACTGGCGATGTGGTGCAGGGACACATGATTTCCGATACAGACATCGAAGTCGTGACGGTTGGCTCATACAACCTCCCGACCGATGTGATCACAAAGAAAGAAGATGTCCTCGGCAAGTTCGCCGCCGTGGATCTGAAGAAGGGCGACTATCTGCTTCCGGGCAAGGTCACCTCGGTGTTCGACAGCGCGGATGACGTGTTCCGCACACTCGACGGCACAAAACAGGCGATCAGCGTCACGATTCAGTCCTTCGCCGGAGGTCTTTCCGGCAAACTCGAAAACGGAGATATCGTACAGCTCGCGGTCTATGACAACGATACGGGCAAGGCGATCCTTCCGGGCGCGTTCACGTATATGCGGGTGATCACGACTACAACCGACGGCGGCTTCGATAAAGACGAGGTCCCGGTCAACGATGACGGAACCGTCGAACTCCCGTCCACGATTACGCTCTTAGCCAACTCCGCACAGATCAAACTCCTTGTCGAGTACGAAAACAGCGGAAAGATTCACGCCGACCTTGTTTACAGAGGCGATGCGGAAACCGCGCAGAAATTCCTTGACGCGCAGGACGAATACTTCAAAAATCTTGCCGAAACGGAAAAGGAGGACTCTGAAACCGAAGAAGATGAAGACGAGGGCGGCTTCGACATTGTCAAGTACGCAAACGACATCATCAACGGCAAGGTTCCCGCTTATGTTCCCGGAGGCGAGGTGAGCGACGATGAGTAAGCTGATCGCAATCTGGGGTTCTCCCAACAGTGGCAAAACCACCTTCGCCACCAAGCTCGCAAGAAGCATCTACGAGGAATACCAGAGTACGGTCATCGTAGTGTATGCCGACAATGAAACACCGACTCTTCCAATCATCTTCCCGAACTACAAAAAGGAAGATATGTTCTCCGTGGGCGCGGCACTTGCAAAGACCGATGTCGCTCAGGAAGACGTGGTAAAGCAGCTTGTCACGGTAAAGGACAAGCAAAATTTCGGCTTCCTCGGCTTCACGGACAGAGAAAACAGATACACCTATCCTTCGTTCGATCTCGGCAAGGTCAGAAGCCTCTATGCAGTGCTTCAGACGCTCGCGGATTTCGTCGTTGTCGACTGTACGAGCAACCTGAAAAATCCTCTTTCGAGGGTGGCTGTTATGGAAGCCGAAACGGGGATCCGTCTTGCCACACCCGATCTCAAGTCCATGAGTTATCTTTCTTCTCAGCTTCAGCTTTACGCCGAACCATGCTTCCGTCTCGGCGAGCAGATTCAGGGACTTAACGTCCCCGACGCGGATCTGTATATGCCCATCGACGAAGCAAAAACGCATCTTCCCGATGTCCGCTTCACGGTCCCGTACAGCCGACTCGTCAAACAGCAGATGCTCGATGGAAAGCTGTATGAGAAGGTCAATGACAAGAAATTCAACGAAAAGTTCAAGGCGATTGTCGAGAAGATCGTCTGAGGAAGGAGGCAATACCAATGGCAAAACAGATTGAATTCTGGACGCTTCTGAGACTGACTCAGGAGTATATTTCACAGCACTACGCCTCGGTCCTTACCGACAAAAACAAGTTGAATCAGCTCAAGTCGTATATCGACAAGTATCTCCGCGACAACGACTACCACGTTGAAAACCTCACCACAAAGGAACTCATTGACAAGCTCTACTGCGAGATGGCAGAATACAGCGTCTTGACTCCTTTTCTCGGGTCTCCCGATCTCGAGGAAATCAACGTGAACGGATGGGACGATATCGCCTTGACGTATCTTGACGGTTCCATCGTCAAGCTCAAGGATCACTTCCATTCCCCGCAGCACGCGGTGGATATCATCAAGCGTCTGCTCCATCACAGCGGAATGATCATCGACAACGCCACGCCTACCGCGCAGGGACATCTTCCCGGGAACACGAGAATTACTGCGCTCAAGGACCCCATTGTGGACGAGGATCGCGGTGTGTCGGTTTCCATCCGACTCCTGCACCCGTCCCGCGTCACACGAGAAAACCTCGTCGAAACGGGATTTGCGACGCAGGAGATGGTGGACTTCCTCTGTATGTGCATCAGGTACGGTGTCCCGTTCGTTGTCGCCGGAGCCACAAGCTCGGGTAAAACAACTCTGCTGAACGCGATCATGACGTCGATCCCCGACAACAAGCGTGTGTTCACGATTGAAACGGGATCGAGAGAGCTGAGCCTCGTCAGACGCGATGAGAACGGCGCGGTCATCAATAACATCGTCCACACCTTGTCCCGTCCTTCGGATAACCCCGCATACGACATCACACAGGAAGACCTCGTGGTGTCCTCGCTCCGTTTTAATCCGGACGTGGTGTGCGTGGGCGAGATGAGAGATGTGGAATGCTATTCGGCTGTCGAGGCATCCCTGACAGGGCATACCGTTGTCAGCACCGTTCACGCGGGACCGGCATCGGCGGCCCATATGAGAATCGCGCTTCTGTGTCAGAAACGCTTTCCAATCAACTTCTCGACCTCGCTGATGCAGGCCGGTCAGGCGTTTCCTGTTGTCGTGTACGCACACAAGCTCGAAAACAACAGCAGAAAACTGATGGACATTTCCGAATGCATCATAAGCTCTGCGGGCGAGCGTGAGTACAATTGCCTCTACAACTATCAGATTGACAAGAATACCGTAGAAAACGGAACGTTTGTCATCGAAGGACACTTCGATAAGCCGAACATCATGTCGGACAGCCTCAGACAGCGGCTGATCCAGTACGGTGTTCCGCAGAACGAACTCAACAGATTTCTCATGAAAGGAGTTGAATCCGAATGGTTGTGATATACCTTCTTTGCTTTATTCTCATCTGCATCGGCATCGTCCTTCTGCTCGGACTCACTCCCGAGATCGTCACAAACGACCTCATGAAGCTGATCAGCCCGAAGCAGACGCTCCGCGACAAAGCGCAGATCGCCAAAGGCAGAAAGAAATCCCGCCGACTGACAAAGGAAATCCTCCACATCAGAGACGCACTCGAAGCTACCGGCAAAAGCAAGCAGTTCACGCTGTCCTGCGCCGCCTCCGTTGTGCTCCTCGTGGTAGGATGCATTCTCGCTGTGGTCATCGACAACTATTTCTTGATTCCCGTGTTCGCCGTGGCTTTCGCGGCTCTGCCGTTCTTTGTGGCTCGCTCCACGATCTCGGCATACGACAAGCACATCAAGGAAGAAATGGAAACGGCTCTGTCGATCATTACGACCTCGTATATCCGTTCCGACGATATCGTGGCGGCGGTTCAGGAGAACATCCCGCAGCTCAAGCCTCCGATCCGCGAGATCTTTCAGGGCTTTGTCGGCGAAACCATGATGATATCCTCGAATATGAAGGACGCACTCAGAAATCTGAAAGACAAGATCGACAACGATATCTATGCCGAATGGTGCGATACGCTGATCGCGTGTCAGGATGACCGAACCCTCAAGGATACACTCCTTCCCATCGTGGCGAAGCTGACCGACGTCCGAATCGTGAACAACGAACTGAAGACGCTCCTCGGCGAGGTCAAGAAGGAATACTGGATGATGGTTTGCCTTGTGGTATGCAACATCCCACTCCTTTACGTCCTCAATAAGGATTGGTACGATGCGCTGATGTTTACGCTCCCCGGAAAGATCGTCCTTGCCATCTGCGGTGTGGTGATCCTTATCACGGCGGTGCTGATGATGAAGTACACCCGTCCCGTCGAGTATAAGAGATAAGGGGGTGCGGATATGTTACAGGCAATCATCGGCGCTATTGTAGGCGTCGGTCTCTATCTGATCCTTGCGGATGCACTCCGCGTTCCTTTTCTCGCAACGGTCACTGCAAGCAACAATCTTGCCAAGAGACAGGAAAAGAAGACTTCGTCCATCGAAATTTGGCTCGAAAGCCTTGCGATGTGGATCTCCAAAAAGCTCCGTCTGAACGAGTACAAGCGTCTGCAGCTTGAGACTGACTTGCGTTCGGCGGGCATGAATATCTCCCCGGAGATGCACACCGCGAACAGTATCGTCAAGGCACTCCTCGTCGGCATTTTCACCGTCCCCGTGTTCTTCATCTTTCCGCTTCTGACTCCCGTCGTGATCGCGCTTGCCATTACGATGTATTTCAAAGAGGCGAAAGGCGTGGCGAACAAGATCAAGGAGAAGCGTACCGCTATCGAGTACGAACTCCCGAGACTCGTCAGTCATACCGCGCACCGTCGAAGCAGTCTGCAATGGTCCTGCGTGAACTGAAGCGAATCGAAACGATCCTCGAACAGATCAAGCGGTCGGAGAGCGATGACGATGTCTACAATCTCATCGGTGAAACCCAAGCCATTTACGCAATCGTACTGAACGAGATCGGCGGCAAGGAGGTCTGCAGCTATAATGACTAAACCCGTAGAATACAAAGATGTGAAAGAATACCCGAACGCATTGAGCGTTTCCGAGGTTGCCGAAATCCTCCGCATCTGCAAGAAAACCGTCTATAAGCTGATCCACAAGGGCGAAATTCATGCCGTGCGTATCGGCTCGGAATTCCGCGTCCCCAAGAGATCACTTCACAGATATATGAACGGGAACTGATATTCGAACCCCGAAATGTGTTGTGATTGAAAACTCTCTCGATTATCTCTGGACTTTACGATTTTTTGTGATATTGTGTGTGTTGCCATAAGGCGAAACCACAAAACATAAGGAGAAAAAACGAAATGACATCCACACCGAATCTGAGCGCGAGCGTTCAGGCAAAGAAAGGCAGACTCTACGCCGTTATTCAAGTCAAGAAGAATGGCAAGATGACCGGCGTATGGCGCTCCCTCGAGCTTCCCGAAGGATCGCCGAAGACCAAAATCAACAAGGCGTTCCGCGACGTGGTCGGACGGTACGAGGAAGAATGCGCCGAGGAAATCGAGCGCAACAGCCGCCCGATATCACAGCTTCCCATCTACGACTATATGCACATCTACCTCGAAAAAGCACGCGGATCGCTTCAACTCAACACGATCAGAAGTTATCAGAACATGATCGAGTGTAAAATCAAAGCATACTTCTCGGACCGACCGGAGCTCACGGTAAGCACGCTGAAAGCGGCAGACATCAACCGCTTCTACGAATACCTTTTCAGCTACGATGTCTCAGCCAATACGGTGATCCACTACCATGTAGTCCTCCACAGGGCATTCAAGCAAGCCTTCAAGGACGAGCAGATCGACTCAAACCCCTTCGACAGAATCGACCGCCCGAAGAAAGAAAAGTTTGAGGGCGACCACTACTCGAAAGAAGAATTGCACGCGCTCCTTGAAGTGGCACGCGATGATCCCATATATCCTGCAATCATCCTCGCCGGATGCATGGGACTGCGTCGCAGCGAAGCAATCGGAGCAAAATGGTCGAACATCGATTGGGAAACCCGCCATATCCTGCTGGACTCAAAGGTGGTGGAAGTAACCATCGACGATCAGCACATGGTCGAGGTGGTATCCAAGATGAAAAACGAATCGAGCCACCGAACCATCGTCATCCCCAATGAAATGGTAGAAGCTCTCCTTGAAATAAAGGAACGCCAGGAACTGAACAAAAAGATGTTCAAAGGCAGCTACAACAGAAAGAACGATGACTTCATCTGCACCGACCAGTTCGGTGAGCTCCTCAGACCGAATTATGTGACACAGCACTACAGACTCCTGCTCGAAAAGAACGGACTGCGCCACATTAGGTTCCATGATCTTCGCCATACCTTCGCAAGCATCCTTCTCAGCAATAGAACTGAACTGATTGAGGTGTCAAAATTCCTCGGGCACTCGACCATCGCGACCACCGCCAACATTTATGCACACCTTGACATGAGCAACAAAGAACATACCGCAAGCGTCATGTCAGACATTCTCGCCGGTATGAATACGACAAAGGCACCCAAATAAACGGGTGCCTTTATCTATATGACGGAGGAAAAAGCAATGGCTAAAGAAGGATACATGACGGGCAATCAGCTACGCCAATACTTACATATCTCAACGAGGAAATTGAAATTCCTCATGGACAACGACTATATCCCGCATGAGAACACCGGTCATCCAACACATAAGTATCTTGTCAAAATCGAGGATGCGGAAGCATTCAACAAACGGCAGCATACAGACAAGAAACTGATCGCAGACCTTGCCGGACTGTTTACAAGTCGGACGGAACATCATCCGCTACCGAAAGCTGAAGTATCCGAAGAAACGCTCTGCGAATATAGGAGATTCGTCGAGGAACGATTCAGAACCGAACCGGAAGCGTTATCGGTAACACGGATCTGCGAACTGACCTCAATGGTCGGGATGACGGTCCACAGACTGATTGCAAGCGGGATCTTGTACGGAACAAAAGTACAGGGAAAAACCTTCTGCTCAAAATCAACACTCATCGATTACCTTGCATCAGAGGACACCTTCAGGAACCCCACGTGTGAGGGCTGTAAAGAGCTTGTAAGGACGTTCAAGAGAAGAAAGAGTAATGATACCTACAACGAACAGCGGCGCGAGAGACGCAAGCTTGAGCGCGAGAAGAAGGGCTCCGGTACATAACATCCTCCCATAATTTCTTCAATATAACCTCGAAAACGCCCGTAGAAATGCGGGCGTACATATTTGAATCCCAAATGAAAAAGACTTGGATGATCCCAAGTCATTTTTCGTATGGCGGAGAGTGTGGGATTCGAACCCACGTGCCCAAAGGGCAAACGCATTTCGAGTCTTTTCAACAAACATAACTTTATCGGTTTTTTCAGTAACTTTCAGGTCGTCTTGTCCCCGTAAAAAACCCAGTCACATCAAGGCTTTTTGGCGTTCAACTTCAAAAAACGCTGATTTTCCAATGGGTTCTAATAAATAGCGAAAATGAGCGACATTCGGCACTTTTGTTAGAAATTTGTTAGAATTGTTAGAACAATATTAGAACGACACGGCATACACAGGCAGTCTCCTACCGAAATAATTATGAGGTGTATGCTATGAAAATTCATGACATAAACTGGGCGACGGTTCCAGATTATATTACTAAGGAACAGGTTCGTTTGATTTGCCATTGTAGTAAACGTACGGCACTGTACTACCTGAAAAGCGGAAAGTTGCCTTGCGTCTATTCCGGCAAGAAGACTCGCTGCTACAAGATTAGGAAGGAAGACCTAATGGCTTTCATAGAAGATCTGGAGAAAAGTCCGGAATATTATACTGTTCCCGATGGATGGTACGGCAGTACCGGAGCAACGATCCGGCGACAGTATTCATCAATAGTAAGACTCGATGACGAGGATCTGTACGAATATTATCAGTATCTTCTCAGGGAATATCCAGATGTGCTGGAAGCTAAGAAAATCAGCGAGATCACTGGATACTCACTGTCAGTGGTCAATCGATGGTGCAACAATGGAAAGCTGAAGCATTTTGTGGTCGGATCGAGAAATCTGATCCCCAAGGTATATCTTATAGACTTTTTCTGTTCACTTCAATTTAGGAAGATTTGCCGAAAAAGCGAGTGGCATATCAGCATTCTTGAGAACTACCGACGCTGGAAGTATTCTACTATTCAAAGGTCGTCCAAATGAAATAAGGAAGAGCTCTCCTGATGGGGTGGCTCTTCCTTTGATTTTAATGATTACCTTTCTTCTAATCCAAAGGCTGTTCATTCGATCCGCTGTCTTCAAAGATAAAGTCAATTATACGGATTCACACGATTCTAAAGCGCTAGTAACCTATTGCATATTAGCACCCGTCAAGGGTGCTTCAGACTGTCGAAAAAGTCCAGTTTTTACTGGGCTTTTTCTGTTATATGTGGTACAATGGCGTGGGGTGATTTAGATGCTGGAACGAAACAAAATGGAACGGGGAATATATGAAATTGTAGACACCGAAAGTCTGGTGCCTGCGGAGCATCTGCTGCGCAAAATTGATGCGGCAATCAACTGGGACAAGCTCTACGATATGGTGGAGCCGCTGTACTGTGAGGACAACGGCCGACCCAGCATTGACCCGGTTGTGCTGTTCAAAATGGTTCTTATTCAGCATCTGTATGGTCTGCCCTCTCTGCGCCGGACAGCAGAAGAAGTGCGGGCAAATATCTATTACCGCTGGTTTCTTGGCTACCGTCTGCAAGAAGAAACACCTCACTTTTCTACGGTGAGCTATAATTTCAAGCACCGGTTCACCCCCGAAACCGCAAACCAGATTTTCGACTGGATTCTCAGCGAGATAGCAGAAGCCGGTTATCTTTACACCTACACCGTCTTTATTGATGGCACCCACATCAAAGCCAATGCCAACAACAAGAAAGTGGTCAAGGAAGAGGTTGAGGTGGAAGCGAAACGGTATGCCAAGGAGCTTATGGAGGAAGTAAACGCCGACCGGGAAGCCCACGGAAAGAAGCCCTTTGACACAGAAGATGACGAGGATGACAACAATACGCCTGAACCCTCTAAGAAGAAACGAGATAACACTTCCAAAAAGAAGCTGAAAAAGCGCAAAAAGGAAGCCAAGAAGAAAACAGTCACCAAAAGCACGACGGATCCGGATGCGGGAATGTTTGTCAAAGGTGACCATAAGAAACAGATGGCCTATGAAGCCCACACCGCCTGCAACCAGCACGGCTATGTTTTGGAAGTAGAAGTAACCCCCGGCAATGTACATGACAGCGTAGCGTTTGACGATGTATATGACAGATTGGTAGAAAAGCACCCCGAAGTCAAGACCGTGGTAGCGGACAGCGCTTACAAGACCCCGCACATCTGCAAGAAAGTTTTTGAAGACGGAAGAGTTTTATATGCACCCTACACGCGGCCGAAGACCATGGAGGGTGGGCATGAATGGTGGAAGTATGTGTATGACGAATATTATGACTGTATCATCTGCCCGGAATACCAGATACTGAATTATTCCACAACCAACCGTGAAGGCTACCGGGAATACAAAAGTAATCCACAGGTCTGTGCGAACTGCCCCACCAGAGAAAAGTGTACCAGGAACAAGGACTTCATTAAGACGGTGACGCAGCACATCTGGAAGCCGTATGTGGATATGGCGGAGGAGCTTCGATATACGGAGCGGCACAGGAGATACTATAAGATGCGCAAGGAAACCATTGAACGGGTCTTTGCGGACGCCAAGGAAAAGCATGGCATGAGATATACGAGATACACAGGCCTGGCCCAGGTAACGAATTGGGTGAGGCTTAAATTTGCTACCATGAACTTGAAAAAGTTCGCAATTAGGAAGTGGGAGGATACCCACAACCTTTTGCAAATCCTTATATTTTGGCCCAAATACGCTCAAAACCCCAGTCTTGCCTAAAGTAAAACTGGGGTTTCTCGACAGTCTGTAGCACCCGTCAAGGGTGCTTTTTTTATTAACTCAGACCACCGAGTAGATTTGCAAATCTTCGATCTCAGTATTTTTTTGAAGAATTTTTCGGAAGGGGGTTAATTTTTGCTCGTTTTCGTTGCCTACCAAGTGAGGGCACAACACTTCACCCTCGCGAAACTTGAAAACTGAATATACAGCACACAGGTACGTTACCTGCATCGGAGCAATCCGAGCTGAGAAGTGAGTGCGCCACGATCTTCCGTAACGGGAGGGAGCGATAAAACTTACACTTCTTTAATTTGTCGGCAGACAGAGACGGCAATGACAGATGCAGGCGATAATGATACTTCCGTAATTCGCGGTCGGGCCATAAAGAAGGCGCGAGGGTGAGACTCCCATGGAGCTGCTTGCAACAGCCGCCTGTGTTGTTCCCTTTACATCCGGGGTGTTGAGAACAAATAGGATGTACGACCTAAGCATATAAAAATGATTTATATGTTTAGGTGGATCATTATAGATTCAAATAAAAAGGAAAGGAGCATTATTAGATGAGTTGCAAAGTAATTGCAATCGAAAATCAAAAAGGAGGCACGGGAAAATCCACAACGGCATTGAATCTCGGAGTCGGGCTTCATAACTCAGGTAAAAAGGTTTTGCTTATCGATGCTGACCCGCAGGGTTCATTGTCGATCAGTCTCGGTATTAAGCGACCCGACGAGCTGGACATTTCCCTTGCAACGGTTATGGGGAATGTTATCGACAACAAATCCTTTGAGGATGATTTGGGTATCATACATTGCGACGAGGGCATTGACCTTATGCCCTGTAATGTGGAGCTGTCCGGTATCGAAAGCTATCTGTTTACGGTGATGAGCCGAGAGTGCATTATGAGAACCTATGTCAATCAAATAAAAAAGAACTACGACTATATTCTCATCGATTGTACTCCGTCTCTCGGACTTCTGCCAATCAATGCTTTTGTTGCGGCAGACAGTATCATTGTCCCTTCTCAGCCGAGAATCTTGTCAACCAAAGGTCTTGACCTGCTCTTGCGTACCTATTCTCAGGTTAAGCGAGGGATAAATCCCGATCTTAAAATCGACGGTATCCTCTTTACAATGGTAGACGCACGAACCGTCAACGACAGATCGGTTATTGAGTCAATGCGTGAAAACTTTGGAATGAAAATCAATGTATTTGACACCTTTATCCCCGCATCCGTCCGTGTGACCGAAGCCAATATGGAGGGTAAGAGTATCTTTGCCTATGACAATAAGTGCAAGGTTGCGGACGCATACAGAAACTTGACGAAGGAGGTGCTGGACATTGCCGCGCGTGAAAAAGCTCGATTTAGGGATGACGGCTCTCGATGAGCTGTTTATGAATGACAAGGAGCGAGCCGAAAACAAGCTCCCCAAAATCTTTGATATTCCGCTTTCGGAGATTGATGATTTCCCCGACCATCCATACCGCGTCCTTGATGATGAGGATATGCAAAACCTAATGGAAAGTATCCGAGACCGAGGTGTAATCACACCGGCTATGGTACGCAAAAAGGACGACGGCAGATATGAAATGATTTCGGGACACCGAAGAAAGCACGCATCCGAACGGCTCGGGCTTGAAACCTTGCGCTGTGAGGTTGTGGAGGTCAGCCGTGATGAAGCCATTATCCTGATGGTAGACAGCAATGCACAAAGGTCAGAGATATTGCCTTGCGACAAAGGACGAGCCTACAAAATGAAGTTGGACGCAATAAAAAGACAGGGACAGAGAACGGATTTAACTTCTACCCCACTGGGGGAGAAGTTGCAAGGAAAGGATGCGTTGTCTGTTACTCAAGTGAGTAATGAAGCCGGAGAAAGTCAAACCCAAATCCAACGATATATCCGTCTTACCTACCTTGTTCCCGAGCTTCAGGAGTTTGTGGATAAAGGTCAGATGAAAATGCGTCCTGCGGTAGAGCTTTCGTATCTTGATGAAGAAACTCAGCGAGATATTGTTGACCGTATTGACGAAACCGAAGCATTTCCGTCACACGACCAGGCAATCCGTATCCGCAAGGCGTTTGAAGCCGGAGAAATCAACTACGATAAGGTTCAGGACATTATGGCAGAGGAAAAACCCAACCAAAAGCCGAAATTTAAGTTTTCCTTTGACCGGCTGAAACCGTATATCCCCAAGGACTATAACGACAGAATGGCAGAAGATTATGTTATTAAGGCACTGGAACACTATCAGAAATTTTTAAGGAAACAACGGGAGCAGGCAAGGTAATAAAGAGTGCGCACAAGGCTGAGAAAGCATAAGCTTTCCCGGTCTTTTTTGTTGCCCTGCCTGCAATTTCACTCATATAAAAATCTACACGGAAAGGAGGAATAAACAGTATGCAGTTTGATGTTAAAATCCGCAAGGTCATCGAGAACGGCAAGCCCCTCAAGGCAGTGGCTTCTGTCACTGTGGACGGCGCTTTTGTTATCCACAATGTCAGAGTGATCGAGACCGAGAACGCAAAGTTCGTTGCAATGCCTTACGCAACCTATCAGGATGCCGAAGGCAAGGATGTACGCAATGATATCGTTCATCCCATCAAGTCCGAAGTCCGCAAGGCTTTGGAGACCGCTGTGTTTGCTGCCTACGAGCAGAAGATCAGCGAAAAGGCTGAATAATGACAGCCAAAAAAAAGAATACCCAACTAAAAAATAAGGAAAGAATGAGGTAAAATTTATGTTCAAGAAAATCAGAAACAAGGTTAATTCCATGGTTGCAACTGCTAAGGCAACCGTCGCCACAAAGAAGGCTGAGGGTTATGTTGACTCCGGTGTAAAGATTCTTATCGCCGTTGTTATCGGTGCGCTTTTGCTTGCCGGTTTGTACGCACTGTTCAACACCACAATCATGCCCACTGTGACCACCAAGATCACCGAGCTTTTCTCGTATAACGGTTAATCCGTAATACACCCCAAAATTAAAAAAGAAAGAACGAGGTAAAAGAATATGTTTAAGAAAATCAGAAACAAGGTTAATTCCGCAGTAGCTGCGGTCAAAGCAACTGTCGCTTGCAAGAAGGCTGAGGGATATGTTGATTCCGGCGTAAAGATTCTCATCGCTGTAGTTATCGGTGCACTCCTGCTCGGCGGACTGTATTTGCTGTTCAACGGCACCATCATGCCCACCGTGACCACCAAGATTCAGGGACTTTTCAACTACGCAGGCTAAACACGGACGGCGGGGTGTCAATGGCGGCACCCCGCCGCCTATTTTACTTTGAAAGGGGCGCATTGAATGCATTTGATGATTCGACCTATTATGCCGTATGATATACCGAAGCTTGCGGAAAACCCGTTTGTCCTCATAAGCGGCTTTGTGCTGGTGATTACGGCTGTGCTGATTGCCGTTGTTCTCAGTCGGTATGCTGCCGAAGCATATAAAGGCAACAGGAAAAAAGCAACGCTTTTCTTTGCCGGTATTACGGCATTTGTAACCCTTATGCTGTTCTGTTTTTTTGGATGTGCTGCAACCACATTCAAGGGCATTATTTTCTGCCTGCTCCTCCTATTCTCCTCTTATGAGGATATACGGGTAAGAGAGTGCGAGGACTATGTCCATTTAATGATCGTGATTGCAGCGTTTATCGGAACGGATATGGCGGCTTTGCCGAATATGATTTTGTCGGCTCTGCTTGTAGGCGGTATTATGCTCATGACAACAGTAATAACCAAAAGTCAAATCGGCGGTGCGGATATTAAGCTTTCTGCCGCCTGTGCTTTTATGCTCGGAACCGTACAGGGCTTTGCCGGACTAATGCTCGGACTTACCGCTGCTATTATTGTAAACATCATTAAAAACAGAAAAAAGAAAACAGAGGGATTCCCCTTAATCCCATACCTTGCCGTCGGGTTTATGGCGGCATATTTTATGTAGAAACAGGAGGTTCAATATGAAGAACAGAACAATTATCGGTATTGTCTGTATGATTCTTGCGGTTGCCATGACCTTTGCTGTCGCACCACTTGTAAACCGTCTGACAAGCGATACAACTACGGTCGTTCGGCTCAAACAGGAAGTCGGCAGAGGCGCAAAGATTACAGCAGAACAGGTTGAAACCGTCAAGGTTAAGACAGATACCATGCCGCAGGGCGTGTATGTTAATACCGCTGATGTTATCGGTAAGTATGCTTCTTCTACCCTTTACGCCGGAGATATTCTCACAAAGGCAAAGCTTACGAAGGAGGCCAACAGCGCAGATGATGTCTTTGCAACGCTTGACGGCAGTAAGGTGGCGGTCAGCGTAACCATAGATACCTTTGCGGCAGGACTTTCGGGCAAGCTTCAGAACGGAGATATTATCTCCCTTATCGTTGTAGATAAAAATGCCGGTACTTCCTCTATTCCCGGTGAGCTTAAATATATGAAGGTTATTACGACCACAACTGCGGGCGGTATTGACCAGGACTCTATTGTGAAGAACGAAGACGGTAGTTTTGAGATTCCGAGCACTATCACCGTGCTTTGTAATACCGAACAGGCAAAGCTCCTTGCAAAGTATGAAGCGGACATTACGCTCCAAGCGGCACTTGTTTACCGTGGCGATACAGAGACGGCAAATAAGTTCATTGAAAAACAAGACGCTTTCTTTGCGGGAGGTGGCAACAATGGGTAAGATGATTGCCGTTTGCGGTGCTCCCGGCAGCGGGAAAACCACCGCCGCACTGAAAATTGCGGAGGAAATCTATTACGCAAAAAAAGGCTCGGTAATATTTCTTTCTCCCGATTTGAACGTGCCCTGCCTTGCGTTTGTATTTCCGAACTGTAAGGAGGAAGAACTGTATTCTGTCGGCGTTGCGCTGGACCGCACGGATATTTACCGTGAGGACGTGCTCCGCCAGATGAACCATGTGAAAACAATGGAGAACTTCGGCTTTCTCGGATATAAAGCCGGGGAAAACAAGTATTCCTATCCGCGACCGACTGAGGATAAAATCCTAAATCTGTTCTCTATTTTGAGAGAACTTGCAGACTATGTAATCGTAGACTGTGCGGACGGGCTTATCTCATCTATGGCAAAGAGCCACGCAGATATGCTCGTTCAGCTAATCACCCCCGATCTAAAATGTATGGCGTACCATTCGTCTAATTCGGGGATGTTTGAGCTTGGTGCCGAAAATCGCATTAAGGTCATGAACATTTCGGATAAGGATTTGTTCTTGCCTATTACAGAAGTGGCAAATCACTTTAAGGGCGTGGATTTTACTCTGCCCTATTCAAAGGCACTAAAACAGCAGACCATAACGGGAACGCTCTCCGAACGGCTTCCCGATGCTAAGTACAGGAGCGTGGCGGCGGGAATTGCAAAGGCGGTGATTTAATGGCACAGAAAATCGACTTCGTATCGTTGCTTCACAAGTCACAAGAATATATTTCGGAAAACTATGCGGCGGCACTTTCCGACCGCAGTAAGGTTGTGCAGCTTCGCTCATATATTGAGAAATATCTGCACGACAGCGGCTTCGAAGTGGAAGGTATGACCTTTCGTGAGCTATCGGACAGACTCTACTGCGAAATGGCGGAGTATTCGGTGCTTACAAAATATCTCGGTCGTGATGAAATTGAGGAAATCAATATCAACGGCTGGGACGATATTGCCGTTACCTACACAGACGGTCATATTGAGAAAGCAAAGGAGCATTTCTACAATCCACAGCACGCCGTTGATGTGGTAAAGAGATTACTTCATCATTCGGGTATGATTATTGATAACGCTACGCCAATGTCACAGGGACATTTGCCGGGAAATACCCGTATTACGGCACTGAAAGAGCCGCTTGTTGATGATGACAGAGGAATCAGCGTGTCTATCCGACTTCTGCACCCGTCAAGAGTGGATATGAAGGCGCTTGTTAAAGGCGGTAATGCTACACAGAAAATGATCGACTTTTTATGTATGTGTCTTCGTTACGGTATTTCTTTTGTGGTAGCCGGTGCAACATCCTCCGGTAAAACTACATTGCTTAACGCACTGCTCACTTCCATTCCGGATAACAAGCGTATCTTTACCATTGAGTCAGGCTCCCGCGAGCTGTCGCTTGTAAAGGTGAAGGACGGCGAAGTTATCAACAATGTGGTGCATACCCTTTCCCGTCCATCGGATAACCCGGCGTATGATATCACACAAGAGGACTTGGTGGTAGCATCCCTCCGATTCAACCCCGACATTGTTGTAGTCGGAGAAATGAGAGACACCGAAGCCTATTCTGCGGTGGAAGCAAGTCTTACCGGACACACGGTAGTATCGACTATTCATGCGTCGGCGGCAGACGCGGCTCATATGCGTTTGGCTTTGCTATGTCAGAAGCGCTTTCCGATAAACTTTGCAACCTCACTTATGCAGGCAGGACAGGCGTTTCCGCTTGTTGTGTACGCTCATAAGCTTGAAGATAATTCCCGTAAAATTATGGACATCTCCGAGTGTGTTATTACGCCCTCCGGAGAACGGGAGTATCACACGCTTTTCCGTTTTCGCATCACAAAAAACGAGCTGAAGCGCGGCAAATACAAAATTGACGGTTACTTTGAACAGCCTGAGATTATGAGTGACCACCTAAAGGCGAAGCTCCTGCAGTTCGGCGTACCGCAGAAAACCTTAGAGCAGTTTTTAGTAAAGGACGGTGATTTCAAATGATTTTTTCGGTCATAAGCTCGGTTCTCATAATTATATCAATCGTGTGTCTTTTCGGGCTAACCCCCGAACAAGTCACCGACGATTTAATGAAACTTATCACTCCGAACGATACCATGCGGAACAAATCCCGTAATCTTCGTGGAAACAAGAAAAAGCACCGATTGTACCGTACTCTTGTAAAGATGAAAACCGCCCTTGCCGTTACGGGCAAATCAAAGCAGTTTACGATTGTCTGCTGTGCGTCGCTCGTCCTCTTTGCGGCGGGCATTATCCTGTCGGTGCTCATAGATAACATCTTCCTTATGCCGGTTCTGTCGGTGGCGTTTGCCCTGATACCGTTTTTCTATACCACAAGCACCCTTTCCTATTACGAAAAGAATACCAAAGAAGAACTGGAAACGGCGCTTTCTATCATCACAACCTCGTATGTGCGCTCGGACGATATCGTGGCGGCGGTCAGAGAAAACATCAAGTATATCAAACCGCCCCTTCGTGATGTGTTCAAATCCTTTGAGGGCGAAGCCACCGCCATTTCCTCTAATATCAAACGCGCACTTTACAAACTTAAAAGTATGGTGGACAATGAAATATTTTGGGAATGGTGCGACACGCTCATTCAGTGTCAGGATGACCGAACCTTGAAAGACACGCTTTTGCCTATTGTGGCAAAGCTAACCGATGTTCGTATCGTAAACTCGGAGCTGAAAACCATGCTTTCCTCAGCCCGTAATGAATATTGGTTTATGGTGGCGCTGGTTGTCGGTAATATCCCGCTTTTGTATTTGCTCAATAAGGATTGGTTCCACACGCTGCTTTTTACCACGCCCGGTAAACTTGTGTGCGGCGTTTGCGGTATGGTAATTCTGATTACGGCTTTGTTTATGATGAAATTCACAAAGCCCGTTGAGTACAAGAGATAAGGAGGTTTGAAAGTATGTTGCAGGCAATTATCGGCGCACTTTGCGGCGTCGGACTATTCTTTGTACTTGCGGATGTGTACCGTATTCCGTATCTGAAAACCTCCAAGGCGGTGGAAAGCCTTTCAAAGAAGCAGAAGGTCAAGACTTCAACTTTGAATGTATGGCTCGGAAACCTTGCGGATTTTCTCGCAAAGCACATGAAGCTCAACGAGTTCAAAAAGGCTCAGCTTGAAGCCGATCTCAAAACGGCGCAGATGGACATTACCCCCGAAAAGTTCAAAGCAAATGCCATTGTTAAAGCGCTGCTTATCGGTATATTTGCCATTCCGATGGCGTTCATCTTTCCCATTCTCTCTCCCGTGGTTCTGTTCCTTGCGGTATTTCTTTACCGCCGAGAACTAAAAAGCGTGTCTGTAAGGATACGACATAAGCGAGAAAAAATCGAAAGCGAACTGCCGAGACTGGTCTTTACGATAGATAAGACCTTAAAGCACAGCCGCGATGTGCTGTATATGCTTGAAAGCTATGCAAAGAACGCCGGTCGTGAAATGAAACACGAACTGGATATTACGGTGGCGGATATGAAGTCGGGCAACTATGAGGCGGCGATCACAAGACTTGAAGCAAGAGTCGGCTCTGCCATGATGAGCGATGTGTGTCGCGGTCTTATCGGTATTCTCCGTGGAGACGATACCGAGATGTATTGGGCGTCGCTGTCCCTTAAATTCAACGATATTCAGCGTCAGCAGTTAAGACTTCAGGCGCAGAAGGTACCGAGAAAAGTCAAACGCCTTTCCATGTGTCTGCTTATCTGCTTTATGCTCGTTTATGTGGTCGTAATTTTATCTCAAATCATGGACTCTATCGGTGTCCTGTTCGGATAAGGAGGGGTTGTATGATAAGGAAGATATTACACTCTAAAAAGGGCGAAGGCTATGTGGATATGTGCGTCGGCGTGGTCGTTTTCGTGATGATTCTCGTTATCGCCATTAACATTTTCAGTTTTATCACCCTGCGTATTGAGATGGATCAGATTGCCGATGAGCTTATAGAAGCAGCAACCTATGCCGGTTGTTTTGACGATGATTTTTGGCACGCCGACAGCGATATGCTGGATCAGTATTACTACTATGGTATTGATTACGGAGCAGACAGGTATTTCAACAGTACCTATCGCCGTGTTCAGCTTGGCGAGCGAATGTGGGTAGAGATTTCAAAGCACACATATGTCAAAGGACTCGGCGTGTTCAAAATTCCTGTCACCGTAACGGTCAGAAAGTCGGGACTTTCGGAAAGATACTGGAAGTAGGTGCAGACATGAGGAATAAAAAAGGCGAAGGCTATGTTTCTACCTGTGTTATGATTGTGGTCATCTGTATGCTGCTTTCGGTATTCGTCACCTTTGCGGTTGCAGTCAATACGGTGAAAACGGTTGAACGCAATTCTCGGGTGGTGCTGGACAGCTTTGTTATGCAAAACTCCATTGAGATATATGATTCCATCAAGCAAGGTAACAATGGAACGAATGAGATTGACGCGGATGAATACAGAGAGGCGCTGAGCGACTTTTGCACACTTGTGAAATCAGGCAGTCGATATTACAATTATGATAGCGACGGAGATACAAACTTCTATATCTCAAATCCGTATGTTGGCTTCACCGAACAAAACAAACTAAAGATTTATGCTTCATATCGGGTATATATCCCTATTCGATTCGCCGGTGTGTGGGTAACAACGGCAGTTGTGCCTATAACCGTAGAATCAAAATTCAACGAGAGATTTTAAGGAGGTACAGACACATGAAAAACAAGAAAAAACTCTTTATTATCGGTGGCTCTGCCATATCCATTATCCTTGCCGTTGTCCTCTGTATCGTGCTGATACCGAAACACGGTGAGGAAAAACCGACTGAGAGCGATCCGACGGAAAGTTCAAACACCACCGTTGTGATTGACGAGCCGGTAAGCGAAACGCAGAGCACCGAAACAAACAGCATTAACGAGTCAGAAAAGATTGATGATGACGGCAACGGACTTTTGAAGCCGGAGGTTGAGGACGATACCGCCGAAAAAAGCGAAACTACCGGTGAAAAGGCAAAGGAGCCGAATAAGGTTATAACCGGACAACCTGTATCAAAGGACGAAGGAGATACCGGAGTAATTCAAATCGGCGGCGGTGAATCGGCGGCATATAGCTGCGGTGACGCTAATCATCACTGTGAGAACGCTGAGTATCACGCCTATATCAAAAACCTTGAGCTTGCCGGCTGCCCCTATTGCGGTTCCCATAACTGTAAAAGCTTCTATGCGACAAACGAATGGGGGTATACCGAATACACGCCTACCAAATGCCCCGAGTATAACAAAGAGAAAGACGACACCGAAGTATGTCCCCGTTGCGGACTTGCTTATTGGTCGGCAGACAATCCGACCGGGTGCTTTTCTTACTTGCAGGATACGGTATGCGAGTGCGGCGAAACGGTTAAGGGAAACACCTGCCATCATCACTGAAATATTAAAATCCACAGGAGTCTGATTGAAAAAGTCAGGCTCCTTATTTTATGTGAAGGAGGACTTTGATGAAGAAAAAATATATTCGTATCCTATCGGTTTTCCTTGCTCTTATTACGACCTTCTTGTCCCTGGCGATAACTGCTTATGCGTTGAGCTGGGACGGTTCTTCAGCAGGTGGAGGCGGTGCCGGAACCTCTGCCGGACCGAACGGATACGCCATTATGACAACCGACGACAATTGTATGCTCGGTTACCGTTTCAGCGTCGTAGATAAGAACGGAAATACCAAGAACGGCAAGGTCATTGATGTTTACAGAAACACCAGTTATGCAAATCAGGGCTTTAACTGGTATAAGTTTTCAACCAAATGCAACAAGAAGCAACTGAAGGACAATCAGAACGGCGGCTTTTCCACAAGCAAAACAACGGCAAACTGCTATAAGGAAGCGGATATGGGCTTTGCTCAAAGCTTGCCCGTGACAAGCGGTATGAGCAGTTGGCAGAACGATACGCGAAACTTAAACCCGATTCTTTCAAAGCTCGGCATCGGTGGTATTTCGAATCTAAAAAACGGTGATAAGGTGCTTGTTGAGCCGATTTACGATGTGCGTCTGGAAAGCGTATGGCACAGCCTCACCGTAACCGAAATCGCCCTGTACGGAAAGCATATATTGGGGGCGAACAGTGACGGTGGCGCAAGTAAAACATCCGAAAGCTGGGGCTTTATTTCAAACTATACAAACAAGCATTTCCCCAACGCCTTATATACGCCCGACGGTCAGGGATTGTGGACGGGAGTCGGTGCGCTGTCGAAAAGGGCAACCTTCTATACAATTATCAACTCAGGTTACGGAGTTGGCATTGCCTATACCGAAACAAAACCGGATTTTACGCCGAATCTCTCGGTTTACTGCTGCGAAGCATGGCCGGGTGATTTGAGTGTCAGGAACAAGAACCACTACGGTATCAGCTATGGCAGCAGTTTTGCCAACTGGACTTACGGTAACGGCTACCCGAAAACCGACAGTTCAATATGGTATGCGGTACACTTTCCCGCCGAAACCGAAAACTGCTATGTTAAACAGTCGGTATGGGTTGTTGGAGGCGGTTCAACCTCTCGCAATGTATGGTCGAACAGCAACACTTGGTATGATGTAAAGCTGAACCCAACGACTATCGGCAACGGAACAAGCTATATTACCGTAAAAGCAAGAGAAGATTGGATCGAATCAAACGGTACGGTTAAGAAATACGGTGCCGAAAAGACCTTCTATATCCCCATAAAGCCCGTCGTTACAAGAGAAAGTATTACGGCTTATGGAGTTGACGGAGCAGTTCAGGCAAAGGCGGATGCAAACGGTACGACTGGGGCCATGTATTTCGGTCAGAAAGTAACCTTTAAGTATAAGTTTGGCGGAACAAATTCTTGGGTATCAAGCAACCACCTAAGAGGACAAAGCTACCGATGGAACGGCACCGCTTGGGATTTGATTTACAAATCCGGTGCCGGTGAAGATGTGTATGTTGACAATGCACAGCTCGGCAATTCCAAAACCTATACGGCAAACAGTTCGGTCGGAAGCTATGTTATACCGCTGAACAGCAACGAAAACGCCAATTCATATAAGATGAGATTCCGTTTCAGAACCTATTGGGCAAGTGATACAACCCATACAGGCGAAGAAACCAACTATTATATGCCTATTCTGAAACCCGATGTTGAGCTTTACGACATTAAGCTCGTAAATGAGTATGGTGAATATGTCGATCAGCAGAAGTTAGAGGTAGCGGATACTATTACCGTGCGCTATGTGTATAAGAACAATACGGATTGCACGGTTTATGTTAAGGGATATAACAACGACGGAACACAGATTCCGGGCACATTTGCTATTCCTGCCGGCGAAACAATTGAGGTTGACGGATACTCCTTCGTTGTGCCTAATAATCGTGTCTTTGGTATTTGGGGCGGTGTTTATCTTGATACGGTTTCACGCGGTAATACCGAATACGAAACGGATGGCAATAACAATGCGTGGGTGATAATCTGCAAATCAAATCACCCGGTCAAAATCACGCCCATTATCCCCAACGCTCCTTACCGCGAAAAGACGAGAGTGATTTCCAGCTTTTATATCAAAAATCAGTCTTATGACGATTACACTCCGTCTTCAGAACTGCAAATGCGTTTTATTGTGTATAACTTAACGACAGGCAATCAAGTATATACCGAAACCAAGACTGTTATCGTCCCCGCAAGGGACAAAAATCTTGTAGCGTTCAGTTGGTATGTACCGCAGGGACTTAACAGCGAGTATGTTAAGGTGTATGCGGAGATCATTGACGGCACTAAAGTATACAATCCGAATACGCGATACCGGCGAACTACGCCGTTTGTATATTACAACACACCGGATACCACCTATGAGCGTGAAGCGCCAAGCGGATTTACTAAGCCGGACGAGCCGCAGTCAACTAAGGCTTATACGACATGGTGGGAGTACAAATATGAGGATTCCGCATTCAAAAAAGTAAACTACGGTATCGGTATCTACCAAGGCTTCAAAAAAGAAACCACACCCGCCACCGGAGCGACCGCAACGCAAAACGGAAGCAACTGGACTATGAAATCGGGTTACGGCATTTCAGTAATGGATTGCAGTATCATGACAAGCGTTACAAATTATGAGACACCCTCATACGGTACAGGGTTTACTGTGCCGCAGTATGCGTATTCACTGTTCCCGGAATATAACTATCAGAATGCCTCGGGAAAGATCACTACCATGAAAACAAAGTCCGAGAATTATATGTCACATTGGGTTTTCCCGAAAATCGGCGACGTGGACAATGTGCATTACACGCCGGTATGGTATCCGGACGGTAAGTATTCGGTAGTAATCGTTCAGTCGGACGCATGGACTCCGATGGGTATGCTCAGTTGCAAGGATGTCATAAGTAATATCACTCTTTCAGGTAATATGTACGACGATTGGTATATCGGGAGAAAATAAGGAGGAAAAGAGATGAAAACAGCAATTCTCATCGCCCTCGTGGTATTCATTATCGGCGGTATCGTCTTTATGAATATCCGGGGTAAACGGAAGAAATAAATGAACGGGGCGGCATCGACAACGGTGCCGCCCTAATATTTAGGAGGTGGAAACCTTGTCGAATGAAAAAAGAAAAGTCGGCAATTACGAGGTGATTGCCTGTCAGCGAATCGGCGGCGAGGAAATCATTGTCGCTGAAGATAAGAATGCTGTGCCGTCTGAGCGGTATCTTTGTTGTTATGTGGAACGCAACGAGCTGATGGAGCTTTACACACACGGCTTGGCAAGCGACGGCTATGCTGAAATTTTTGAAATATATGGTCAGCGCATTACCACGGCGGCAAAGAATGCCATCGAAAAAACCGATGAAGAAAAAGCGGTTATCGGCGGCGAGGACAGAGTTATCACCGTAGATAAATGCCGCCGTATCTCCAGTGAAGACAACCTTATAAACAAAGTGGTTGTAATCGACAGCGATGTTTTCAGCCCCGAATATCAGCTTGCCACACATCAGCTTATGCTTTGCACAGGCGGCTTCGGCTCTTATCCGAACGCCAGAGGCCGAACCTGCTTTTGTACCTCTCTGTATGATGGGCACAAAGCGAATTTTTACAGGCAGGATGTAATCGGCGTTTTAGATTCGGACTCACTTCCCAAATGGGCAAAGCCGGGTTACGAAAAGGCTTTGCAAGCCGCAAAAAGAGAAGAAAGGAATGAAAGATAATGAGTTTTGATTTGAAGGTAATGAAAGAACCGGAACAAAAGTATACCTATCGGCAAAGCACACAGATTTCCATGCAGTGCGGACTCGTTGGGTATCTTCGTGCGGACATGGATACAAACGGAAAAGGATTCTTCAGTTCTTGGAACGATTACCGCACGGATCTGAAAACGGACGAGTTCAAAGCGGAATTTGACGATCTGATTAACACCTACCGCCAAAAAGACAATTTTCTTGCGGACAGAAACACGCTGAGTAAGTTCTGTTACAAGGAAGCTTTGCAGTACGACAGCGACGAACGCTCCTTCGGCGTTCGTATAGACTCCGATGATTACGCATATCTTTGCAGGCTCAATCCCCATCAGGGCGAATATAACCTTTACTGCTACTGCTACAAAAAGGAATGGCTTGACGACCATATCCGTAATGCCGAGAAAGGTATCCGTTTCATTACGCCGGAATACAAAGAAAAGTTCCGCATTAAGGACGGCGACCGCATTCGCATTACCTACTCTGACGGAAAGACTTGCGACATGGTGTGCAGATATATCGACGAATACCATGTTGAGGTGGGAGATAATCTCTATCATATTTGCGAATTTGCCGAGCGGATAGAGCAAAACGGCGCAAAGGTCATCCCGCTTCGCTCGGATTTGCCCGAAACTTGTTATGCGACTTTGCCGGGGACTGATGAAGTAATCATCATCAAGCGTGGAGAAAGCGGATATTACACTTGTGAGTATTCGACCGATGATAAAACATTTAACCGAGCGTTGGTTGATGACCGAAATTCAAACCTCGGAGTCAGCAAAGCACAGGTAGAAGCAATGCTTGCAGGCTCTATGTTCGGTTGGGACGTCCCTGCCGCTGATCCGAAAAGCTATGACGAAAACGGTAAATTGCTTCATAACCCGAAGGATCGAGGTGACGCACGATGAAATATTCAGTAAAAGTCAAAGAAATCAGTTACGGTGTTGTTGAAGTCGAGGCAGCTTCCGCTGAGGAAGCCGAAGAAAAAGCCGAGTCTGTTTATTATGACGGCAATGTTATGTGGGGCAATTCCGAGGTGGATTGCACCGCTGAACCTGTAAAAGAGAGAAAGCGAGATGAAGCACGATGAGCGAAACTTGTGTATGCTGCAGCAGAGAAATCCCGGAGGGCAGACAGGTTTGCCCTATCTGTGAATATGAAGCCGAGCACGGAAAGGAGGATGTGAATGTATCAGGAAGGCACAGACCATCTGATATGGTCGAACTATGACCTTGATTTAGAGGACTGGCGTGAATCATTGGAAGAGCTTTATCCCCATTATTCTGAGGATGAGTTATACGAGAAAATGTACGATTCCAATGCCGCCAATCTTGACGATGAACGCTGTAACTTGGATATACAGTTATCCTCCCCGATTTTGGTTGTCGGCGATCTCGGACTTTGGTACGGCAGACGCACCGGATATAAGGAGATCGACAGCGGCAATATCCGTGATTGTCTGTATTCGGATACGGACTATACCACTTGGTATGTTGACAAGTGCGGTGAGCTCCGTTGCGACGCCGTGCATCATGACGGAACGAATCATTACCGATACCGTGCTTATCGGGACGGTGTGACCGATGAGCAGATTGAGGATTTGAAGGAAAAACTCTACTGCGGTGAAGCGACTGAAAAAGACATTGAAAAGGTCACGCGCAGGCTTGGTGATGAAATCGGCGCAGTGTACGGCTGGGAATTTCCCGGTGAAAAGCCGAAAGTTAAAGTATACGAAAGATAAATCCGTCTGTGGCAGATGAGAAAAAAGAAAGGAGAACACTTATGCAAAAAGACAAAAGAGCGTTATACAGATACCTTAAGAAATATCATACCGGCAGAGATAACGCGATAATTTGCAAGCAGTTGAAGATGAGATTTAAGGTCAGCGAAGAAGCAATTCGGTATTATGTATCTTGCCTTAGAAAAGACGGTATTCCGATTTGCAGTTGTATGGATGGATACTATTACCCCGAAACTCATTCTGAAATTGTTGAGACAGTAGCAAGGTTTAACAAGTATCTTTTGACCTTGTCTGCCACAAACGCAAATTTATTGAGAGCAAAACTAAAGTAAAGAAGGAGGATGAAAATGCCGAGTAAATTTCAAACTACCGTGGAAATGGTGGCGCATACGGCAAAGGACATTACCTCACATCCGGAAACCTTTATGAGCTTTCTTGAAACGGCGGCGAATAACTACAAATACAGCTTCCGTGACCAAATGCTTATCTTTGCACAAAAGCCGAGTGCTACTGCCTGTGCCGAAATTGAGGTGTGGAACAAGCTCGGTCGGTATGTAAACAGAGGCACGAAAGGTATCGCCCTTTTGGTGGATCGCAATATGCCGTATAAGCTGCGCCATGTATTCGATATTTCCGATACCAACAGTTATTACGGCAATGAAGTAAGGCTTTGGTCAATGAAGCCGGAGTATGAGGAGCTTGTGACCGAAGCCTTGGAAAACAGCTTCGGCGAGGTGGAAAACAAAAACACCTTTACCGATGTGCTGTTCAAGATCGCCGACCTTGCCGTAACAGACAACCTTACCGATTATTGCGAGCAGTTAAACTCAGTAAGGGACGGCAGTTTTCTTGAGGAAATCGACAGTTTCAATGCCGAAGTGTATTTCAGGGGGCTTCTTAAAAACAGCGTTCAGTATATGCTTCTTACCCGATGCGGATATAACGCAGAGGAATTTTTTGATGTCGAAGATTTCCGTGATATATACAATTTCAACACAATAGAAACATTGAATATTCTCGGTTGTGCCGGAAGTGATATATCCGAAATGGTTCTGCAAGAGATTGCCGAAACAGTTAAAGCCGCCGAGCGAGAAAGCAAAAAGAAGAATCGCACATTTGCAAGTCCGAATAAAACTGAGGATAATATAAGCGAAAATAAAACAACCGAAAGGAGTACCCAAAATGGAACTGACCTACAGACAGGCGGGAGATTATCTTCTGCCGAACATCCAAGTACCGGACAGCCCGAAGATCGGGAAATATGGAATGCTGCGCCACACATTTCTAAAGAATCACAGGAAAACGATGTTATCGGGGCTTCAACTGACGGGCAAGCTGAACGGACATCTGGAACAGATAGACCGTCAAGCGACCGAGATGATGGAGAAGCTGACAACAGAAATGGCGAAAGCGCAGGGCGTGAACGAAACCCTGAAAGCGACCGACCAAATGAAGTGGGTGCAGATGATGAACAACATCAAGGCATCAGCGGAGGAAATCGTGCTGAAGGAAATCGTCTACAGCTAAGCGGTCACGATTACGACGCCCGCAGTGAAATCCCGTATTATCACGAGGATGATGAAAAAGCCGAGCTGCTTCGCAACTGTATTGCCTTAAAAGACCATCGAAAAGAAATTGCCACGTTTTTTGCGGAACATGAGGACCGCAGGGAGCGTGGTAATTTTATTAAAGGCTTCTTTGACAACACCTATGTAGAGCATATTCTTGAGAGCGGTCAGCGTGTAGGCTACCGTGCCTATGAAGATTTGCTTACCATGTGGCGCGGCAGTTATCTCACCCGTGAAAAAGAGGATTTTATGAGCTGGGAGCGCATTGCAAACAAGATCTACGGACTGATGCTTTTGCACGAATGGCTCAGCCCGGATGAACAGTCCCTACCCACTGTCGGCGAACAGATAAGGCTCATTGAAGAAGCTAAAAACGAAAAGAATAAGAAGTTTGTGCTGCCCCAAGAGGCAATCGACTATGTGCTTTGCCGAGGTAGCGACTATTCGCAAAGTAAACTCCGTATTTATGAGCAGTTTTCAAAACAGGAAAGCAAAGAGAAAAACATTGCTTTTTTGAAATCCGAATACGGAACAGGCGGACATTCAAACGCATTACCCGAAAGCGGATATTGGGAGCAACACGACGGAAAGGGCATTGAAATATCAAAGGGTATTACCGGAAACTCCGACAGAGTTGAATACCAAATCACATGGAATGCCGCCGAAAAGCGTATCGGTGAGCTTATAAAGGTCGATAGGTATTTAACACCGGCTGAAAGAGAAGCGTATCCTGCGTATAAGCGCGAAGCGGATAACAGGAGTAAGCGTTCTGAGCTTATGAAGGAATTTCGCTCTATTTTTGAGGACTACAATGATTTTGAACGGCAGCTCGGTAATGAGAGTGCCGTTCTTTCTATGTTCGAGCTTGGCGATTGTGCGTCAAAGTTTACTGCCGGAGAAAAGCGTTGTGAGTATGTTTCCGGCAAGCCGTTTATCTTGCCGTTAATGCGTGAGTCACTTCAAAAGATTATTGACTCAAAAACCCACCTGACCGAACGGGCTGAAAGAATGCTTGAAGCCTTAGCCGGCGATATAGCAAAACCCTTTGAGCCAACCTATGACGAGCTGAACCCGCCGCCCGAACCGCCGAAAGAATACCGCTTTTCGCTCGGTGATTCGGTATATATAGGAATAAAGGAATATTCTATCCTATCCCTTGATGGCGACACCGTCACGCTCAACGACAGCGAGTTCCCGTTGTTTTGCGAAGATATGTCACGGGCGGAATTTGACCGCAAGGTAAGCGAAAACCCAATGAACGACAAGTATCTTCATGTTGTTGAAAGCGTTATTTCCGATTCGGAAGAAACCCCGGACAACACGAAAGTGAGAATATCCCTGGATAGCGGAAACGATCTCGTTCATTGGATATATTTCAATCCCGATGCAGATGCCGGAGGTCAGTATGTTTCGGGCGATTTGAGCTTTTCTGTTTTTGAGGAACTTATCGAGCAGTATGACATTGCAAATCAACCCGAAAATACCGAGAAGTTCGTTAGTGACCTTGAAGAAATGTCGGATCAGTTTTTAGCCGACATCAACACGCCGTTCTTTATGGAAGCGGAAAACGACTATGAGATGGACTGCGACTATATTCAGTTCACACCCGAAAACATTCTGGGTATTCACAAGGATATTCAGCAATTTGAATCGGAACATCAAGCAGAACTTAACAGAATGGCTGGGCAAAATGAGCCGGTATCCCTGCCTGTTTATGACCGTGAAACAGAAATTCTTTATGCCGTTTTGGATAAGCTGAACATCGATGATATCAAGCTCAGCTTTGATGACGATGGGTTGGTCGCAACAGACGGTTACAACAATGTTTGGCGAGGAAAACAGTTCTATGAGTTTCTTGTAGAGGATGCTGTCAGTTATGACGAATACGGCAAACCAAATGAGATTTCGGGTGAATTGCTCAAAGACTTTACTGAGCTTTGCGGGCATAACGGCGTAGAGATAAAGGATTACCGTGCTCCGTCCCCATGGGATGAGTATGAGCAAGCCAAGAAGGAAAACCCCGATGCGGTTGTCATACAAAGGGTCGGCGATTTCTTTGAAATCTTCGGTGAACAAGATACGAAAATTGCACACGAAGTGCTTGATTTGACCATTACAAAGAGAACATTTGAAAATAAATCAATCAGCACACCGATGTGCGGCTTTCCCGTATTCAAAACCGAGGAATATACCCAAAAGCTATTGGACGCCGGTTATGATGTAGTAGCTGTAACCCATGAACCCGGGGATAAGCTTCAGATAAGACGGATTGTTTCATCGGTTAAAGAAAAAACTGAAGATACGCTTGCGCCTCCGCCCGAACAAAAGAAGCAAGGGAAACTGTCTCCGAGCATCATATTCCCCGAAATCAAGAGCGATTACCGTACAAATTTTCGCATAGAGGACGATAACATCGGCGTAGGTACTCCGCTTGACCGATTCTATAACAATGTCCACGCCATTCAGCTTTTACGAAAGCTTGAAGCAGAACACCGACTTGCTAACGGCACCGAACAGAGCATCTTATCCGCTTATGTGGGTTGGGGCGGTCTGCCGCAGTTCTTTGAAGAAACCAATCCCCATTATGCAGAGCTGAAGGAACTGCTTTCGGAGGACGAATATGCGTCGGCAAGGGAGTCTGCATTGACCGCCTTTTATACGCCGCCCGTTGTTATCAAGGCAATATACAAGGCTTTTGAAAATATGAATTTCAAGAGCGGCAATGTGTTGGAGCCTTCCTGCGGTATCGGCAACTTTATGGGACTTGTCCCCGACAGTATGAAGGACGCTAAATTCTACGGTATTGAGCTTGACGCAGTTTCGGGAAGAATCGCACAGCAGCTTTATCAGAAAAACAGTATTGCCGTGCAGGGCTTTGAGGACACAAAGCTGCCGGACAGCTTCTTTGATGCGGCGGTTGGCAACGTCCCGTTCGGACAGTTCAAAGTGCCTGACAAGCGGTATGACAAGCATAATTTCCTGATTCATGACTACTTTTTTGCCCGAACGCTTGATAAGGTGCGACCGGGAGGTCTCATTGCTTTTATTACTTCTAAGGGTACGATGGATAAAGAAAATCCGGCAATCCGAAAGTATATTGCACAAAGAGCCGACCTGCTCGGTGCTATAAGGCTGCCGAACAATACCTTTAAGGACGCCGCAGGAACGGAAGTTACTTCGGACATTATCTTTCTGCAAAAGCGTGACAGGCTTATTGACATTGAACCCGATTGGGTGCATCTCGGCACCGATGAAAACGGTATCAAGATGAACAGCTACTTTGTGGATAATCCCGATATGATTATGGGCGAAATGAAAATGATAACCGGTCCGCACAGTATGCAGTCAGCCTGTATCGCCTATGAGGATCAAAGCCTTGCGGAGCAGTTGACGCAAGCCATAGAAAACATCCATGCGGAGGTTACGGAATATGAATACGAAGATCTGACCGATGAGGATGAAGACCTGTCTATCCCTGCCGATCCCGAGGTTCGTAATTTCAGCTACACGGTAGTTGACGGCAAAATCTATTACCGTGAAAACAGCCGCATGAAGCCCGTTGATGTATCCGTAACCGCCGAAAACCGCATTAAGGGTATGATCGGGATTCGGGACTGTGTGAGAACACTTATTGAATACCAAACCGAAGATTATCCCGAATCGGACATTAAAGCAGAACAGGAAAAGCTCAACGAGCTGTATGACGCTTTCAGCAAAAAATACGGACTTATCAATTCAAGGGCGAACAATTCTGCTTTCAATTCCGACAGTTCTTACAGTTTACTTTCTTCCCTTGAAGTGCTTGACGATGAGGGCAACTTTGTCCGTAAAGCGGATATGTTCTCAAAGCGAACCATAAAGCAAAAGGTTACGGTGACAAGCGTGGATACGGCATCCGAAGCCTTGGCTTTATCCCTTGCGGAGAAAACAAAGATAGATATCCTGTATATGTGCGGGCTGACAGGAAAAAGCGAGGAAGAAATTGCCGAAGACCTTTCGGGGGTTATCTTCCTTAACCCGTTTTATGCCGAAGGTTCTTCTGAGCCGAAATATATACCCGCCGATGAGTATCTGTCGGGTAATGTCCGAGAGAAGCTTGCAGTTGCAAAGACGGCGGCTGAGAGCGATGCTACTTTTGAAGTCAATGTAAGGGCACTATCCGAGGTTATGCCGAAAGACCTTACTGCAAGTGAAATATCCGTCAGGCTCGGCGCTACTTGGCTGCCGCCGGAGGATGTTGAGCAGTTTATGTTCGAGCTTTTCAGCACGGCAAGGTATATCTCTTGGAACATCCATGTGCACTATTCGGAGTACACGGGTGAATGGAATATTGAGGGCAAGTCCTACGACAGAGGAAATATCAAGGTATATAACACCTACGGCACAAGCAGAATCAACGGCTACAAAATCATTGAAGAAACGCTTAACCTCCGTGATGTGCGTATCTTTGATTATGTGGAGGACGAAAACGGAAACAAAAAGCCGGTGCTTAATAAAAAAGAGACTGCCATTGCACAGGGCAAACAGCAGCTTATCAAGGACGCTTTTGCCGACTGGATATGGAAGGATCAGGAGCGACGGGACAGGCTTTGCAAGCTGTATAACGAAAAGTTTAACAGCATTCGTCCCCGTGAGTATAACGGCGAGCATTTGAACTTTGTCGGTATTAACCCCGAAATCACACTGCGCCCCCATCAGGTCAACGCCATCGCCCATATTCTTTACGGAGGTAATACCTTGCTTGCTCATGTGGTAGGTGCCGGCAAGACATTTGAAATGGTTGCGGCGGCACAAGAGAGCAAACGCCTGGGGCTTTGTCAAAAGAGCCTATTTGTAGTACCGAACCACCTGACCGAGCAGTGGGCGGCGGAGTACCTTCAGCTTTACCCGTCTGCCAATATTCTTGTGGCAAGCAAAAAGGACTTTGAAACCAAGAACCGTAAGAAATTCTGCGGCAGAATTGCCACCGGTGATTACGATGCTATTATTATCGGGCACAGCCAGTTTGAAAAGATACCTATGTCGATTGAACGACAGCAGGCTATTCTCAGCCAACAGCTTGAGGAAATCATGAACGGTATTGCGGAGCTTAAAAAGAATCGCGGCGAAAACTTCTCAATCAAACAGCTTGAAAAGTCAAAAAAGACGGTCAAACAAAAGCTCGATAAGTTAAATGACCAAACCCGAAAGGACGATGTCGTGACCTTTGAAGAACTTGGCGTTGACCGTTTATTTATTGATGAAGCGCATTACTACAAAAACCTCGCCGCATTTACGAAAATGCGTAATGTGGGCGGTATCTCTCAAACTGAGGCTCAAAAGTCAAGTGACCTTTATATGAAGTGCCGTTATCTTGACGAGCTAACGGGCGGAAAAGGTGTTGTGTTCGCAACCGGTACGCCCATTTCCAACTCTATGGTAGAGCTTTATACTATGCAGAAGTATTTGCAGTACAACCTGCTGAAACGGAACAACCTAATTCACTTTGACAGTTGGGCGTCTACCTTCGGTGAGACGGTGACGGCAATCGAGCTTGCGCCCGAAGGCAGCGGATACCGTGCAAAAACACGATTTGCTAAGTTCTACAACCTGCCGGAGCTGATGTCCTTGTTTAAGGAAACAGCGGATATTCAAACGGCGGATATGTTAAACTTACCCGTCCCGAAAGCAAATTATCATAATGTGGTCTTAAAACCGTCCGAGCAGCAAAAGGAAATGGTGAAGTCACTATCCGAGCGAGCCGAGAAAGTACGCAACAAGATGGTGGACTCAAGCGTTGATAATATGCTTCTTATCACAAACGACGGACGAAAGCTTGCACTCGACCAGCGTATGATAAATGAAATGCTCCCCGACAGCGAAACGAGCAAGGTGTCTGCCTGTGCCGATAATGTATTTGACATCTGGCAGAAAACTGCGGATGAGCGGTCTACACAGATGGTATTCTGTGACCTATCCACGCCGCACGGCGACGGTAGTTTTAATGTATACGATGATTTGCGGGATAAACTTATTGCAAAAGGAGTACCCAAGGAAGAAATCGCCTATATCCATTCCGCAAACACAGAAATGCAGAAAAAAGAGCTTTTCGGCAAGGTGCGAAGCGGTCAGGTCAGAGTACTGATCGGTTCCACTCAAAAAATGGGTGCAGGCACAAATGTGCAGAAAAAGCTGATTGCCCTGCATCACCTTGACTGCCCTTGGAGACCGTCGGATTTGCAGCAGCGTGAGGGACGCATTATCCGACAAGGCAACGATAACCCCGAAGTCGAGATATTCACCTATGTCACCGAAAACACCTTTGACAGTTATCTGTATCAGTTGGTAGAGAGTAAGCAGAAGTTTATCGGGCAGATTATGACATCAAAAAGTCCTGTGCGCTCTGCGGAGGATGTGGACGAACAGGCTCTCTCCTATGCCGAAATAAAGGCACTTTGTACGGGTAATCCGTATATTAAAGAGAAAATGGACTTGGATATTGATGTGTCCAGGCTTAAACTTCTCAAAGCCAACCACCTTAGTCAGATTTATTCGTTAGAGGATAAAATCCATAAGGAGTTCCCACAGAAAATTGCGGCTTTGGAAGAACGCATCAAGGGCTATGATAAGGATATCGCCACTGCCGAAAATCACCCCGTTGGAGACAAAGACAGCTTTTGCGGTATGGATATTAAGGGCTTTAATTTCACCGACAAAAAAGAAGCCGGCGAAGCAATTATTGCCGCCTGCAAAGCAATGACCAATCCCGACCCGATTAGGCTCGGCTCTTACCGTGGCTTTTATATGGAACTGTCCTTTGACACCTTCAGCAAAGAATACAAGATAGTTCTTATCGGTGAGCTTCGGCACACCGTTGTTCTCGGCACAGATATTTTCGGTAATATTCTGCGACTGGATAATGCGATCGGTGCAATGCCGGAGAGACAAATTTCCTGCAAGGAGCAGCTTGAAGATACCAAGGTTCAGCTTGAAAATGCAAAGGTGGAGTCCCAAAAGCCCTTTCCGCATGAGGAGGAGCTAAAGACAAAGTCCACCCGTCTTGCAGAACTGAACACGCTTCTCGATATGGATAAGAAGGACAATGAAATCGTTGACAGTGAACGCAGTGAAGAAGCAGAAGAACCGGACCGAGCAGACAGCCGTGATGCGAGATAATGTGTCTATTTTTATTGATTTTTTTACTAAAACAGTGTATAATACTTTCGTCTGATTTGGTAGCGTTGAGTGAACATAAATTCTACTAAATCATACTCCTACCATAGATAATGATGAATGCAATAGATTCTTGCTATTTTCGTTGTTCAAAGGAAAGCGAGACATTGATATGTGGCTTAAAAAGGGCTCTCGGTAGTCGGCTATTCTTAATTGCATTATCAAGCACAAGAACGGTCACGCTTTGGCGGTTTGCCTAAAAGCAATAGAAACTTCAGCGTGTTAGCTTTCTATGGAGAAAGGAGCAAAGAGATGGCAAAAAAAGGCGGAGTGTCAAGTAAGACACACACTAAGCAACAGTTGGACAATCATGCAAATCAGCATAATCCGAACAACAAAGCTTATATAGCCAACAAGACCAACGAGGTAAAGCAGCGTTCTTCAAAAAAGAAAGAACGTATCGATACCGTCGCCGATCTTGAATGGTTTTGCTACGGTTGGTGTGATGACTGACAAAGGTGGGAGAGCATCGAAATACGGTGCTCTCTCGTTTTCTTATCGCACATTTGAACAAAATCATTAACCTCCGTATAATTGTTGTAGATAACAAGAGTATGGAGGTTTTTCTTATGAAATTCAAAGATGTAAAACGGTATCTTACCATAAATTGCAGTGAAATAAACGCATATATCAGCTTGGTAATGAAAGCACGGAACGCATATATTGACGAGCGTAAGCCCACCGAGGATGTTGACGAACTGCTCTGCAAGCTGATGAAAATCAAGAAAAAGCTACGGGCGTAGCGGAAAGGAACGAAATGAATTACTATATATCCGACCTGCATATCGGTCACGCCAATGCGATTAAGTTTGATAACAGACCGTTCGCAGATGTTATTGAAATGAATAACGCAATTATCGAAAATTGGAACAGCCGTGTAAAGTCGAATGATACCGTATATATCCTCGGAGACTTCATTTGGGCAAAGGAAAGTGAATGGCCGTACTTTGTCGGTCCGCTTGCCGGCAACAAGGTTCTGATTCGCGGCAATCACGATCCGAGAGAGTTCAGCAGAACGGTACGAAATATGTTTCAGGATATAACGAACCTAAAGGAAATCAAGGAAGATGGCAAGCACATTGTAATGTGCCATTACCCCATTCCGTTCTTCCGTGCGGGTTTTTCCGACACAGCATATATGCTCTACGGTCATGTTCACCGAACAAAGGAATATGAGTATTTGACCGAGATGCGTAAAGCAATCAAGGCAAATGCTACCGGATACGGTACACCAAGCGGTAACTTTATCAATGTCGGTTGTATGATGCCGTATATGGACTACACACCGAGAACACTTGCTGAAATCATTGCCGGTGATGCGGCACATTTTTAAAACAACTGAATACTTGTACTCACGCCGGATAGGAATTAAAACTGTCCGGCTATTTTTATGCCCATTTACATACCTGTTCTCCTGCTTGGACGGGTAAACCAAAAAAGAATCGAGGTGAAAGGATTTGAAAAACGATGTCAAAAAGGTGAATGAAATCACTACTGAAATGCGTATTAACGACCTAATATATAAAATCATTGATGACGAGCTTGACGATATGATTTACGACTGCGACGAGCTTGATGAAGAATTTGAAAAACTCTACTTTGCAAAGCGAGTTTTGTCGGTGTTTCAAAACAATGATATGCCTATTCGTGCCGCCGTTGGGCTGCTTGATAATGTAGACATTATCGAAGCACTCTATGAGGACAAAGACGAATATATCGGCGATTCCGACAACGATACAGATATTTGGAACTATGTCGTTGAGCACGGCTACCGTCATTACGATGAAATCGTGTTGCAGGGAGAATACCCCGAAATGGTCTATTTACGAATTGCAAGATGTATTTTGAAAAAAGGAGAATACGCTTATGACGAATGAAGAACTGAACACAAAATTGTATCAGCAGATGAGCGAGGAACTTGATGAATACAAGGACGAGCTGTTATCAATGCCTTCAGCCGAAGCCCTGGAACACGCTTATGCATATACCGTAAAACAAGATATCGTGCTTGCGATGGAAGAACTGAATTTGTCGGACAAACAGTGCAAAGCACTTCTGCGGGAGAGCAATCCTCTTGAAAAGGTGTTTGAGCGATGGGAAAATCATGAATCGCATTATATGGATGATATTCGAGATATGATTGAATGCACAGCAAACGAAAAGTGCAGAGACGATTTTCTAAAGTCCGAAAGAGATTCCCGATAAGGTGGTGCCCTTATGTGGGTAACTCCCGAACAAATAGAAAAGGCAAAGCAGATGGATCTCTTGACCTATTTGCAAAGCTATGAGCCGGGAAATCTCAAAAAGATTTCACATGATACTTGGTGTACCAAGGAGCATGATTCCCTAAAGATTTCAAACGGCAAATGGCATTGGTTTTCTCGGCATATAGGCGGTAAAACAGCTCTTGACTACCTCATAAAAGTCAAGGGCATTTCTTTTGTTAAGGCGGTGGAAATCATTACGGGCTATGCGGCGGTGCTGCCACCGGTCTACACCGGAATCGAAAAGCCGATTGAGCCGAAGAAACTGGAACTTCCCCTATACAACGAAGATATTTGTGAGGTTCGGCGTTATCTCAAAGGCAGAGGGATATCGGATACGGTTATCAACTTTTGCCATGAGAACAAAATGCTCTATGAGGACGCAAAGTATCATAATTGCGTGTTCTTGGGGTACGACGGCAATACGCCGAAATACGGTGCTGTACGCAGTACGGTGTCAGATTTCAAAAGGGATTTGACGGGGAGTGACAAACGCTTCTCGTTTTTCATTCCGGCTGAAAGAGACACTGGGACGGTGCATTTATTTGAGGCGGCTATCGACTTACTCAGCTACGCAAGCCTTGAAATAAGAATCAAGCGGAACTGGCGCAGAGACGATCTGCTGTCCCTTGCAGGCGTATATAAAACGGATAACAAGCAGGATATTCCGTTAGCGCTGAGAACCTATCTTGAACGCCATACCGGTACAAAAGTTGTCTATCTTCATTTGGATAACGATGAAATCGGCAGAACGGCAACAAAGCAGATCACCGAGGCGTTGTCCTCTCAATACACTGTCATTGACCAGCCGCCGCAAAGCGGCAAAGACTTTAATGACTATCTGAAAAACGAAATACAAAAAGAAAAAAGAAAGGAGCAGGTGCGATGAAAATTAAAATCTATCAAATCAATATGGACAGAGATAACGGCAGCTACAGCTTTACCAATTATGAAAACACGATAAGACGAACCGGCGGAGACATACGAAGTGGAATTTACGACTGCGTATTTGACGGTGAGGTTGCCTGTAAGGGTCTGGAGGAGGTCTATGAGAAATTCAACATTGACAGTCCGCCCGGATTTAAGGGACATTCGCTTTCGGTATCCGATATTGTGGAAATAGCGGAGTCCGATTCGGTCTTAAAGGGCTATTACTTTTGCGACAGTATCGGCTTTAAGAAGATTGACTTTGAACCGGAAAAAGCTGAGAAGAATATGGACAACAAAATTACGGTTGTACTCGTCGAGCCGGGCAAGCTTGCCCGTATCGCTCATATCGGGACAAGTCTTTCCGAATTACAGGCGTCTGTAGAAGGCAATATTGAAACCTTTTACCCTTATGAGGAACAAGTCTGTATCGTATGCGATGATGAGGGTAAGATTTGTGGGAAGCCGCTGAACCGTGCTATCTACAACGAGGACGGCACAATCATGGATATTATGGCGGGCACCTTTTTCATCTGTGATTGCAGTAAGCCGAGCTTCGGAAGTCTCAGCGAAGAACAGCAACAAAGGTTCCTTAAGCAGTTTAAGTATCCCGAACAATTTTGCAGAATAAACGGTGAAATTACAGCAATAAAGTACAAACCGGAAAGAAATGAGGCGAGATAAATGCCGAAGGAATTTGATGTAACGATTGTCGAAACCCTCAAAATGAAGGTAACTGTCGAAGCGGACAGCATGGAAGAAGCAGAGCAGTTAGTCAGCGACGGTTGGTACAGGGGTGAATATATCCTTGACGCGGAATGTTTTGAAGGCGTGGAGTTTGAATCGGCAGAGCCGATAATTGACCTCAGTTACCGTGAGATGTCCGATGTATTCCATCATGTCAACGATAAGCATAAGGAACCTGTTTGCGGATATATCGTATTCTCCCCCGATAGCTTTGATAAGCCCTATTCAGAGCAGTCCCGAACCTATGCGGTGTCAAGCAACAACAAGGCGTTTATCAGCGGAGCCGGTGGCTATTCTATCTACGGTTCTTGCCTTGACGGAACCGACCAATGTATCCGTCTTGAGGGATATATGCGTGGAGAAAACGCTTGGAAAATCGACCGCTGCTATATGAAAAGAGACGATTATGAACGTGCTGTTTCTCAGCCTGTAAAGAACAAAGACATCCGTGAGGAAAGATGAAATAAACAGCGGGGTTAGAGTACGGCATTGTCTTAGCAAGCACTGAATTTGGCTATCCAAATTCGCTTGTTAGAGGCTCGCCGCCCCTAAAACCCCGCAGAAAGGTTGTGCTAATGAGAAGTAGAAACATTCAAATTCCACTCCGTTTGTCAGAAGAAGAATATGCTGTGCTTATGAAAAAAGTCGGCAAATGCAAATGCTCAAGAGAAAGCTATATCCGCAGTCTGATAAACGGATTCTCGCCTAAAGAAGCGCCGCCTGCCGACTATTATAAAATGCTTTCAAAGATCAGTCGTGAAAGCGCAAATCTGAATCAATTACTTGTTGTTGCAAGAACTAAAAATTTCATTGACACACCCGAATTGCGAAAACTCATGGAGGAAATCCGAGCGACAAACAAAATGCTCTGGAAGGCGTTTTCAGAGGAATACAATGGCAACGACTAAAATTTGGGATATTCGTGGACGTGTGGATAAACTGATTCGGTATGTTGTCAATCCCGAAAAGACGGCGGATCTTGAATATGCGGCGGCAATGCACAGCATTGAAAATGTTATTGAATATGACGCGGACGCAATGAAAACAGAACAACAATTATTTGTGACCGGTATAAACTGTGATGAAAATAATGCTGTGGTTGAATTTATGGATGCAAAACGGTTATGGAAAAAAAACGGTGGGATTGTTGCATATCACGGTTATCAGTCCTTTGCGGCTGGTGAAGTGGATGCAAAGACGGCACATGAAATCGGAGTAAAGCTTGCGAAAAAACTCTGGGAAGATAGATTCCAAGTTGTTGTTACCACACACTGTAATACGGGGCATTATCATAATCACTTTGCTCTGAATTCAATCTCGTATGTCGACGGCAAGCGATATTATGACAACAAAGAAACTTACAATCTAATGCGTGAAGAATCGGACCGGCTCTGTAAAGAGTACGGTCTTTCTGTTATCAGGAATCCGAAAGCAAAAGGCAAAAGCTATGCCGAATGGCGAGCGGAGTTTGAAGGCAGACCGACTGTACGGGGAACGATTCGCGAAGCAATCGATATTGCTGTCTGCGGCTCCGGTAGTAGGCTTGAATTTCTTGAAGCGATGGATCAGATGGGCTTTATCATCGACCAAAGCGGTAAATATCCGAAAATCAAGCACGTCGGCGGAGAACGCTTTGTGCGTTTTAGTTCTCTCGGTCCCGGATATACGCCGGAAGAAATTCTCGAACGCATACGGTATAACGATTATCCCGAGTTCCCCGAAGTCCCGCCGCAGGAGTCACCGCAGCAGATTTTTGACGGACAGGACCGACCGGTTGCGTCTATGAATTACACGGCGGTTTACCATTGCTTTGTTACGGCTCTGAAAATCACGACGGAAAGACCGAACACAAATAAAAAAATGTGCTTTCTTGTTCGTGAGGACCAGGGCAAAATGCGAAGCTATTCCGACCAGCTTTTGATGCTTACGGAGCATAAAATCGAAAACCGCGAACAGTTATTGGCTTACCGTGCTGAGGCAACGGCACAAATACCGGAAGTAATAAAACTAAGGCAGGATATGAGAAATGCCTTAAAGCGGGCAATTCGTGCCGGCGACGAAGCCATGATAAGCAAGACAAAGTACAACATTGACATTTACACAAGGCAGCTCAAAAAGCTACGCCGTGAGATAGGCGCTTGCGACGGAGTTTTAGAGCGCATGGAATCGGTGCGGGAAAAGCTGACCCGTATCGAAAGCGAAAAATTCAGAGGAAAGGATAGGTTGAAGAATGAACACATCAGCAGAAGCGGCAGATCAAGTAGTGAGAATGTCACTTAACGGAGCCGAAGCCGCATTAAAAATTACAGGCTCCGGAGCAAAAGAAGTTGCAAAGCTTCTTTTCAAAGCCCTAAAGGATTTGTCCAAGCAATCCAAGAAAACCAAAGGTCAGATGCGGCTTTCCAACCTTGTGAAGTCCGGCAAGAAACTGGACATTTATCAGGTGTCGGATGCAAACCTGAAAAGGTTCTGCGAGCAGGCAAAGAAATACGGTATGCTCTATACTGTGCTTAAGGACAGAAATAAAAACGACGGATTAACTGAGGTTATGGTTAAAGCGGAGGACAAAGCAAAAATAGACCGCATTTTTGAAAAGTTGGGTCTTGTCCCCGAAAATGTCGCCGATGTATATCCGGAAAAAGCAAAAGAGAAGGACGCTCCCGAGCGTGCTTCAAAGGAAAAGGGTGAAGCGGAAAAGTTTCTTGACGAGGTTATGGCAAAACCCAACCCCACAAAGGAGGAACCGCATACCGTAAACCCCACAGAGGCACGGACTGCGAAACAAAGTCAGTCCGTGCCTTCTTCAAAGAACAGTCCAGATTCAAAGGACCGTTCGGCGGATGAACGCACATTAGCGGAACGCCGTCCGTCTGTGCGGAAGGAACTAAAGGAAATCCGCGAGGAAATGGACAGAGAGAAAAAAACGAAAGGCAAATCCAAAAACAGCCCGAACAAAACCGCAGAGCACAAAGCTCCACCAAAAAAGAAAAAATCTAAGGAGAGATGATGTATGAATAATTATGATGATCTTTTTACCGCAAACGGTGAGAAAAAGGAGTCTAAAACCGAGCGCCCGTTTAACAAAGAGGAATGGGCCGCAAAGAAACAGCAGGAACGCGCCGAAGCATTTGAAATGCTCGATGCTGCTACCGAGGAGGCGGTCGCTAATCCCGAAACCTTCCGCGACTATCTGCTCATCCAAAGCAGATTCGGAAAATACTCTGTCAGCAATGCCTTGCTCATTTCGTATCAGAATAACGAAGCAACCTATCTTGCCGACTTTGAAACATGGAAAGAAAAAGGCGTGTTTGTTCAGAAAGGCGAGCGTGGCATTACCTTGCTCGAACCCGGCAATGAGTTTACCCGTGAAGACGGCTCAACCGGCTTTTCTATCAATGTGAAAAAGGTATTTGACATTTCACAGACCAACAGTGAGCGAAACTATTCCCGCAGAACGCCGGATGAACGCCGAGTGTTAAAGGCTTTGATTTCTTCTTCCCCGTGTGATATTCGCATGACGAACGAGCTTGACGGCAATGTGTGTGCAAGATATGTGCCGAAGGACGACGCCATTTATATCCGCCAGGGACTTGACGGTGAGGATATTTTCAGAAGTCTTTCGCAGGAAATCGTAATTGCCAACTTTGCAAAGAACGGCGTTGCCCGAGAGGACTGCGTGTTCACTGCTTATTGTGCAACCTATGTGCTGTGCGAGCGCAACGGCTTTGATACCGGTGACTTTGACTTTGAAAAGGTTCCCGAAATGTTCAAGGACGCAGATCCGAAAGAAATTCGCGGTCAGCTCGACAAGATTCGTGATTCTGCCAATGAATTATCTCAGGATATGAACCGTATTATGGAGGAACAGCAGAAGTCTAAGCGTTCCAGAGATGACGGTGCAAGATAAAGGAGGAATTCGCTATGACAGAAGCAAAGCGAATTATGACGATGGACGATTTTGAGCACCGTTTGCTTGTTGGCTGTATCAATAAAGCAAGAACGGAATATATGGAGGAAGGTAAACCTACCGAAGATATTGACGATTTGCTCATAAAAGCCATTGACGCCCCGACAAAGAAAGAAAAGCGAAAGGCAGACCGTGCGGGAAGATAAATTCTCCCGGGCGAATATTATTCTCTATCTGTTAGGTTTGCTCCCGACCGTATGGCTCGGACTTCTTGTTGCTCCTGCCATCGGTTTGGGACTTCCAAACCTCATCACAAATCTTGCGGCAATATTCGGCAATCCGTTTCATATTGTATGGTGCGAGGACAGCTTAAAAACTGTCCTCGTTTTTCTATGCGCATATGTTATCGGTATTATCGTTTATGTATCCACCGCAAGAAATTATCGCCGCCGTGAAGAACACGGTTCGGCACATTGGGGCAATGCCGGACAGGTAAACAAAAAGTATGAGAATAAAGCAAAGCCCGAAGAAAACAAGATTCTGACGCAGAAAACGAAAATCGGTCTTGACGGTCATAAACACCGACGAAATTTGAATGTACTTGTGTGCGGCGGTTCAGGTGCCGGCAAAACAAGGTTCTATGCCAAACCGAACATTATGCAGGCAAATACAAGCTTTGTCATTCTCGATCCGAAGGGAGAGAATGTGCGGGATACAGGAAGTCTCTTGAAAGCAAAAGGTTATGACATCAAAGTTCTTGATCTCATCAATATGGATAAGAGTTATTGCTATAACCCATTTGTTTATCTTCATTCGGATAATGATATTCAAAAGCTTGTCACGAACATTTTTAAGAACACCACGCCAAAAGGCAGTCAGTCGCAGGACCCGTTTTGGGATCAAGCGGCAATGATGCTGCTGTTGGCACTTGTTTTCTATTTGCACTACGAAGCGCCGCCCGAAGAGCAAAATTTCCCGATGGTTATGGAGATGATACGCTCCGGTGAAGTTAAGGAGGATGACGATGGATTTATGTCGCCGCTTGACCGACTGTTTTCCCGTCTTGCCGAAAGAAGTCCCGACCATATTGCACTGAAATATTACCGCAACTATCGTTCGGGTTCCGGTAAAACTCTGAAATCCATTCAGATAACCCTTGTAGCCCGACTGGAAAAATTCAACCTTGACAGCCTTGCCGCCATCACCCAATCGGACGAAATGGAGCTTGACAGACTCGGAGAAGAAAAGATCGCTATTTATGCGGTTATCCCTGATAACGATTCAAGCTACAACTTTATTGTCGGTATGCTTTATACCCAGCTTTTCCAACAGCTCTATTACAGTGCGGATGTAAAGCACGGCGGCAGACTACCGGTTCATGTGCATTTTGTAATGGACGAGTTTGCGAATGTCGCCCTGCCGGATGAGTTTGATAAGCTCCTTTCCACAATGCGAAGCCGTGAAATATCTGTTTCAATTATCATACAGAATTTGGCTCAGCTCAAAAAGCTCTTTGAAAAAGAATGGGAATCCATTGTCGGTAACTGCGACGAATTTTTGTACTTGGGCGGCAACGAACAGTCCACCCATGAGTATGTGTCTAAACTACTCGGCAAAGAAACCATTGATATGAATACCTACGGGCAATCGAAAGGACGGAACGGCAACTATTCTACCAACTGGCAGATAACCGGGCGTGAGTTGATGACCCCGGATGAGGTTCGGATGCTGGATAACAAATATGCCCTACTCTTTATCCGAGGTGAACGACCGATTATGGATTTGAAGTATGACATATTGAAGCACCCGAATATCAAACTCTCGGTAGACGGCAGAGCCGAACCTTATGACCATACCCGACCGAATTACAGTATCGGCAGTTTCCGGTTTGACAGGGATGTTTTGAAGCTGGAACCGTTTGAGGTCACCGATGAAGTCGGAGACTTTGCTATTTTGACCGAAGAAGAAATTGAAGAAATCTTAAAAAAAGAAAAAATGGAGGAAAAAAATCATGAAGAAAACACATCCCAAAAAGAACACCACTAAGCTCCCGATGACCGGCAAGGTCAGAAAGGGCTTTAGTATTTACTGTGCCATTGTGCTTGTGGTAGCACTTATGTTTACCATGTCTATGACGGCATTTGCCGCAAATGATGATCCGCTTACCGTAGTCAACAACTTGTCCGATTTCATTTTCGGACTTATCCGAGCAATCGGTCTTATTATGCTCGGCTTCGGTATCGTGCAGGTGGGACTTTCGCTTAAATCCCACGATCCGTCGCAGAGAGCCAACGGCTTTTTGACGGTTGCGGGCGGTATTGTCATTACCTTTGCAAAAGAGATTCTTAATCTCATTACGGGTTGAGCAAGAAGCCGGACGGAGCCGAAAAGCTCCGCCCGGCAAATCTTTGAAAGGAGTGATGAAACTTGTCCGATAACTGGGTAGTTCAGAATTTACAGAACGCACTTGAAACCTGGAACTCAAAGTTTGCAGAGATATGGACGCTGCTTACGCAATCACCCGAAAACTTTAAGGGCGGTGCGATATGGCAGGTAATACTGAGTATTCATGGGGCGTTGCAGGCTATCGGATATGCTTTGCTCGTCCTGTTTTTTGTTGTAGGCGTTGTGAAAACCTGCGGTTCTTTAACAGAAGTGAAGAAACCGGAACATGCCTTAAAGCTGTTTATCCGTTTTGCGCTTGCAAAGGGTGTTATAACCTACGGCCTCGAATTGATGCTCAAACTGATGGTCATTGTGCAAGGCGTTATTTCCAAGATAATGACGGCTTCCGGAATAGCCAGTTCATCTTCAACAGCATTGCCGCAAAGCATAATTGATGCCATTGAAAACTGCGGATTTTGGGAGTCGATACCGCTATGGGCAGTTACGCTGATTGGCGGATTATTCATAACTGTGCTGTCTTTTATTATGATTATGAGCGTTTACGGGCGATTCTTCAAAATCTATATGTACTCGGCAATCGCCCCTGTTCCGCTTTCCACATTTGCGGGACAGCCAACCGAGAATGTGGGAAAGACATTTCTAAAAAGCTACTGCGCCGTACTTCTTGAAGGTGCAATTATCGTGCTTGCCTGTGTAATCTTTTCGGTATTCGCTTCAAGTCCGCCGACGGTAGATACTTCCGCAGCAGCGGTTACGCAGGTGTGGAGCTATGTGGGTGAGCTGATATTCAATATGCTTGTTCTCGTCGGCAGCGTTAAAATGGCGGACCGCATTGTGCGTGAAATGATGGGGCTGTAAAGGAGGAATTTGTTTGGAAATAAAAATCAACCGTGAAATTCGAAATTACACGGAGTCTATGTTTTTCGGACTGTCAATGCGACAGTTCATTTTTGCTGTTATAGGTTGCGGTATGGCGGTGCTTTTATACTTTGTACTCAAGCCGTTCTTCGGTGTTGAAACGCTGTCTTGGATGTGTATGCTCGGTGCGGCCCCGTTTATCGCCTGCGGTTTTGTAACCTATAACGGTATGACCGCCGAACAGTTCGCATGGGCGTGGTTAAAGTCAAAATTTATTGAACCTATAAAGGTCAAGTTTGAATGTGACACGCTATACTCGGCGGCAATGGAAAAATCTCAGAAGGAGGAAAAGAAAACGATATGATGAAATCGCTTAAAAATATGCTTAAACAGGATAAAGAGAAATATACCGTCCCGAGGTCGGTTCACGATTATATCCCAATTTCCGCAATATGGGAGGACGGTATTTTCAAAGTCGGAAATAAGTTTGCAAAAACCTTTCGGTTTACCGACATCAACTATCTTGTTGCCGGCAAGGAAGATAAAGAAACAATGTTTTTAGCGTATTCCGAACTGCTCAACAGTCTTGACAGCGGGGCGACTACAAAGCTTACCATCAACAATCGCCGTATCAATAAGGTGAATTTTGAAAAGGAAATCCTTATCCCCAAAACCGGCGATGAGCTTGACTGCTACCGAGAGGAATACAACAACATCTTGCTTGACAAAGCAAGCAACGCAAACGGAATCATTCAAGAAAAGTATTTGACCGTTTCGATTGTCAAAAAGGACATTGAGGAAGCCCGTACCTACTTTGCCCGAATTGCGTCAGACCTTCGCGCCCACTTTTCTGCTCTCGGCTCTAAATGTGAGGAATTGGACGCTACCGAAAAACTTCGGCTGCTTCACGACTTTTACCGTGCCGGAGAGGAAGAAAACTTTCATTTTGAACTCTCGGACATGATGAAAAAGGGACACGATTTCAAGGACTATATCTGTCCCGATTCTATGGAGAGAGCCGACGATTATGTGAAGCTTGGCGAGAAATATGTGCGTGTGCTTTTCTTAAAGGACTACGCATCGTATATCAAAGACAGCATGGTATCAGAGCTTACGGAACTCAATCGCAATATGATGTTGTCCATTGATATTGTCCCCATCCCTATGGATGAGGCGGTGCGTGAAGTTGAGAACCGTCTGCTCGGCGTGGAGACGAATATAACCAACTGGCAGAGAAAGCAAAATCAAAACAACAACTTTTCAGCGGTTGTTCCTTACGATATGGAGCTTCAGCGTAAAGAAAGCAAGGAGTTTTTGAATGACCTAACCACCCGCGATCAGCGAATGATGTGTGCCACCGTTACAATGGCGCACATGGCGGACAGCAAAGAACAGCTTGATGCGGATACAGAAACCATACTTTCGACGGCAAGACGGCACCTGTGCCAGCTTGCCGTTTTGAAATTTCAGCAGACCGACGGACTTAATACCGTGCTTCCAATCGGTTGTAAAAAGATACAGGCGACTCGAACGCTGACTACCGAAAGCCTTGCAGTGTTTATGCCGTTCAAGGTTCAGGAGGTCGCTCATGAACACGGCATCTATTACGGGCAGAATGCCATAAGCAACAATATGATTATTGCCAACCGCAAATGTCTTTTGAACGGTAATTCGTTTATCTTGGGTGTGTCCGGTTCGGGTAAATCCTTTACCGGCAAATGTGAAATTGCAAACCTTATGCTTGCGGGAGATTCGGATATTATCATCATTGACCCCGAGCGAGAGTATGCGCCCCTTGTCAAAGCTATGGGCGGTGCGATTATCGACATTTCCGCTACGAGTAAAAACCACATCAATGCAATGGATATGAACAGCGACTACGGTGACGGCGAAGATCCGCTTATCTTAAAATCGGAGTTCATTTTGTCTCTTTGCGAGCAGCTTATCGGCAGCCGCAGTCTCGGAGCACAGGAAAAGTCGCTGATTGACCGCTGTGCAAAGAATGTTTACCGCAACTACCGAAAGCGCGGATACAAAGGAAAGGTGCCAACCTTAAAGGATTTCCGTGCAGACCTTCTCAAACAAAGTGAACCTGAAGCACAGGAAATTGCTCTTGCCATTGAGCTTTTCACCGACGGTTCGCTTAACACATTTGCAAAGGAAACAAATGTAGATGTCAACAACCGCCTTATCTGCTATGACATTCTCGATCTCGGCAAACAGCTTTTGCCCATCGGTATGCTCGTTGTTCTTGACAGTATATTGAACCGCATTACTGCCAACCGTGCCAAGGGCAAAAACACCTTTATCATCATCGACGAAATCTATCTTTTGTTCCAGCATGAGTATTCGGCAAACTTCCTGTTTACCCTTTGGAAACGTGTCAGAAAGTACGGTGCGTTCTGTACCGGTATTACGCAGAACGTGGATGACCTTTTGCAGAGCCATACCGCAAGAACTATGCTTGCAAACTCGGAGTTCGTTATCATGCTCAATCAGGCGTCTACTGACAGAATTAAGCTTGCAGAGCTCTTGAATATATCAGATACACAGCTTTCGTATATCACCAATGTTGAAGCAGGACGCGGGCTTATGAAAGTCGGCTCGGCGCTCGTGCCGTTCGTCAATAAATTCCCGAAGAATACGAAGTTATATGCGCTCATGACCACAAAATTCGGAGAACGAAGAGAGGAGGAAAATAGATGGATGAATTAAGAAACAATCCGCAAATAATCGAACTGCTTGAAACGCTTGAAGAAAACGGTATGCACAAAGAAAAGGGCGAGGTTTCCGCCCTTGTTTCCTATATCGGAGATATGGAGCACACTCTGTCTGCAATGCTTGCAGAAATGCAGGAAATGCGTAAAGAAGTCAATATGATTCATAACAGCTCGATTAAGGCGAAATGCGAAAATCTGATTCATACGGCAGACAGCAAAATCCGTCAAGGAATTGAGACGGTCAACAAAGCAAAGAACAATCTGATTGCATCGGCAGAAAATGCCGTTAAGGTGTTTAAGGAGAAAGGCAAAGAAGCCTTTAAGAACGCCATCAACGCAATGAAGATTCCCGAAACGCTGGATAAGCTCGGCAAGGTCTTTCACAGCTTTACCGTTTCTATGAATGAGAGCGTTCAAAATATTCAGAACGCACGAATGGAACTCGGCGGCGCAAAGAAGCATTTGATAAACGCCGGGCGGTTATTCTTTGGAAAAGGCGCAAAGGAACAGGAGTTTGTAAAGCAAGACAAAGGTGTGCTTTCAAGACTTCAAAACTTATTTTCAAAAATGAGCAATGGATTTTCTTCACTTGAAAATAAGTCGCTTAACCTTGCCGACAAGTTAAGATATAACCGTATCAAGGATTCTGTCAAAGCCGATCTGGATTTCTTTAACGGAAAGACCACTGCAAAGGATACTCCTACTCCGGTCAAAGACAATGTGAGATAAGCGAGGTGTCCTGATGAAAGACATCAAAACGAGAGAAAGCAAAAAGGACATTAAAATGCTTGACCGTGCGGCAGGGCTTGCCAAAGTGACAAAGGACGCAACCGTTCGCACAAAGGATCAGGTACAGAATCTATCCGATGACGGGCAGATAACCCCTGATAAATATGCCGAGGATAAAATCAAGTATATGGCTGAATCTGCCATAGAGGATACCGGGAAAGCAGCGAAGAAAACCGTCCAAAAAACCTATGACGGCGGCAAGCGGCTATACAAAGAAATACGCCGCACTCGTAAGGAAACGGACGCCATAAAGCAAACCGCAAAGTCTACGGGAAAATCTACGGCAAAAACGCTTCAAAAGAGCATCAAGACCGGACAGCGCACCGTAAAAACGGCACAGCAAACGGCAAAAACTACGGTTAAAACCGCAGAAAAAACAGCAAAGGCGGCAAAGAAAACCGCCGAAGCAAGTGCCAAAGCCGCAAAAATGGCGGCACAGGCTGCAAGGCAAGCGGCACGGGCAACGTATAAGGCGGCGGTTATTACGGCAAAAGCCGTAGCCGCCGCCGTTAAAGCGGCTATAGCGGGAGTAAAAGCGTTGATTGCGGCTATTGCCGCAGGCGGTTGGGTAGCCGTTGTTATTATCATCGTGATTTGTCTTATTGCTTTGATTGTCGGCTCCTGCTTCGGAATCTTTTTCAGCGGTGAAGATACGGGAAGCGGTATAACCATGCAGACCGTTATCTCGGATATTAACACTGAATATGAAGCTAAGATAAATGAGACAAAAGGCACGGTTGCGTATGATGTGCTTGAAATGTCGGGAAGTCGTGCCGTATGGCCGGAGGTGCTGTCTGTCTATGCCGTAAAAACCGCAGGAGACCCGAATAATCCTCAAGAAGTTGCGTCCATTGACGAGGGCAAACGGCAGATATTAAAGGATGTCTTTTGGTCTATGAACGAAATCTCCTTTAATACTGCGACAAAGACCGAAAATGTGGTGACAGAAACAGATGACGGCAACGGGAATATTGTCGAGACAACGGAGAGTGTCACAAGAACCTATCTGTATATTCGGGTAACGCATAAATCTGCCGATGAAATGGCACAGCAGTACGGCTTTACCGACGAACAAAAGGAACAACTCAGAGAACTTCTTTCTGACGAAAACAAGAAAATGTGGAGCGGTGTTCTTTACGGCTATTGTGCCGGCGGCGAGGATATAGTGTCGGTAGCAATTTCGCAAGTCGGAAATACCGGAGGTCAGCCGTATTGGAGTTGGTACGGCTTCGGCTCCCGTGTGGAGTGGTGCGCCTGCTTTGTATCTTGGTGTGCCAATGAGTGCGGATATATTGACACCGGTGTTATTCCGAAGTTTGCAGGCTGTGTAAACGGTGTGCAGTGGTTCAAGGACAGAGGTCAATGGATGGACGGCTCTGGCGAGCCTGTTCCCGGTATGATTATCTTCTTTGATTGGGATAATAAAGGCTCGTCAGGTCCGCAGGACGGACTCTCCGACCATGTTGGTATCGTGCAAAAGGTTGAAAACGGAATTGTCTATACCGTCGAAGGCAACTCCGGTGACAGTTGCAGAGTAAATCAATACTCTGTCGATCACTATGAGATACTCGGCTATGGCGTTCCACAATACTAAAAAAGATGCCGCCCTTCGAGGGTGGCATCTTCTCTACATATTTACCTTTTAATCAAACCTTTTACAAGATTTGCAATCGTATCAAGCTGTTGATCATCCAATTTCTTCATATCTTTAATAATGGAATCTAACTTGTTTGGGTTATTTGAGCCAAGATCAAAAAACTCACTAACAGAAACACCTAAGTAATCGCATATATAAAAAACGCCCGGTAACGAGGGTAAGGATTTCCCCGATTCGATATTATTGATATATCCTGCGTTCTGTCCGATGGCTAAACTCATTTCCCTTGCAGACACATTTTTCTTTTCACGGAGCTGTGCAAGGCGCAAAGCAAAGTCCTTTTCATCCATAATCTCACCGCCTTTATAATATTTTAACCCATACACACTATAAAATTATTGGCTGTGTGGCTGTAAAACTCTTGTAATATGGGTTTATATATGATATAATGACTGAAATAACGGAAACGAACCAACAGAATCTTAAATGACCGCTATACACACATTTATTTTTATAAAGCAGCATAACTCTCGCTATATGTAAGAGTTTCCGGCTTTGTTGTTTCGCAAGAGACCTTAAAAGAGGTAGTCGAGTCATTATAAGATAACCCACCGCACCAAAAGAGGTTCGGTGGGTATTTTATTGGGAGAGATTATTTATGAACACTTATACTGTATGTTTTTTCGGTCACAGAGAAATTTACAATCTTTTTGAGTTGGAAGAAAAGCTGGAAGAGCATATACGAATCCTGCTTGAAAGCAAAGAATATGTTGAGTTTTTAGTTGGACGAAACGGAGAATTTGACCAACTTGTATCCTCGACAGTTCGTCGTGTCAAGAGGAATTATCGTGACGACAATAGCGCACTTGTTCTTGTGCTTCCTTATCTGTCGGCTGAGTATGAAAAGAATGAAGAAGCCTTTCAAGAGTATTACGACGAAGTGGAGATATGCCAAAGTTCCTCGGTGGCACATTTCAAAGCCGCAATGCAGGTTCGCAATCGTGAGATGGTTGACAGAGCCGATTTAGTGTTGTGCTATATTGAACGGAAAAGTGGAGGAGCGTATCAGACAGTCCTGTACGCAAAAAAACAGAATAAACAGATTATCAACTTAGCAGGTGGGATGACAACATTTTGCGAGTGAAGATCACCAATACAAGGGACGGATTGAAATTTGTCGGAAAATATGATATAATACAAATTGGATTTTTGTATCCGCACGGAATTTGTGCGGAAATACAGTGCATTTTCAGAATAAAGAGAGGTGAACGCAATGGAAAAAATAAACAAAAAGACGATACTATACACAACCTGCGTCGCTATTTTGCTTGTAATCGCATATTATTCCCGTGCGTTCCATACCCAAGTAGATGAACCTATCCTTAAAATGCTTTTGGTAATGATACGAAGCGTTATTCAAATTTCCCTTGTCATTGCGTGGTGTTCATCTCTCAGAACAAGGATTATCAATAAACAGGTGCGCCATTATCTCATAGCGGTTGGAATACTGATTGCATTTTGGCTTATTATGAGAACCTGCAAATGGGAGTTTATTGCCCAAAACGGAACACATTTAGGGCGTTACCTGTGGTATTCCTATTATATTCCGATGGTGCTTGTCCCCCTTTTGGGTGTGTTCATTATTGACCATATCGGAAAAGCGGAAAACTATAAAACGCCGAATAGCTTAAAATATATGTACATACCGGCGGCATTTCTTGTAACAGCAGTATTCACAAATGATCTGCACAACCTTGTTTTTTCGTTCCCCAGCGGGTATCAGAACAGCGAGTCGGACTGCGTATATCATGTCCTTTATTATGTCACGATGGCGTGGTTTATCCTCTTGGGCATATATTTCGTGGTAATGCTGATTAAAAAGAGCCGTGTACCCGGAAGCAAGAGCTTTCAAAAGCTCCCCGCAGTCATTTTGGGTATTTCCATAATCTTTTGGGTGATGTATTGTACGCACATAGTCGGCGGTGATTTGGCGGCGATTGACTGCATCATGATTATTGCCCTTTTGGAAAGCGCAATCCAAAGCGGTCTTATCCCGTCTAATACAAATTATTACGAACTGTTCCGTAGTTCAACGGTATCCGCACAGATTGTTGATGCCGATTATCAGCCCTGTATGCTTTCAGGCACATTGGCACCACTGACCGAGGATGAAATGAGAAGTGCCGAAGCCGAACCGGTTGACTTGGGAGATACCGTACTGCATAGCAAAGCAATTACCGGCGGTCATGTTCTTTGGCAGGACGATGTAAAACAGATTAACGACATGATAGAGCAGCTTTGTGATACGCAGGAAAGGCTCGGAGAAAGCAACGAATTGTTGAAAGCCGAGCTGGAGCTGAAGGAAAACCGTGCTCGGACGGAGGAAAAGAGCCGTTTGTATGACCGGATTGCCAAGGAAGTCGCCGTTCAGCTTGCAAAAGCAGAGGAACTATTGAAACTTGCAGAGAGCGATCCGAAGCAAACGAAAAGAGCGATTGCAAAGGTATCCGTGATTTGTGCGTATATCAAGCGGCGTGGCAATCTCCTGATGCTGGGAGAGGAAGGCAATATTATCCCTGCGATAGAACTTGAATACTGTATCAGAGAGTCCCTTGACAATTTGCGGCTTGGGGATGTTTTCACATCATTTGACAGTAAATGCGACGGTACATTCAAATTGGAACACGCAGTCGTTGCTTTCGATTTTTATGAAAATATCGTCGAAAGACTGCTTGACGATGCGACTGCTATGCTGATACATCTTGACTGCAAAGACGGCTTCATAAAAATGCGGTTGCAGATAGGATGCAACGAAGACATTGCCGAGCATACATTGTCAGAGTTGTCTATTCCTTGCGGAACGTTTGAATGGGACATTCAGGATGAGGATGTAACCGTTACTTTGCTTCTTTCAGAGGGAGGTGACGGCAAATGATAGGCTTTTGTGATTTGCATTATGCAGTAAAGTCGTTCTTTCTTGTCGTAACATTTGTTGAGGTTTGTTCCAGCATCTGCCTGTTGCCTCGTGTTTTCAGCAGGAAAAAGCGGATGCCGAAGTTGCTTGTTCCCCTTTGCTTTTTGCTCAGCGGAGCAATGCTGATTTTGTTTGCAGCGCAGGTAAAATCGGCGCATCCGTCTTGGCATATATCTCCGATTATTGAGAGTGTTGCAGCATTGCCGGTAATCCTTCCGATTTTACTGCTGCTTGCTGTCATTGCTACACTTTTGACGATTGTGATTCAGGAAAGAAATTTTGAAAAGAACGCCATCACTCGCTCGTCGGTAAAGGAAAGTCTTGACTGGCTTAACACAGGTCTTTGCTTTGCTTACAAAAACGGTATGGTGATGCTTATCAATCACCGAATGAACCATTTGAGCCACACAATATTCGGCAGAGATTTACAGAACGCCAATGCGTTTTGGGACAACCTGAATGACGGAGAAATACAATCGGGCGTTGCAAGGATTTTTATGGGTGAAAACCCAACTTTCCGTTTGCCCGATCAGACGGTGTGGACTTTCGCCCGTGAGGTGTTAGGCGGTATTACACAGCTCACGGCAGCGGAAACGACACGGCTGAACAAGCTGACGGAAGAACTGAAAGAAAAGAACGCAGAGCTTTCTGTTATGAATGAACGTCTGCGTAAATACGGCGAAAATGTAGATGAGCTGACGCGCGAAAAAGAGCGTTTGGAAACAAAAGCCCGTATTCACAGAGAGCTTGGGCAGGCATTGCTTTTGACACGCCGCTATTTACAGGGTGAGAGTGAAAACACTCAAGAATTGCTTAATGTTTTGAAGCGTAATATTGCGATGCTTCGCTTGGAATCGGAAAGCCCGAAAAATGATGAGCCTTTGGATATGCTTATGAAGGCTGCACAATCTGCCGGAATTGAAGTGCTTATCACCGGACAGATGCCAAAGCAGGAAGATGCAAATCGACTGTTTTTTGAAGCCGCCACAGAAGCACTCACCAATGCAGTACGGCACGCCGATGCAAAAACGCTGCGTATTGCGTTCTCGGAAGATCATACAGCATATTCCGTTTGCTTTACGAATGACGGCGCCAATCCGCAGAAAAAACCGGTTGAGGGCGGCGGTCTTGGCTCTCTCAGGCAAAAAACAGAACAAATCGGAGGAACAATGGAAGTGTTGTATCAGCCGGAATTTGTTCTCAAACTAACCGTTCTGAAGAAAAGAGGTGACATCCTGTGATAAATGTTCTGATTGTTGAAGATGATCCTATGGCAAGACAGCTTCTTGAAATATACATAAACGCCAGCGAAAAGTATAACCATATTCAGTCCGTAGAAAGTGCGGCGTTGGCTGAGTTCTGCTGTCGTACCAATAAAGTGGATGTCATTTTGATGGATGTCTGTACGGCTATGAACGCAAGCGGCTTGGACGCCGCCGAAAAAATCAAAAAGAGCTTTCCTGACACAAAGATCATTATTATTACCAGTCAACCTGAGTGCAGCTTTATCGAGAGGGCGCACGAAGTCGGTGTGGACAGCTTTTGGTACAAGAGCTCCGAAGCAGAGCAAATCCTGTCCGTTTTGGATCGGACAATGGCGGGAGAAACGGTTTTCCCCGAATCCACCCCGTCCCTTAAACTGGGAGACACCTTCAGCGAAAACCTTACAGACCGTGAGCTTGACGTTCTGCGGGAATTGGTCGCAGGTGAGTCGGACGCCGCCATTGCGGAAAAACTGTTTATGTCTTTGAGGACAGTAAAAAGTCATATTCAGAGTATGAGGGAAAAAACAGGGTTCAGAAACCGCACCGAGCTTGCCGTCCGAGCAAGAGAAAGCGGCTTGGTAATAAACAATAAATAATCAATATTCACACAGCAAGTGCTGCCTGAAAAGGCGGCACTTTTTTCTTTTATTCGAAAAGTTTGCACTAAAGTACGATGTGCGGAGCAATACGAATCTGTATAATGTAGAGTGTATAGGTATTGGAAGGAGGTAAACTGAGGTGAAAAATATCGTTGTCTGCATCGGAAACGGTCTGCTATCCGAAGCAATTATTAAAATGCTCCAAAACAGTGGCGAGTTTAAGCCTTTTCGTGTTCTGATTCAGAAAAAGAGCAATATCGCAAATGACTGTGAAGCCCTATCTGCCGACATCCTCTTGTTGGATGTGTCTTATGCTTCCGGCACGACTATGGAGACACGATTAAAAGAAGTAAAGCAAGTAAGGGAAAAAATTCCGCCCTGTAAACTCGTAATGCTGTGCGATGAAAACTCAGCACCCGACATTGCCCGTGAGGTAGCCAATGCGAAAAAGGACGGGCTGATAGACGCTTTCTTTTATTCATCTGTAACCGAAAAATATCTGACGGCAGCGCTCGCTTCCCTTTAACGAGAAAAACGAACGGCTGTCCCAATGGTTTTATTAAGAGGCGGTGGTATATATTGACAAGATAAACTATTTGCTTTTCGGCAGAAAGAAAAGTACGCATCATCCTCCCGGATGCCATACAGCGGGAGTTTGCGAAATGAAGCTTGTATGGCATTATCAAATCCTGAAAAGGAGGACAAAGAGATGAAACACAAAGTTTCAAAACAAATTTTAAGTACGCTATTGGCGTTGGTTATGGTTATCGGATTGATTCCCGCATCTGCGTTGACAGCGTTTGCGGCAAGTCCGACGGAGATCACGGAGCTTTCGCTCTCATTCATTACCCCGAGCGAGATCCCTGCCGTTGGCGAACCCATCAAATATATGTCCGGCGGCAGGCTGACGGAGGGCGATGACCGGGTCGAACTGACAGGAAATATCCTTCTTTGGCGCATTGATGACAGTTCGGTGGTGATCAACCAGACCTATGATGATATTGGCATGTACTATGAAGCCGGACGCACCTACAATGCGGAAATTGTAGTTAAAGTGTTGGATCCGGAACAATACACCATCGGAGAGAATACGAAAATTACGCTGACCAATCCCGGTGATTTTACCTATACGTCAGAGTTGGTGAGTATTATAGATACCGGCAGCTCGTTTTTCGCCTACATGAAGCTAATCATCACCATGAATGGTGCGCGTACCTATCCCGATATTGCCAAAGTGGTATTTAAGGATTTGGTCAGCCCAACTGAGGGAATGACTGTAACCGAAAGCAGCACGGATATTTACTACAACAACTGCCAGATGACTTCCGGTATCTGGCTGGGCAATGTGTGGGGAAAAGATGAGTTTGACCACAATACATTCGTTGCGGGAGAGACCTACACCTACCGCGTGGTGCTGACCGCCAGAGATGGATATCAGTTTTACGAAAACGCAACCATTCAGCTGACTAGCGGTGGCGTGGTCAAGGCTCCGTCTTATTATGCATATACCAATGATAACAAGACGCTGACCTTAGACTATACCTACACCATCCCCAGCGTCACCTGGGTGGATCATGTGGAGGCAACGATAAAGCGCTATGAGCAAACTCTTACGCCTATCGCCGGTGAAGGTGCGGTTGAGCTGTTTAGCAATACCCTTGAGGTCGATGAGAATGCCCCCTATGAAATAGTCAGCGAAATGGGCAGAGCTTGGTACAGTGAAGATGGTACGAAGCTGACGCACAATGATCTGTTTGAGGCCGGAAAAACCTATTATTTTGAATATGCCTACACAATCAAAAACGAAAACAGACATCTGTATCGTTTTGTTCCTGAAAATCTGACGACCACGATCACCGGCGAAAGCTACACCGGTAAGGGGTTCCAGAAAGCAGAGCGTGTGGAATACAGCAACAACGATAATACCTATGTGAGATTCCGCTATTATTTCACCGCACAGTTCCCTGCGGGTGTGGGCAGTAGCGCAGAGAACCCCGCCATGTGCTACTCTTATGAGGGTTTCAAGTATGCCATGGAGAACGACAATATCCGCTATGTTGCTCTCGGCAATGTGGAGGATACCCTACCTCTGGTTAGCATGGAAGAAACCGGCCCTTATGCGGACAACCGCTGGCCCGGCATCTGGGTCAACAGCTATAAAGACCTTATCCTGTTGGGCAACGCCCAGTTTACCGCACCCAATGCAGAGGAGAATGTACACCGCGTTTACGATCATCTGATTCAAGTCAGACAGGGCGGCCGTCTGGCCATTTCGGGTTCGGGCGGTCTGACTTTCCACGGCAATGCGGTGGGCTGGCCTACCTCTGTGGCTGAGGTGGTGGATGGCGGTATCCTGACCATTAACAGCGGTACTGTGAAGGGCGATACCGAAAACAGAACCTCCTTCTGCTACGGTGTCAATGTGAACGGCGGTACTCTGTATGTGAACGATGGTACCGTGATCGGTACCAACCGCCATAACCAGGCACCCATCTCTGCGGTTAATCTGTATGACGGCACCGCCTACATCTACGGCGGCACATTCTACAGCGATGTTTCTGATGGTGCTGCAGGCTCCAACCATTACGGCCTTTCCATCGACGAGGGCGGTACTGGCTACCTTTCTGGTGGCACCTTTGCAGGCATCAGCATGCCTTATGATTCCGACATGAGCGATTATGTGGGAAATGGCTATACCATGACCGTCAACGGCATCAACACCACTCCCGCAAGTTGCAGCACCACCACCAACATCGTGGAGATCTTCAAGGAAATTTCCGCGGTTGATATCCATGTCAACGCCCCCGAAGCGGGTAAAGCCCCTGCTATGTATCCCGGAGATGTTTACATGGTGCCCGAGGGCGTGACCGCACTTGCCCCTGTGTGGTACGAGAACAATTCACCATGGAAAATCAGCAACGGCGCCGAGCGTTTTGAGGCGGGCAAGACCTATAAGGTGGAGATCGTCCTCACCGCCGATGAAGGCATGAATTTTGCAAAGTCCCTGACTTCCGCTACCATCAACTATAAGAACGCCGAGGTTTCCGCCTTTGCGGGCAACTGGGAAAAAGGCATCGTGCTGACCGTTGACTTCGGTGAATGCCCTGAAACCATCAGTGATGTGGAGTTGAATGTAACGGCTCCGAAAGAGGGCAACACCATTTCCTATTCTGTGACCGATAGCAGTGATGCTTACGGTGCGTTGGGTAGCGGAAACACCATTACCAATTACAGAGCATGGTATGTATCCAATGACGGTAGCAACTATACCAGAATGTCCCAAGGCGATAAGTTCGTAGCCGGAAAGTATTATAAATTCTCCACATGGGTTCGTACCGCAGATGGTTATGAGTTCCCGCTGTATGACAATGGCGTTTCCATTGTTCCAAAAGTTTCTGCTACGGTCAACGGCTATTACGCAAATGTCAAAAAGGCATACGATCAAGACCCCGCCCGTGTGATCGTTGTGGAATACAACTTCGGTATGTGCAACGACGATGTGGTTGAAAACATCACCATCACCAACATTGACGCCCCCGTAGCAGGACAAACGCCCGATTATACGGCAAACTGCTTCGGCACAGGATATTCTATGGCGGGCACCAACTCCGGCAACTGGAAGGTCAACGGTATCGTCTGGCTCCGCGACGGCAATATTTACACTGGCTCTATCATGGACAACACCGAGAAATTCCAGCCCGGACATGAGTACACCGTTATGATCGACCTTGTGGCAGACTACGGTTATACCTTCCTGTTTAACCATGGCAACAGCATCTATGCCGCCGCCGCCATCAACGGCAATACAGCGCAGATCAACATTGATCGCTGCTCCACCACGGAGTATCAGGTATGGTACACCTTCACCTGTTCTCAGGCTGTGTTATCTGCGGTGGAGGTGTCCGGTATCGACGCTCCCGTTGCAGGACAGACGCCCGATTATACCGGAACGGTTGGTAATGCAACACTGTACGGTTTTGCGAATTACGGCTATAACGCCGCAGGCTTTTGGTGGTACGATTCCGAGGATAACCCGTTGACCTCCGAAGATAAATTCGTTGCCGGAGAAACCTATAAATTGGAAATCAAACTTACCTCTGCAATGATAGATCAGGTTGTTGCCAGCAGATTCAAAACACCTGTCACAGCTACGTTGAACGGAAAAGCCGTGGATTCTTCTGATGTTATGGCAAACAGCTCAACGGTGTATATCTATCAGACTTACACCTGCAAAGAGAATTCTGCTGTATTTGTCAGCGGCTCTGTTACCAGCTTTAACGATGCTTCCGGCGATATTACGCTCCAGCTTATCCCGGAGGGATTTAGTGATCCTGCTTATGAAACCATAGTAACCGGTAATACCGTAGATTATTATTTTGCAGGTGTTGCCGCAGGCACATACACCTTGAAGGTAAGCAAAAACAACCACGTCACCCGTGAGTACACCGTAGTGGTCGGTAACAGCTCCGTTATTCAGGATGTGAAGATACAGCTAAAGGGTGATGTTGACGGAAACGGTACTGTCACAACTATGGATGCCATGAGGGCAAATTCCCACGCCCGAGGAGTAACGCTTTTGACCGACTATGCACTGAAATGTGCAGATGTAGTCGGTACAGATGGTACTGTCACTACTATGGATGCAATGAGAATTAACGCACACGCAAAAGGCAGTAATCTTCTTTGGTAAATGATTTGTCTTATATTCTTTTTCGGTATGTCTATACGCCATATAGAATATATCACGAAAGAATTAAGAATATATTGGATGGTACATCCCCGCTGAATTGTAACTAAGCGAGGCTACAAGACGGTGTGTATGAAAAAACCGCCTCGCAAATAATTGAAAGGAGCTTGGTCATGAACAAGCGAATCACATCTATTTTGCTTTGTTTTATCATGGTGTTCAGTATGTTGGTATCTGCAGTGCCAGTATATGCTGCGACCTACGAGTCCACGCAGTTAAAGGTTATTCCTGATAAAACAACGGCAAACCCAGGTGATATTATCACCTACACCATTATCATGGGTCCCGTATCGGATATGGGCTCTATGCAGATGGTATTGGATATTCCAACAGGTTTGACCTATGTTGAGAATTCCGGAAAACTTGCCGACGGTCTCAGAACCACACTTGGATTTGATGCAGCAGACTGGACTGAGGTATCAAAAATGGTTAACGGGTATGCTTCAGCTGCTGACTACGAGTGTGACACTGATACTACGTTGGCGACCTTCCAGTGCAAAGTGAACAATGACTTCACAGGCACTGTATCTGTGGGATTGAAAAATTTGGAATTTGGCTCTTGCCAGACATTCGAGTACCACACAACCCGCTTTTCCGTTGCTTCGACTGCTGTCACAGTGACTGCCGCACCCGTAGCGGTTACAGGCGTAACAATTGACGAGACACTGTCCGTCAATATCGGTCAAACAAAGACTCCGTCTTTCACCGTTGCCCCTGCAGAAGCAACAAACAAAACTGTTTCGTTTACGTCTAACAACCTTGCTGTTGCAACCGTAAACGCAACTACCGGAGCAGTAACCGGCGTTAGCAAAGGTACTGCAATCATCACCGTCAAAACTGCTGACGGAAACTTTACCGATACCTGTACGGTAACGGTATCCTGTGCTCACACAAACAAGTCTACCGTATCTGCAAAGAACTCTACCTGTACGGTAAAAGGTTGGGACGAGCACAAGAAATGCGACGATTGCGGACAGCTTTTCAACACATCCGATGTAGAAATCAATGAGGTTCCGTTGCGTAACCTTGCAGGCCACACCGGAGGAACAGCAACCTGTACGGCTAAAGCCGTTTGTTCTGTGTGTCATCAGCCTTACGGCGGTTATGCTGCTCACAGCTATACTGCTGAAACGAAGAAAGTGGAAGCACTGAAAACTGCCGGAAACTGCCGTGACAAAGCGGTGTACTACTATTCCTGCTCTGACTGCGGAAATGTGGAACATAACGATGCGCACACTTTCTTGGGCGACAAGAATGCAAGCGTCCATGTAGGCGGTACATCTACCGTTAACGCCAGCGAACCCAACCACAAGAATCAGATTGACGGCTATACCGGCGACACAAAGTGCCTCGGCTGTAATGAAATCATTGCAACCGGTACATCTATTCCTGCCGGCGCTCACACCCCGTCTTCTACCTGGAACAATGACGGAACTTATCACTGGAAAGAGTGTACGACTATGGGCTGTGGCGTTGAAATTGACGGCAGCAAGGCTGCACACAGCTCTACCGGTGCGAATGTTGCAACTTGCCAGCATAAGGCAGTCTGCGATGTATGTAATGTAGAGTACGGTACATTAGCAGCGCATAATCCGGCTTCCGGCTGGACAAGTGACGCAAGCGGTCACTGGCATGCTTGCCGGACAGCAGGCTGCACCGAAAAATGCGATTTTGCAAGTCATACTCCCG
>FR891098.1 GCA_000433515.1 Candidatus Colimorpha enterica | reverse complement strand
AGGCAGGTGTAGAGAATCCCTTCGCTCTTGCCCTGTGTTGCGGGTTTGCCGCCGTCCCAGTCATGGCTGAGCTGGTGTAGAGAATTCCTTCGCTCTTGCCCTGTTTTGCGGGTTTGCCGCCGTCCCAGTCGTGGCTGAGCTTATTAACGACATGACCGTAGCGGATAATCTGTCCGCAGCCGGCTGTGCACTGCCGGTCGCCGCTATAGCCTGTGGTGGTGCATCCGGGCTTAACCTCATTGATCAGCTTGGAGTTGCCGGCAATTTCGTGGAGTGACGGGGTAGAGCTGCCCTTTTGTGCGATCCTGTTGCACTCGGTGCAGTACCGGTTGCCGGAATAGCCCTTCTCGGTACAGGTCGCCGCTCTTTCATCCCGCAGCTCAAAGGGACCGCTGTGCCTGAACTCGCCGGTCTCGCCCTTTACGGTGCCGCCGCAATCCGTGCAGCGGTAGTCGCCCTCATAGGCGCGGTGCCGGCAGTCCCCCGATCTGGCGTTATAGCGTTTGCCTCCGTGGCTCGCGTCAGTCGTGGCTGAGTTGTTCGTGCCGTAGTAGTACAGCGGCTGCAGTGTACCGGTATGACCGGCGTTTGCAGGCGGGTAGATATCCGAACCGGCACTGATGATATGTCCGCAGTCCGCGCAGGCGGTGTCGCCGGTGTAGCCCTTACGGTCGCAGACCTGCGCCTTCGCATTGAGCACCGTGGTGCCGCCGCTGTGGTCACAGCCTGCATAGACAGGCTCAAAGAAGAATTGGCCGCCGCCGGGTGCGCCCATGGCGGTGAACTCCGGGATCTCACAGCCCCACTCAAGGGCAGATCCGTTGGTTACCAGCTTGAACAGAGTCTTGGCATCGCCGGTATTCCATTGCTTATGAACAGGCAATCCCGTACCGCTGATGATGTCATACTCATTGTATTCACGGAGATACTCCACCTTCCAGCCGATGG
>FR891097.1 GCA_000433515.1 Candidatus Colimorpha enterica | reverse complement strand
GGCTCCGACGGCGACGGCTACCGTTTTGCCAAAGCGCTGGGGCACACCGTAACTCCCCTCCGCCCGTCGCTTGTTCCGATAGAGTCACCCGACCGCTTCTGCGCCGGAATGCAGGGACTTTCGCTGAAAAACGTCGCAGTCTCGGTCACGTCGGACTCCGGACGCGGGGTATACCGTGACTTCGGCGAGATGATGTTCACCCATTTCGGGGTCACGGGACCTGTGATACTCTCGGCATCCTCGATGATACCCGACCTTGCGCCGGGAAAGTACATTCTTCATATCGACCTGAAGCCTGCGCTTGACGAAAAAGCCCTCGGCGACCGACTTCTCTCCGACTTTTCAAAGAATATCAACCGCGATTTTGCAAATTCCCTCGGCGCACTTCTCCCGGCAAAAATGATCCCGGTTTTCGTCCGCCTCTCCGGCATCCCGGGTGAAAAAAAGGTCAATTCGATAACGAAAGAAGAGCGCAGAATGGTGACAGCCCTCCTTAAGGACTTCCCCGTCCGCCTTTCCCGCTTCCGTCCCATCGATGAGGCGATAATCACAAAGGGCGGCATCTCCGTTAAGGAGATCGACCCGAAAACAATGCAGTCAAAGCTCGTCTCCGGTCTGTTTTTCGCCGGAGAAATCATCGACGTTGACGGCTATACCGGCGGCTTCAACCTCCAGATCGCATTTTCCACCGCAGTCTGCGCGGCGGCGGGAGCGATAGACAGTCAGTGACAGAAAAATCAGGCGGCACGCAGCTGCGCACCGTCTGATTTCTCATTTCCGGAAGATAATTCACTCAGGAAACATATCCGCTGATCTTTCTCATGATCCGCTCATATGCCCTCTGATAATAAAGCGCCTCCGCCTCGTTCATATCCGTGTTCGCGATGGCGTAAAACTTCTGCAGCATCGTCTGACACCGTGACAGAAAGTTGAGATATTCGTTCATCATCCCGAGCGGATTTTCCGATTTCGTATACCTCTCCATGAAGCTGCAGTACTCGTCAAAGAAGCCTTCGTATGAATCCACCGCCTCCTTGAATTCCGGACGTACTCCGGGAGGGGCGGCATTCTGACTGCTGCAGGAGCAGAAAGAAAGCACCGGTATTGCAAGCACCGCGACAATTGAAACGACCCGTTTTGTCTGTTTCATTCCGATTCCCTCCTTTATTTCAGTTTTTCATACATCGGCTTGAAGCCGTAGGTTTTCACGGTGAACAGGAATTGTTCATATGAAATACCGTATTCCGAATAAACACAAACCGTGATTTCTTTCCCGGATTTCAGCAGAGAGAAAAACTTATTCTTGTTTGAAACAATTTCAATACGGTCAGCATTCCTCGGCATTTTTCCTTCAAACGTATACTTTTTCCCGTTTGAGTCAAGGACAGAAACCGTATACTTCTGTCCGTAATATCCTTTGACACGGTCATATTCGCCAAAAAGCTTACGAAACAAACCGATGCTCACACGTCCCTTGTCTACAATTATCTGTCCTGCACACGTACCGTCATCTTCCAGATAGCCCTTATGTTTACCGTCATAGGTTTCATACGACAAATATGTACCGTCAGCTTTTCCGAACTCATCAACATAATTTTTGAAAGTCCACGGGACACCACCCGATATCGTACCGCATCTCACACAGGCGCCGTTGTCATAAGTATGCCGCGGATTAATATTTTCCTGCCTGACAATTACTTCGCCGCACACGGAACAATGCTTTCCTTCCGTCTTCCCGAAGGTTTCGCAGCTCTCCTCCACCGCCGGATCAACCACCTCGGTGTGCGGCAGCTTTGCAATCGTCTCCCCGCCTTCAAGGACAGCGCCGCATTTTGCGCATTCGCTTCCGGCGCTTCTGCCCTCGGCGGCACAGGTCGGCTGAACCGCTTCAAAGTTGACCGGTTCATGTCCCGCCGCCGGAATTTTCTCCTGCGGAACAAGCACCTTTCCGCACCTTGAGCAGTGCTCGCCCTCGGCTTTGCCGTCTGCGGTGCAGGTCGGAGCCACAGCCGCGTCCTTCACCGCTTCATGCTTTCCGGCATCGGGTTCTCCGTGGGCTGCACCGCACTTTTTGCAGATTGCCGGGTTCCTGCAGTCCGCCGGCTGCCACTCGTGCTCACATCCGCACGACGCAAGGAACAGCACCGCAAAAAGCATCACGACAAACAGCCGGAATGACACTTTTTTCATTTCACTTTTACCTCCGATAACAGTTTTTCTGCAAATATGGATTTGCAGTATGTCTTTTCAATTATTATACATCCTTTATTTCCATTTGTCAAGACAAATATATCTTTATTTTCCCCACATATTGCTTTCACGGATGTATAATAATACGGAGGGCAAAAAAATGGACTATTTTGACTGGTTTGCAAACAGAATATCTGCACTGAGACTCAAAAAAGGCGTATCCGCGCGGGAAATGAGCCTTGCGCTCGGACAGAGCGAGAGTTATATCAACAAAATCGAGAACAAGCGCACTCTGCCGTCAATGGCCGGGTTCTTTTACATCTGCGAGTATCTCGGAATCGAACCGCGCGCATTTTTTGACACCGACACGGAATCGCCGGGAACCGCAGCCGATCTGTACCGCGAGTTTTCAAGGCTCCCGGAAAAACAGGCAGAGCATATCCTCGCTCTGATCCGTGACCTGAACGGCTGATCCGGCGCGTCTCCGGAAATTCCGAAAATGTTTTTCAAAAAATCAAAAAATCCTATTGACAATCATCTCACGTTATGGTATAATATCATCCGTTGCAAGGTAAACGAGCGGCGATGATTTGCTGGTGTGGCTCAATGGCAGAGCAGCTGATTTGTAATCAGCAGGTTGATGGTTCGACTCCGTTCACCAGCTCCATATACGGGAGCGTTCCCGAGCGGCCAAAGGGGGCAGACTGTAAATCTGTTGTCTATGACTTCAGTGGTCCGAATCCACTCGCTCCCACCAAAAACTCACTTGCTTTGGCAGGTGAGTTTTTTAGTGAAATCAACCGCAGGGGCAAAATACCGCTTCTCTGTATGAAATGCGCCTCCGGCAAGCGTAATCACTTCGGCGATGGGCGGGTTTCATTTTTCTTTCTGCGAGGCATAAGATTTTCGTTAAAACGAGGAACAACGGTAATGAAAAAATGCAGCGACTGAAATTGCGAAATGATTGATGACTGTCCGATAACCGGGAAGCACCCCTACGTGTCTGATTTCAGACAGCGCGTCGATATATCGGTCAGCATTCCGACAGGTCAGAAAAACAGCCTTCCCGGAATCCCGTGCGAAGCAGCAGACCGCTGCGCGCTGAAAGCAAGAGTCTGCCCAAAATGCGGGAAGGTCGGGCTGTACGCCGATCTCAGTCAGCAGCGCTGATATGAGGAAGCGGTTTCAACCGAACATAAAAACCGGCATCCGCAGTACGGGGTGCCGGTTTTCTTATTGTTCGGTCAGGCTTCAGGCAAGGTTTGCGTAGCCGAAAAGCTCCATCATTTCTTCCATGATGTCGGCTGCCTTTTCAACGCTGTCGCGCATATAAGCCATAGACTCGGTTGAATTGAAGTCGCCGGCATTTATCTTATCCATGCGGGAGACAACCTGCTCTGCCGCGTGCTGACCGGCTTCTCTTGCGATCCTCGTCCACATATTTACCCTTACGACGCCGTCGGAGGCGAGGCCTCTTGTCTGCTCATTTGCAAGGCAGGAGGTTCCGTGAAGGACAAGCATCTTTCTGCCGAGGGCGGCGGTAAGCTCTCTTGCCCTTGCCTTGTCGTACCTCGCCTTTCCGACAGAGGTAGACTGCTGTTCGGTTCCGAGGTCGGCAACGGCAAAGTCAACACCGGTGGTCTTTACATATTTCACCGCGTTCTCGCAGTAGTTGTCAATATGCGTTGCGACCGCGCCGTCGGAAACGTTGAGTGATTCAAGAATTCCCTCGACAAGCACATCATTGCCGTAGTTCTTCACATACTCGGCGGTAAGAGCCATATTCTCCTCGAAAGGATAGAGCTGAGCGTCGAACATGACCGATGAGAAGTAAGGCAGTGCGCAGGTAAGCGCCCATCTGTCGCGGACGGGGTTGGCATGGTCAAGATGAGGAAGGACGGCTACGTTTTTGTATGGCGAATACTTGCTTCCGGCAAGCACGTTGAGGTACGCGAAGTGAGAAAGTATTCCGGTCTTTGGATCCTGGCAGTACAGAAAGCGCCTGCACTGTGGCATATGCGGGTATGTAAAGGTGGTTGCAACAACAACCGGCACCTTCTCTATCTGATACTTTTCCGCAATGCGCTGTGCGGCGATGAGTATTGCCTCTGTGTTCCAGTAGGATGCAGTGCAGAATATTCCTATGCTGGTACCGCGCTCCGCGGCTTTCTCAAACACCCTGAGTGATTCGTTTCTTTCGGTTATGACAGACATTGTTTTTTTTCCTTTCGTTCTGTGTCTTCGGTTCAGTGGATGTCAACGTGAGTGTAGCCGAGATACTTTGAGAGTGCCTCGTTGAGTGCCTCAAAGACATCGGTCTGCGTGATTATCGCATGGTGGTGGAAGCCTCCGTCTGCGATCTTTTTCAGCTTGTTCTGAAGATCGGGGGTCTCCATTACGGCATGGACTCCGAAGAAATCCCCGTCGACCGGGTCGTCTGTGATAACTGCACGGTCGGAGAAGAATGCAAGCTCGCCGTTTGTGGCTCTCATGCCGCAGATCGTGATCTCTCCCGTCCTGACCCTGCCGACATTGAGTCCCCAGCTGCACTTTTCGGGCTTGCCCTTGGAGAGCATCTTGTGATCCTCAATAACTCCGGGAAGCTCCATAAGCTCCTCCGGAAGCGGACCGCAGTGGAAGAGGATGCACTTGTTCTCCTCTGCCCCGTAATTGTTGTTGAGGTCGAGACATCCGGCGGAACGGCCGGAGGCGGCGGCAAGTGCGCGCATTGCAACGGCATTTGAAACGTCGGTCTCGCAGGCTGCGGAAATTCCCTTGTGGTTGAGCAGTCCGAGTATCGAGCAGGGCGCGATCCCGAGAAGCTCCTGAAGCTCCGACCAGCATCTTATCGCGATGGCATCGAGCTTTGCGGTCTTTATGACCGATTCGACAGCCGCGCCGAACTTCGCAAGAACAAGGTCGCGTCCCGCAGGTGCGGCGGAGCAGTTCATTGCGGCATTGAGGTCGCGTCTCCACTCAAGCACCGACCCGTCGCTGTCGGAAAGGCTGTTGTATATCTTCATTATCGAGGTAAGGTCATAGGTCTCGACCTCAACTCCGTGCCTTTCAAGGACAGTCTCATCGTAGCGCACAGATTTGAACGCCGAGGTGCGGGCGCCGATAACTCCGACCCGCATTCCGGTCAGTGCCTTTACGACGCGGCAGGTCGCGGCGAATCTCTTAAGCTGAGCGACGAATTCGTCGGTGTCGGGAGCGACGGCGAAGGGGGTGTATCCGGTATACTTCACGCCCATCTGGTTAAGTACGCTTGTAAGGGCGAATTTGCCGCAGAAGGCGTCGCGGCGATGCTCGAAATCCATCTTTCCGGGCTCATCGGGATAAGCCTGGATAAGCACCGGAACATCTATCCCGCGCAGAGCCGCCTTGATTCCGTTCTCGTCGCCGAAATTGGGCAGACAGACGACAAGCCCGTCATATTCGCCCCTGTGAGCGGCGAGGAACTCGTGATAGATGTTTCCGTCTTCGGTGGTTTCGACGGCATTGTACTTTGTCTTTCCTTCCTCAAGGGTAAGACATTCAATCTCCGCCCTGACAAAGGCGTTCTTCATCTCGGCATAAGCCGCCTCGATGACGCTGCTCGGGAAAAAGCCGCGGTTTGCAACAAGAAGCGCAAGTTTCATTTTCGTTTCCTCCGTTAGATAAATAGTTATCGATAATGTAAGACCTTGCGGCAAACAGCCGCTCCGGCGCGGACGGCCGGAACAACATTATCGTTAATCATATATATGGTATCACCAAATCCGGTCTTTGTCAAGAGATAATAGATATATTTTCAACGGCAAAGGCAGAATATTTCCGCTCAGGAATGCTCCGATGCAATAACCGGGCGGCGGGCGTTTCCCGTATGATCCTCGCAGCGGCATTTTTTCCGGTATGCGGAGGGGTTCATTCCGGTCGCTTTTCTGAACACCCTTCCGAAATATCCGGGATCCCTGAAGCCGGATTTTTCCGCGGCCTCAGCCACCGTCATGCCGGTCTCGGCAAGAAGTCTTTTGCCCTCTTCCACCCTTCTCTCAAGGATATAATCTCACACCGTCATTTTTCTGACCTGCGAAAAAAGGTGAGACAGATAGTATTTGTTTGTAAAACACGCCTCGGCAACCGAATCGAGTGTGAGATTTTTCCTGAAATTCCGCTCGATAAATGCTGTGGCCGAATCGATGATCCGGTTCATTTCAATATACGGCGCAATGTCATGGGTCGTATCGACAAGCCGGAACACATACATGATGAGCGTTCTGAAAATGCTCTGCGCGATCTCGGTGTAAAGCAGCTCCCGCCCCTCAAGCTCCCCGATAAGTTCTCTGAAGCAGGTGTTCAGGATGCCGTACACCGGCATAAAGAAGCCGCGGCTTCAGATTTATCGAGGAATAGTCCTCCGGCAGAAAATGGCGGCGGAACTTTAAAAAAACCGAAAAAATTTCGGAAAAAGTGAAACCTTTCGCCCCTGTTCTGCGTCTATAATATATGAAGCCACCCGACAGTACGCAAAGAAAGGAAATAAAAGCCATGAAAAAACAGATAACCGCCATACTCTGCCTCGCGCTCGCGGTGTGCACGGTGTTCTCCTGCGTCTCCTGCTCGGTAAGGATAAGCGCAAACGAGATCTCCTCCGGCTTTTCGCGGAAGGCGACAGAAAAAGGAACGGTTGACAGTGAATTCACCGGCATCCTCTCCGGATTTTCGATGAAGCTGTTCACCGGCTGCCTCAAGGAGCAGGAAAAGGGTCGGAATACTCTCGTCTCCCCTCTGTCGGCAATCATCTGCATCGGAATGATCGCGGACGGCGCCGGCGGTGAGACAAAAGCGCAGATCGAACGCTCCCTCGGCTGTGACACCGACACCCTGAGCAAAAATCTCTTCGCACTGACAGAGCAGCTCTACATCTCCGACAAATGCCGGGTAAACATCGCAAATTCGCTCTGGATAAGGAATGACGGCACGGTAACCGTAAAGGACAGCTTTCTCCAGAACAATGCCGACTGGTACGGCGCACAGGTCTACCGCGCCCCGTTTGACGACACAACGGTAAAAGACATAAACAGCTGGTGCGAAAAGCACACCGACGGGATGATCAAAGAAATCATCAGGGAAATCTCATCGGAAACCCTAATGTACCTCGTCAACGCGCTGATGTTCGACGCGGAATGGGAGACGAAATACAGGAAAAACGACATAAAGGACCGCAGCTTCACCGATTATTCCGGCAAAAGCACCGACGTAAAAATGCTGTTCTCCTCCGGCGAGACACTGCTCACCGGCGACGGCGTGACAGGGTTCATGAAGAACTATCACGGCGGGAAATACAGCTTTGTCGGGCTTCTTCCCGATGAGGGAACCGACGTTTACGACTTCGCCGCATCGCTCGACAGCGAAAAGTGGACGTCGATATGGAACAGCCGCAATGCGGAAAGAGAAAACGGCACAACTGCGACCGCCGGCATCCCGGAGTTCACGTCGGAATGGCAGATGAAGCTGAACGACGTCCTCATCGGCATGGGGATAAGCGATATGTTCGATGAAAAAACGGCAGACTTCACCCGCATGAGCGACGCCCCGCTGTACTGCAGCTCATTCAGCCAGAAGACATATGTCAAGGTTGACAGAAACGGCACAAAGGCTGCAGCGATAACCTGGGGAGACATGAGAGCCACAGGCGTTGAGCCGATATCTGTCGATGTCATCCTCGACCGCCCGTTCGTCTACGCAATTGTTGACAACACGACCGGAATCCCGCTCTTCATCGGAGTCACGGCATCGGTCTGAAAAAAGCTTCCCCGCTTTCCGGAGAAAAACCGGAAAGCGGGGGAGAAGCTTATTTTTCAGGCAAGCGCCGCACCGAGAGCGCAGCAGGCAGCCACAGCGTCATCGTCGGGAGCTTCACAGCAGATTACACTGTCGCAGGCAAAGACAGCTCCGTCGCCGGTGCATCTCTCCTCCCAGTTTCTCATCCACTCGCCGTCGCCCCAGCCGTAGGAACCGAACAGAGCGATCTTCTTCCCGTTCAGCGCCGCCTCGCAGGAGGTGAACATCGGCTCGAATTCGTCCTCTTCAAGAACCTCGGCTCCCATCGCCGGGCAGCCGAACGCAATCCCGTCGAACCCGCCGACAAGCGACGCATCAAATTCCGCCGCGGTGAAGAGAGTGCATTCCGCACCCTTTTCCTTCGCGCCCTCCGCGACCGCGTTTGCCATCGCCTCGGTGTTTCCCGTGGCGCTCCAGTATACAACTGCTGTTTTACTCATAAAAATTCCTCTTTCCTCCCTCATCGGGGCAATTAACGGCATCACCGCGATTCCGCGGCTGCCTTTGATTATCGCCGGATACAGTCTTTTATCCCGCGCTCAGACAGAAGCCGCGGAAAGTCACCCCGGAACGGCAAGCCGCTCGATCGGCCTTCCCTTCCTCCACTGTCCGCAGTAGACCCCGGTACATTTGCGATAGAGCGCGAACCGCTTTTCAGCCGCCTCCCTGTCGCCGTATACCTTCCAGCACCCGGAACATTTGCAGGCGCAGGGATCGGTCATGAAGCCCTTAACGTCCTCCGGAGGGTAGCCGAGAAACAGCCCGATCTCGTGCGGGAATTCATTTCCGCGCAGACGCTCTATCAGCTTCATAATGCACTTTCCCGGACATCCGCAGGGATATCCCTTCTCACAAAGGATCTGCGCGGCATCGCCGTCTCCGAGGTCGCGTGCAAGACGGTTCGGACGGTATATGTATATTAGCATCCGCTCCCCGTCGTTTTTCACCGGAAGCACCCGTATTCCCTTCGGTGCAAGCCGAATGTTCAGATCCCGGAGCACTCTCCTCATCTCGTCGGGCGATGCGCTCGGACAGGAAAACAGGCTCCCCGTCTTAAGCCCCGCCAGCGTCGGCGAGCAGTGCCTGACTATAAGTTCTTCGGACATAACATATCCCTCCTTTTCAGCCCTTCATGCTCACGATGAAAGCATTGTTTCACAGGATTTTCGTTTGTTGTTCCCTGTTTATTCCTCAAGAATTTTCTCTGTCGGATTATGATTTCCAACAGAGATTTCACGACTGCACCAGTGTCTGTCCGTTTTTCTTTCTCCGGAGAAAG
>FR891096.1 GCA_000433515.1 Candidatus Colimorpha enterica | reverse complement strand
TCTGCGACGGGTACGCGGAAAAGGACGAGCGGATAAGGGTCATACACAAGGAAAACGGCGGAGTCAGCTCTGCGCGGAACGAAGGGATTGAACTTCAGAAAAAGCTTGACAACGACCTTATCGCCTTTGTTGACAGCGATGATTATATTGATCCGGAAATGTACGGAACAATGATAAACGCTCTTGACAAAAGCGGTGCAGACATCGCGGTGTGTTTGTGGTCGTATCTTCACACTGACGGCGCGGTTTATAATCCCGAAAATGATGAAAAAATCAGTTTTCCGGAAGAAACACTGTCGGGAAGGGTATTTCTTGAGAAATATCTTTATTCGTCACCGTACAATAATGGTCTGGCGATTGCTGCATGGAACAAGGTGTTCCGTAAACCGTTGTTCGATTCATTGAGATTCTTCGGCAGATATGCAGAAGACGACAGAATATGTACAAAAATCTTTACCCCAACCGCAACTGTGCAAACAATTAATCGTTCATTCTATTACTATTGTGAGAACTTGGCTTCAATAACAAAAAGTGTTTTTAACAAGAACCGGCTTAATATGCTTTCTTTGATTATTGACCGTGCCAATGACTTAAAAGACAGCCCAAACCTCTGCCGCCATACCCTTGCCCTCTTCTGTGACCTCACAATGGAATACTATGTAAGACCGGAGATGAAGGGCAATGAACAGCTTTTTGATGCGTACATAAAAGAATTCAGAAAAATTCTGAAAGAGAAGCAGGCAGACCTGAGCAAGCGGACAAGAAAGCGGGCGAAGGTTTTTGCATTATCCCCTCACGTTTACAGATTTCTCATCGGATTGCGGAGGCTGGTTAAGAAATGATATCGATCATCATCCCCATATACAATTCCGCCGCCCTCCTCCCACGCTGTCTCGACAGCATACTTGTCCAGACATACCGCGACTTCACGCTGATC
>FR891095.1:6793-9510 GCA_000433515.1 Candidatus Colimorpha enterica | reverse complement strand
ATGCCGGTATCGCCGTAAACCGCGACGATCTCAAATCCTGCAGCCGAAAGGACAGAGGACAGGATTTTTTCGCTCCAGCATCTTTCACGCTGAAGCTCGTCATATCTGCGGTAAATGCCGGGGCTTTCCTCGGCGAACAGCGACAGCTCGAAATCGCACAGTCCGGTCTTGGGGTCGTAATGGTTCTTCCAGCCGCAGTATACTCCCGGTGCTTCCATCACGTACTGGTTCTCACCGTAGAACGTGCGGAACTTGTGCGGAGAATTGACGTCAAATACAAATAACCCATCCGGGTCAAGATAGTTGCGGACAAGAGAAAAGCATCTTTCAAGCCCGCGCCGCCCGGTCAGATAATTCACACTGTCAAGGCAGGAAACGACCGCCGCGACCGTGCCGTAAAGCTCAAAGCTCCGCATATCCTGACAGAGCCACAGAATTCTGTCCCCGCCGGGCTTCCGCCGCCCGACATCAAGCATTTCGCAGGAGGAATCGACGGCAATCATATCATAGCCCATTTCCGAAAGCGGCAGGGTGATGTTTCCCGTCCCGCAGGCGAGGTCAAGAACCAGCGAACCGTCCGGTACACCGTACTCCCTGAACCGCGCCGCAAGAAAAGCCGCGTATCCAAAGTAGTCGATATGCGAATTCAGCCGGTCGTAATAAGCGGCAAGCGAGGTATATTGGGGGTTCACTTTTTGCGGTCGAGGCGGCGGAGAATCTCGGCGTAGCCGTCGTTGCCGTACTTCAGACAGCGGTTGACGCGGCTTATTGTTGCGGTGCTGAGCCCGGTTTTATCCGAAATATCGGAGTAAATGTAGTTGTTGTTGAGCATACGCGCCGCCGTGAGACGTTTTGCCATCTCGCGAAGCTCCGAGACAGTGCAGAGATCCTCGAAAAATGCGTAGCACTCGTCAATGTTGTTCAGCGAAAGAACAGCTCTGAATAAATTGTCTGTCTGCTCGTCCCTCATCTTGTCTGACATGAATTTTCCTCCGTTTTCCGCGTGTGCGGTGTCGAATGGTTATGAATGCGGCGGACAACGAACCCTCCGCCGCGCTTTATTACATTATAACACTGAAATCATCTCTTGTCAAGGTCGGACGGCGCAGAATTCACGGCACGCGCCTTGACAATCTTTCCGCGATATGTTATACTTGTCGGGAGAAACAGAAACGGGATGTGTGCGGAATGGCAGTGAACGTCAGGCTAAAAATCAAGGCGACCGTTACCGACCTTGAACTTGCGGCAAAGTATATGCACGCGGTCAGGGACGGCTTTTTCACGGCGGACGACGGCAAAAAGCACAGTCAGTCCGAGATCGGCTCCGTCTGCAGTGATATCATCGAATACACCGCGTGGGGCGAATATACCGAATCGGACGGGATGTGCGTCATAAGGTATAAGGAAAGCCCGGATATCGGAGTTGACAACTGCCGCACCGCGCTTATCTTCTCGCCGGAGGACAGAAATTCTCTCATCATGAACCGCGACGGAGACATCTCAACCGCCTGCCGGTTCGATATGAAGGAAAAACGGCAGTACTGCCGCTACGAAACTCCTGTCATGCCGGTGGAATTCACCGTCAACACAAGAAAGGTTCACAACACCGTAAACCGCGACGGCGGCGCGATACTCCTTGATTACAACATCGAGGTGCGCGGAATCAATATCGAGCGGAACCGTCTGTTCATCGAGGTCATGCGATATGACGGCAAGTGAATTCAGAAACGAGCTTAAGCACCTCTCCGGCGGATACCTGTTCTGCGGGGAGGAGGACTACCTCATGCGTCACTATCTTGCCGCCGCCCGCGATTCCGTCGTGGCAAAGGACGATATTTTCAACCGGATAATAATCACCTCCGACAACTATTCGCCGGATGTCCTCATGTCAGCGCTGGAATCGCTTCCCGTGATGAGCGACAGAAAATTCATCGAGATCTCCGGACTTCCGCTCGGCGACATGAAGGAGCAGGACACCGATGACCTCTGCGATATCCTGTCCCGGCTTCCGGAGTACGAATACAATATCCTGATAATATATGCCGACGCCGATAATTTCGACCCCGGAACGGCAAAGACACCGTCAAAGCTGTTCAAAAAGCTTCCGCCGGCGGTAAAACCGGTGATGTTTCCGAGGGAGACTCCGGCAAGGCTTGCGTCATGGACGGCAAAACACTTTGCCGCGGGACTGATAGTCGCGCCGCCGGATGCCGTGAACCGGCTTATCTCAAGGTGCGGATGCGATATGTCGGTGCTTGCCTCCGAGATAGACAAGCTGACATATTATCTGAAATCTGTGGGAAGGGAAAAGCTGACCGAGGCGGACGTTGACCTTGTCTCATCGGAGTCGCGCGAGATCGCCGCATTCGATTTCGCAAACGCGATCCTTGACGGAAACGCCGGCAGGGCGCTTTCGATCCTTTCCGAACTGCGGCTGAGAAAGGAAAAACCGGAGATAATACTGAGCGGAATTACCCGCGTCATCTGCGATCTCTGCGCGGTGAAGGCACTGCTTGAATCCGGCGCTTCTTCGCAGACGGTTGCACAGAGGCTGAAAATGCACTCGTACAAGGCGGGACTGTACATAAAAAGCGCATCAAGAACCGACTCCGCAAAGCTGAGAAGGCTTGCATCGATCTGTTACGACGCCGATATAAGGATAAAAACCACTCCGCTTGACAGCTACGGTGTGCTTGACAGGCTGACGGGCGAGGCTT
>FR891095.1:0-6727 GCA_000433515.1 Candidatus Colimorpha enterica | reverse complement strand
AATTCAGCCGGACGGAACTGAAAAACCGCGCGGCAACGGCACTGCTTACCGCCGCTCCGCTGTCGGTCATGCTTCTTTCGGCAATCTACAATCTGGCTTTCGGGAGCTTCGGCTACGACATAACATCCGGGATCCCGGTTTTGCTTTCCTGCCTGACGGTTATAGCGCTGATCGCCGGAACGGTGCTTGCGGCGGTGTATAAAAAGCGCTTTCCGGCGGTGTTTTTCGCACTGCTGTTTCTGATGTGCTTCATATGCTATGCCTGCTTTTGCGCCTCAGGAACAACGGATATTTACGCCGACGGCTTTTTTGAGGCGCTGATGCTCATTCTCTCGGTGCCGGTGTGGTCGTATATGCCGCTTGCCGCCGCGATTACGTCGCAGACCGCAGCTCCGGCTATGATAATCACCGGAGTCATCGCGCTGTCAAACGCCGGTGTCGCACTGTGGCTGACGCTTTCCGGGCGGAAGGAAAACAATGTCTGACAGGATAAAGGTCGACCGGCCGGTGATCGTTGAGGGCAGATACGACAAGATCCGCATAGCCTCGCTTATCGAAGGCACGGTCATAACCACCGACGGCTTCGGAGTCTTTAAAAACAGTGAAAAGAAGGCACTGATCAGGCGTCTTGCATCCGAGCGCGGAGTGATAATTCTTACCGACAGCGACGGCGGCGGGCTTGTGATACGCAGCTACCTGAATTCCGTCCTGCCGAAGGATAAGATCATCAACCTCTATATCCCTGCCGTTAAGGGGCGGGAGAAGCGAAAGAAAGAGGACTCGAAGGAAGGGCTTCTCGGCGTCGAGGGGATCGACTGCGATACCCTCCGCTCGGTGCTTGCGCCGTTTTCCTCCGATAAACCGGTGATCCGCGGCGGTGTGACAAAAGCGGATTTCTACCGCGACGGACTTTCCGGCAGAGAGGGAAGCGCAGAGAAACGCAAAAAGCTCTGCCGCACAGCCGGACTTCCGGAAAATATCGGCGCAAATGCCCTGCTTGAGGCGGTGAATCTCCTCTATGACCGCGCCGGCTACGAAAAACTGCTTGCTTCAGTCGATTCATAACATAAGACGCGTTTTCCGCTGTCCTGATCAATAATTCTAAACCTATTTTTCAAAAGTTTTTGAAAGGTGTCGGAAAACTTTTTTCAAAAAGTTTTCCGACGGAAAAAATAAGTGAAACCCGGTAACTATTTCAGACATATCAGAATTGCTGTTAAGACCCTGATATTCAGATGTATTGAGCTTGCAAAGAAGTATCGCGAGATCATTGTTTACGTGATCTTCGGCGGACTTACAACCGCAGTTGATTTCGGCTCGTATACTGTTTTGAGCAAGCTGTTTCATATAAACGACTCGGTATCAAATGTGATCAGCTGGTTTGCCGCCGTTATTTTTGCCTATATCACGAATAAGCTGTTTGTGTTTGAGTCAAAGGGCAAGGGCGTCGGAAAACTGCTTTACGAATTCGGCACGTTCTTCGCCGCAAGAGCCTTCACCGGCGTCGTTTATACCGGCGGCTTCGCGCTTATGACCGGAGTATGGGGCGTCAACGACTACCTGTCAAAGGCACTTCTGTCGGTATTCAATATTGTCGTCAACTATATTTTCTCAAAGCTCGTCACCTTCCGTAAGAAGAGCACTTCCGAAAAAGCACCCGCCGGAAAGCAGGAAAAACTCCGTATGCCGGAGGTCAGAAACGGCGGTATCATCATCGGTGGCGTTGCCGAAGAGAATAAAAACGATGAATCCGATGCCGGAAACGGAGAATCCGACACCGGCGGGGAATGACACAATCACCTGCCGCGCATATACTTTCATTGAGGGACCGCAAGGTCTCCCAAGGAGGTTTATCAAGTGGCAACATTCTATAATCAGGCAATTCTGTCCTATAACAACAGCGTAACGAACTCAAACATCGTGACCGGAGAGCTTCTTGAGGTGCTTACCGCGGCAAAAAACGCGGTGCAGGGAAGCTACCGCGTCGGCGACGACGTGACGTATGTGATAAGCATAGTCAACTCCGGTGCAATTGCGTACACGGGGCTGACCGTGACCGACGATCTCGGAACAAATGCTTTCGGAGAGAGAAACGTGACTCCGCTTGCCTATTCCGACGGCTCGGTGAAATACTATATAAACGGCGTTCTTCAGGCAGCGCCGACAGTTACGGCGGGACCTCCGCTTGTCTTTACCGGAATTAATGTCCCGGCAAACGGCAGCGCGCTGATCGTCTACACCGCAAGGGTGAATGAATACGCGCCCCTTGCGACAGGAGGAACCGTCACAAATACCGCGACGGTAAGCGGAGGCGGACTTTTGGCACCGGTCACGGCAACAGCGACGCTTCCGGTTGAAACGGCACCGCAGTTGACCGTTACAAAGTCGGTCAACCCGACCTCGGTCGTTGAGAACGGTGAGCTGACTTACACCTTCGTGATACAGAATCTCGGTAATACAGAGGCCGGGGCAGGGGATAATGCCGTACTGACGGACAAATTCGATCCTGTTCTGAACATCACATCGGTTACCTACAACGGCACGGTGTGGACATCTCCGACACAGTACACTTACGACGCTTCAACCGGCGCTTTTGCAACTGTTGCCGGAGCAATTACCGTTCCGGCGGCGACCTATACGCAGAACCCGGACACCGGCGCGTATTCGGTAACTCCCGGAACAGGCACACTTACCGTTACGGGTACCGTCTGAAGCAGCAAAAAATCCCGATCTGTCAAACGGCAGACCGGGATTTTCAGTTTGTCAGCAGGCGATATCAGAAGTCAACTTCGGTATCGTAGTAGCAGCACTTAAGCAGCTTTTCCATCTCTTCCTGAGTCGGGATCCTCGGGTTGGAGCCGGTGCAGGCGTCGCCGATCGCATTCTTTGCGATCTCGGGAAGACGTGCAAGGAACACTTCCTCCGGAACGAATCCGTTCTCGGTCGGATAGCTGTCGGCACCGTAGTGCTTGATGCAGTGCGGTATGTTGAGGTCATCGTTCATGCCGCGGAGGTGTCTGATAAGGAGGGCAACCTTTTCGTCGTCGTTATTGCCGCCGAGCTTCATGAAATCGGCGATTTCGCCGTATCTCTTCTTTGCGGTGGGATCCTTTGCGTTGAACGCGATGACCTTCGGCAGGTACATTGCGTTTGCCGCGCCGTGGATGATGTGTGCGCCGTAGTCGGCAAATGCGGCACCGGTCTTGTGAGCCATCGAGTGAACGATTCCGAGAAGAGCATTGGAGAATGCCATTCCCGCAAGACACTGTGCATTGTGCATGGAGTCGCGGGCAGCCATGTCGCCGTTATAGGATTTGACAAGGTCGCGCTGGATCATCTTTATTGCGTGAAGCGCAAGCGGATCGGTATAGTCGCAGTTTGCGGTGGAGACATATGCCTCGATGGAGTGGGTCATGGCGTCCATACCGGTGTGAGCGACCAGCTTCTTCGGCATGGTCTCGGCGAGATCCGGATCGACGATCGCAACGTCGGGAGTGATCTCAAAGTCGGCGATAGGATACTTGATGCCCTTTGCATAGTCGGTGATTATGGAGAACGCAGTCACCTCGGTAGCGGTACCGGAGGTGGAGGAAATTGCGCAGAAGTGAGCCTTTTTGCGGAGCTTCGGCAGACCGAATACCTTGCACATATCCTCGAAGGTGACATCGGGATACTCATACTTGATCCACATTGCCTTGGCTGCATCGATAGGCGAACCGCCGCCCATTGCGATGATCCAGTCGGGCTGGAATTCAAGCATCTTCTGTGCACCGTTCATAACGGTCTCGACGGAAGGGTCGGGTTCGATACCTTCGATAAGAGCGACTTCCATTCCGGCTTCCTTCAGATAAGCCTCGGCTTTGTCAAGAAATCCGAATCTCTTCATAGAGCCGCCGCCCACGCAGATTATCGCGCGCTTGCCTTCAAAAGTTTTCAGAGCCTCGAGAGCTCCTTTTCCGTGATACAGGTCACGGGGGAGAGTAAATCTTGCCATTGTTTTTGTCCTCCTTGAATTTGTTGAACCGCGGGTTCTTCTTGCCCCGTACAGGCATGATTATATACCGCTTTTTTTCGTTTGTCAAGGCTTTTGATAAAATTTTATCGATATTTAAATATTTATTAAAACCAATGTCACAATTCCGCCGGTGTTATTTTTGCAGGGATTTTTTTGTACAAAAACCCGTTCATTGAAGTGAAAAATATTGAAAATTATTCTTCTGTGCTGTATACTGATAACAGCAGAAAAATTTTACGCGCCGGGTGAGTACTTTTGCTCCGCCGGGACATTAAATATATGAAAGGCGGTCTCTGAATGAACGACAGCGGCGAAAATACCTACCGGCGTTTCCTTGACGGAGACGGCGGGGCAATGAAAGAGCTTATACGGTTATACCGTCCCGGACTTGCCCTTTTCGTGTACGGCTTGCTGAAGGATTCAGCCGAGACTGAGGAGATCGTCGAGGACTGTTTTGTCGAGCTTGTTCTGCATCCGAAGAAATACAATTTCGCCTCGTCGCTGAAAACCTACCTCTTTGCGCTTGCAAGATACAAGACCGCGAACCGTAAAAGATACCTTGCCCGAAGAGCCGCGGATGAGCTTGATGAAACGCTGCCTTCCTCCGACCCGGACATTGTTTCCGGCATTGTGAAAAGCGAGCGTGACGCAGTGCTGTGGCGCTGTATCGGGAGGCTGAACGACGACTATCGGAATGCGCTTTTGCTGTACTATTTTGAGGACATGAGCTGTGACGGGATTGCCGGGTTATGAAGAAAAACCGGAAGCAGGTGGCAAATCTGCTCGGCCGCGGCAGAGCGGCGCTGAGATCGGAGCTTGAAAAGGAAGGAGCGAGCGGGTTTTATGAAGACTGACGGGGAATTCTATGAAAGCGTCATGAAAAAAAGCCGGAAAAGGGCTGCGCGGTAATTGCCGCAGCTGCCTTTGTGCGGTGGAGGAAAATAAACGAAAGGTGAAAAACTGGAACCGGAAGGAGAGAAATGTCGTTTTGTATCCTTGAAACGGTACCGCACCGGATGCCGTTGTATTTCAAAAGCGATTGTTTTTTAAATAAAATCAGGCACGAAGCTGCTGAAAACCGTTCCGTGCCGGAAACCTAAGGAGGATGTGTTCGATGAAGAAATTCGTAGCTGCTGCAATTGTGCTGGCGGTGATGCTGTCATTTGCCGCCTGCCGTGAGAAGGGGGTGATACCGGCCGGAAAAACCGTGACTCCCGGAACGCTGTCACAGTATGACCCGAAAAAGTGCCGAGCCTCGTATGCCGACCGGCTTGTCGCTCAGGCGGTTTATCCGGTCTCACCGCAATACCCGGACGGCACTGTTACCGATAAAGAAGCCGAAGAATGGGTGAAATTCCGCAAAAACCGCATGGATGCAGCGTCGGCGATCGACAGCTCTGCCCTCGGCTCATTTGTGAAGAAAACAGTCCGTGAATATCTGACCTCAGACGACGGCGGAAATCGGGTATACTCTCCGGTCAGCCTTGAGATCGCGCTCTCGATGCTTGCCGAGATAACCGACGGGCAGACCCGCGCACAGATCCTGTCGCTTCTCGGTGCCGACAGTATTGAGAATGCAAGAAGGCAGGCTGTTTCGATCTGGGACGGCACATACCGCGACGACGGGATCGGCACAACCGTGCTTGCCGATTCGCTGTGGCTGAACGATGGGCTTATGTATAAAAAGCCTGTCCTTGATATCCTTGCCGACAGCTACCGCGCCTCGTCCTTCAGCGGCAAGCCGGGAAGCACGGAGTATGACAGCGCCCTCCGCGGCTGGCTGACAGAGCAGACAAGGGGTATGCTTGACACCTCCGGAGTAAAACTCGACCCGAGAACCGTGATAGCCCTTGCGCAGACGGTGTACTACAAGGTGTCATGGGAGAATATTTTCAGAGAAACGGATACCGGAAAGCGTGATTTTGAAGGCACAAAGGGCAGGGTAAGCGTCGATTTCATGAATCGGGAGATAGAAAACGGAAGCGTATATTTCGGCGACGGCTGGCAGGCGACGCGACTTGATACCTCTGACGGCGGGGCAATGTGGCTGATACTTCCCGACAAGGGCAGATCAACGGCTGATGTAATCGCTTCCGACGGGATGTTTGACCTTATTTCCGGCAATAAAAACGGCATAGAGAACCGCCGCGCAAAGGTCAGACTGTCTGTTCCGAAATTCGACGTAAGCTCTCAGACCGATCTGATTCAGGGGCTTATAAATCTCGGCGTGACGGATGCTTTCGGCTCGTCTGCCGATTTCAGCCCGCTCACCGATGTTCCGAATGTCTTTGTTTCCGAAGCAAAACAGGCGGCGCGCGTCGTGATCGATGAAAAGGGCTGCACCGGCGCTGCATATACACTGATTGTCGCCACGTACAAAGAATGCCCTGGCGAGAAAGAAACAATTGATTTTATCCTTGACCGTCAGTTTGTTTTCATCGTGACTTCCGACAACGGAATCCCGCTGTTTGTCGGAGCGGTCAATGACCTGACTGCGTAACAGCGGCTGAAGCACAAAAAAACTCACTCCGGAGAAATTCCGGGGTGGGTTTTTCAGGTTATGGGTGTCTCAGAGCACCTCGATCTTTTCGATAACGACCGGGGTAAGCGGCACATCGTCAAAATATCCGTATCTGCCGGTATCGACCGATGCGATTTTGTCCACGATCCCGATGCCGTCAGTCACCTCGCCGAACGCTGCATACTGTCTGT
>FR891094.1 GCA_000433515.1 Candidatus Colimorpha enterica | reverse complement strand
GGCGAACCGTTTGCGTCGTAGACATACATCAGCAGGTGCTGCACGCCGTTTTCAGTCCACTCTTCGTTGAGAATTGTTGTACCGGAGAGGGCATAGGTATGCTTTACACCGTTTACCGTCTTGGCGGTGCGGATTCCGTCGGCGTTGTACCTGTAATAAAACGTATTCAGACCTGCAGCAATTGTGGTCAGTCGTCTGCCCATGCTCCACATTGCTGCCATTGTGTCCCCGTTCTCTGTTATTATGTGTGCCGGATTGCCGATGCTGCTGTAATAGGTAGAGAAAACCTTGCCGCCCGGGAAAGTTATCTTTGTCAGGCAGTCACTCTTTGTGCCGTCGTATGTGAAGCTCGTAGTCCCGATCGGAGTAGCGACTGCAAGAGAGTAGTAACACTCGGTTTTGGACAGAATGCTTCCACTCCATAAATGCGATTAATGCTCACATAGATATGAAAAATAATCGTCAATCTCTGCTCCCCATACAACCTCTTTCGCTCCGTCGCCGCACCAGTCGTCGTCCCA
>FR891093.1:3783-5371 GCA_000433515.1 Candidatus Colimorpha enterica | reverse complement strand
GTCAAGCAGCGGCTCCATCAGCCCGAGGTAAAGGAGCGGCGACGACGCGCTCATCCCTGGAACAACGATCCCGAGGCCGAAAAGCACTCCGGAAACAAAAAACCAGAAAAAGCCCGGCTCAACCGCCTTTGCGCTTGTGAATTCAAGCACGAGAAATATCCCGAAAACCGCGGCAAAAGCGGCTGCCATCGTGATATACGACGCTTTCCCCCGACCCTTTTCCTCAGCCTCCCGCCACAGCGACGGAAGCATTCCGAGGATAAGCCCGGTAAAAACGCAGGTGGCGATCACTCCGTTTTTGTCGAAGGCAAGAAGCACCAGCCTTGCAAGCGCAAGAAACCCGACGACAAGCCCGATCCCCGCCGGAAGCAGCAGCTTTATGTGCGACCTGAAATTCTTCACTGGGTGGGCAAGGAACTCCATCACCGGCTGATACAGCCCGAATATCGCGCAGAGCACCCCGCCGCTTATCCCAGGCAGTATCCCGCCGACGCCGACAAGCATTCCCTGAAAGAATCTGACGACCGCAGGAGCGGTTTTTTTCTTTTTTTCGGTAATCGTATCGTTTTCTGACATCGATTTTCCCTTCAGCGCATTGCGCAATCAAATGCAGACTGCGCCGCCGCCATCTCTGCAGCAGAAAATGCGCACAGCTTCACATCAATCGTATACTCCGGATAGTCAGAAACAAATTTTTTATATGCACGACAGCATTGCTTTGCCGATTCCCCGGCAGGATCAGACAGATTTCCCCCAAAGATACCCGAGCTGATAAGCGGAAAAGATATGCTGTACAGTCCGTTGTCCTTAAGGACGCAAAGCGAGTTATAATATGCTTCAAAAAGCTCCCTGAATGCCGCCGGCGTTCTTGAAAAATCCGGTCCGACCGCATGAATTATATACTTTGCATTCCTCATATTGAATGCCGGAGTGATCACAGCCGAGCCGTCCTTGAGCGGCGTTTTATATCCGTTACACGCTCTCTGAAGCTCTGTCAATCCTGCCCTTTTGAAGATCACACCGCAAATTCCGCCTCCTGCCAGCAGCCGGTCGTTCGCTGCATTGACTACCGCGTCGGCAATCTGGTCTGCACATGACCCATTTATCAATTCTATACTGCTCATAAACTGTCCCCCTAAATTATCCTGCTGTTTCTCAAAAGTTCATAATGATTTTAAAGCGAATTCGGGCAGAGCCAACGTTTCTCTTATCACCCGACCGCCATTGCCCTCTCGCGGCAAAGCTCCGCGCAGAGCCTGACAGGCGTCCATACAGCATTATACTGTGTCAGTACCGATTTGAGAACCCCCGGAAGGACTCCGTTTTTCCTCATCGCGGCAAGGCAGAGATCAAGCGCGCCTTCCGGGAAGCTGACGAAAACAAGAAACGGCTCGGAAATGCTTCCCTCAGGCTTTTTCATCGCGGGAAGCCCGGCGGCAGACGCGGCGACCGGCATTCCGTATTCCTCCTCCGGGACAGCGCGGCAGACCGCTCCGAGCTTTTTTGCAACCGCGGCAAGCCCGGACGGAACTTCCTTCATCCCATAGCAAAGTATTTTCGGTTTTTCCATTTTTATTCTCTCTTTCCG
>FR891093.1:0-3691 GCA_000433515.1 Candidatus Colimorpha enterica | reverse complement strand
GGACACCGGTATTTATAGAATTTCACCTCGGCGCGGTCGCCTTTGATTGACGAAATAACACCCTCGCCGAAGACCCTGTGCCAGATGACGTCGCCCTCGAAGTACCCGAGAGCGAGCTTCTCCGTCTCCTTTGCCCCGCGCGGAAGCCCCTCGTCGCGCTTCCCTTCTTTTTCGCAAAGAAGCGTCGTAATGAAGTCAAAGCCGTCTGTCTTTTTCCCGAACTCGCTGTCGTAGGTCACAAGCGCCAGCCGCTCCTTTGCCCGCGTCACGGCGACATAGAACAGCCGCCTGTCCTCCTCGCGGGAGGCAAGCTCCTCGTCGGTGTATTTGCCCGCCGACGGCTCGAATACCGACGGAAGAACGCCGTTTTTCGCGTCGCAGATTATGACCCTGTCAAACTCCATACCCTTTGCCGAGTGGATGGTTGACAGGATTATCCCGCCGCCACAGCCGCCCGACATGACAATATCGCGAAGCTGCGACAGCCGGTCAACGAAATCGCTCTGCCCGCGCCTTCTTTCGGCAATTGCAAGAAGCGTGCTGACCTTTGACAGGTCGTTTGTCCGGTGGGAAAGATACGCGCCGTAGCCGCAGTCGGTCATTATCAGCCGGATGGCATTTGCCGACATCGCGGAGGATATCCTGAAAAGCGCGGCTGATATGGTTTTCATCCGCTTTCTGACGCTTTCCCGCATGACCGGGCAGGTCGCCATGAATTCGGGATAGGAGAGCATCTTCGCACCCCGGTTGACCCTCACCGCGTACTCGAAATCGGCGCGGCTGACCCCGGCGGACAGCTTGTAATATATCTCCTCAAAAAGCCCTGCGTCGAACGGGTCGCGGGCAAAGCGCATGATTGCAAGGATGTCCCGGACGATGAAATGCGTAAAAAACAGCCCGTCCCCCGCCCTTGCCGTGTAGCTTATCCCCGCGTCGGACAGAATATCGATCATCGGGATAAGCGAATCGTTCAGCCGGCAGAGAACGGCGGTGGTCTTTCCGCTTTCGCGCTCCGCCTCTCTTGCCACCGTTTTTATGTACACGGGAAGCTCCGAGAGGTCGGAGAGCCTGACGGTTTCTATCCTTTCGCCCTGCGGATTGTCGGTCACCATGTGCTTTTCCCGGCGGTCGGTGTTCAGGGCTATGAACCTGTCGGCGGCACTTACGACGGTTTTTGTGCTGCGGTAATTTTTTTCGATGAACAGCACCTTTGCGTCGGGATAGACGCTGTCGAATTCAAGCAGCCCCTGCGGATACGCGGCGCGGAAGCCGTAAATGCTCTGGTCCTCGTCGCCGACCATGAAAAGATTGCCGCACCCCTCAGCCGCCCTGCGGATTATCATGTGCTGTATCTTCGACGTGTCCTGCGCCTCATCGACACAGACGTAACGGAACCTTCCGGCATACTCCCTGACCGCATCGGGAAAGCGGCAGATTATGTTGTAGCCGTAAAAAAGCTGGTCGTCGTAGTCCATCAGTCGGTTTTCGCGCTTGAATTCACGGTATGCCCGGTATATCTGCGGAAAATTCCTGCCGTCAATGCTGACCTTCTCGACTTCCCTGTCGTCAAGCATCATGTTCCGACAGTAGGTCACGGCGGTCATGACGTCCTTTACCTCGTTCTCGGACGGGTAGCCGCCGTACTTCCGGAGGATGTCGCGGATAATCCTCGCCTGCCCGCCGTCGCCGTCGATGAGCGAAAACGGCTTTTTCCCGCACACCCTGCCGTATGCCGAGATGATCTTCGAGCAGAAGCCGTGTATCGTCCGTATCTCAACATCGCGCGAGCCGAAAACCGCCTCATACCGCTTCTGCATCTCAGCCGCGCCGGCAACGCTGTAGGTGACCGCCAGCACCGAGTCCGCCGGAACGTTTTTACCCCTGACAAGATACCCCAGCCGCGCCGTCATAACGGTGGTTTTCCCGCTTCCGGGGACGGCAAGGAGCAGAATATGCCCCTCCGTCTCCCGGCACGCCGCATCCTGCGCGGGGTCAAGCCTTATTCCGTATTCGGTTTTGTACTCTTCGTATGTCATAAGATAAATGCTGCCCGACAGCAGCCGGAAGATCGGCTGTGCGGACGGTCTGCCTTCCCGCCGGAGCGCGCCGCCTTATCCTGACGGTGAAACAAAAGGGGTGCCGGAAAAGACACCCCCGTGAATGACACCGGCAAGATCGCGCAGTACCCCTCTTTTATTCCGCCGCGTCCTCGGCGCTCTTTATTTCAAGCGGAACCTTATTGTCATCGACAAAGGAACGGAGTCCGCCCCTGAATCTGCGGAAGTTCTCCTCCTCATGCTCCCAGACAACAAGCTCGGAGGGAATATCCGGATCGTTTATCTCGAAAATGATCCTCTCCTCAAGCTCCTTTTTCAGCCCGAAGAACTTCTTGCGGTAGGCATAATCGAAAACGATTTTCGTTATGTTTTCGGGAGTGAGCCTGTAGTGCCTGAAACGGTTCTTATCGGTTTTCTTGTCACAGAAAACGATCTCATTCTTGTGTACGATTATAGCGTCCTCAACAGCCATGATAGACACCTTCCTTTCCCGGCGCGTGCCGGCTGATATTATCTGAACAATAGAATACCACAAATCGCGGAGCTTGTCAAGTCACTTTCCGAGCAGCTTTCCGGCATCCGCGCGGCAGGCGGCGAGCTTTTCCGAAACAGCATCGGAATTTTCGCCCTTCGCCATGAAATAGACCTTGATCTTCGGCTCTGTTCCGGAGGGACGGAAGACGGTGACAGCCGCCCTTGTCGTGTAATAAAGCACATCCGACGACGGAAGCCCGGTCGGCTCTGTCTTTCCCGTCACAAGGTCGGTGACCGTTCCCTTCAGATAGTCGCGGACAGACACAACGCTGTCTCCGCCAAGCATCGCGGGAGCGTTTTCGCGAAGCCGTTCCATTATCTCGCGCATCCTCTCATTGCCGTCGGCACCGGGCATCGAGAGGCTCATGACACTCTCTCCGTAGCTTCCGTAGCGGCGGTAAAGGGAATCGACGGCATCCTTCAGCGTCATGCCCTTTGCGCGGTAATATGCCGCCATTTCGGTGACGAGAAGCGAGGCAACGACCGCATCCTTGTCACGGGCATAGGTCCCCTTGAGGTAGCCGTAGCTCTCCTCAAAGCCGAGAAGATAGGTTCCGACGCCCTGCTCCTCGTGCTTCTTTATCACCTCTCCGATGAACTTGAAGCCGGTCAGAACGTCGAACATCTCAACCCCGTTCGCGCGGCAGATCTCGCTGGCAAGCTCGGTCGTGACAATGCTCTTCACGGCATAAGCGTCAGCCGGAACACCTCCGTTTTCGCGGTACGCGGTGATGATATAGTCAAGCAGCAGGCACCCGACCTGATTTCCGGTAAGCCCGGTGTACTCCCCGCCGTCCTTTATCATTATCCCCATCCTGTCGGCATCCGGGTCGGTCGCGATTATCAGGTCGCAGCCGTTTTCGGCAGCCAGCTTCTTTCCGAGGGCAAATGCCTCCGGAAATTCCGGGTTCGGGTACTTCACCGTCGGTAAATTGCCGTCGGTCACCATCTGCTCCGGAACGGTTATGATGTTTTTCAGCCCCGCGCGGCGAAGCGTCTCCGGAACCAGCCTGTGTCCCGCGCCGTGAAGGGGAGTGTAGACTATCGTCATATCGCTCTGCGACGGGATCGCGTTTTTGTTGACGCGCTGCTCCAGCACT
>FR891092.1:724-9264 GCA_000433515.1 Candidatus Colimorpha enterica | reverse complement strand
TCGGTGAAGCGAAATGTTACATTTGCCGGCACAAACGCGCTGGCGCGCTACACCTCATCCGGCGGCATTCGCCGCCACCTTCCCCTCGAGGGGAAGGCAAAGGCGAAATCGTGCCGCGCGGCTCGACAAACGAGGGGAATTTCGGGGTACGACAAAGTGTGAACCGGTTTGATATAATGTTATCGATGGTGTGGAAAGCTCACTGCTTCTTCATCCGCTTTTCTATCTCCCTCTTTGTTGCCCCGATAAGCTCGTCGGCATATTCTCCCGACACGGCGTCGGCGAGGATCCTGTAACCGCACTCGGTCGGGACGACTCTCACCCCGCCCCGGAAATAATCGGCATAAACACCGTCGCCGGCGGGAGTGCCGAGATGAGGAAGAACCGACAGGTCACGCCCTGAGGGAGACTTGTACTCAAAGCTGCCGTACCAGAATGGCGGTATCGCCTCCGACAGCTTTTCAAGGCTCTTTCCGGAGCGGACGATAAGCGTGCAGAGCGACACGGCGGCGGCGCAGGCATGGATAAGCTCCGGATTTTTCCCCGCAAGCGCGCGGATGCCGTCCTCGCCGTTTCCGGAGGGGCAGCGTGTGTAGCGCTTCACCCTTCCGCCGCCTATGTCGGAAAGCGCGGCGGGAGACGAAACGGGAAGAGCCGCCTCTCCCCTGACGGTATAGCGCAGGAGCAGAGCCTTTATATGCCAGTCGTCGCAGACAAAGCCGTTTTGTTCGGCGGTCAGGGAGAAGCCGTCCTCCGATATGGTCAGCGTCAGTCCGTCGCCCGGCATTGCGCCGAGGGAGGTCAGCGCGCGCTTCAGCATTGCCGCCGCCATTCCGCCTCCGCGGACGGTGCAGTGAAGCCCGTAAAGCGACACTCCGCCGGAGGTCAGCATCGGGAGGTAATAATCGGCTCCCACCCCGCAGACAGAGCTTTTCCCCGGAAGAGCGGCTGTTGACGGCTCGGCTGACATTGCCGCGACAAATGCCCGTTCCGTCTCTCTTTTTGGGTACAGCCCGTTTCCGTCGAAGAACGATATGCCGATGTCCTCCCCCGCGCGGCAGACGAACAGCGAAAGCGACAGCTTCATTGCCGCTGCCGCAAGCGATGCCTCGGCGGCGAATCCCTGACCGCAAAGAATACTGCCGCACCCTCCGCGCCGCAGTCCCCGCAGTATCGCGGAGGTTATTCCGAAGGCGTCCGCGCTTCCGTCGTGCATGACCCCGACCCTGCCGCCGGGAAAAACCGAGGCAAGCGCGCTTCCGATCCGTGATGCCAGACCGAGGGTGAGCTTTTCCCGGGGAAAACGTATTCCCCCGCCGCCGAGGAGCGTTGCCGCACCGGAAAAGCCTCCCCCTCCGACGTATGAGCCGGCTGATATAACGGTGTCTGGCTCCAGCCTTGTCCCTGCTGCGACCACCGCGCCCGCGCCGATGACCGACGAGTCGCCGATCACGCAGCCTTTGCCGATGTCGGCACCGTCCCCTACCTTCACACCGGGACAGAGGACTGCTCCGTCTATCCTTGCTCCCGGCGCAACGGTACAGCCCTTCATGACGACCGATGACCTTACATCCGCGCCTTCGGCAATGCATCCCGGCTCCGCGGAATTTTCGCCTCCGGTCTGTCTCATGTTTGCCTCGTAGTACGACGCGCAGTCGCCGATGTCGCACCAGTAGCTGTCGGTGCAGAAGGATACAACGGGTTTCCCTTCATTTATCAGCGCGGGAAACAGGTCGCGCCCGAAGTCGCAGCCCACTCCCTCCGGGATGCTGTCGAAGATTTCTGCGGGGAAAATGTAGTTCCCGGTGTTCACCGTGTCGGAGCAGGTGGAGGATATCGACGGCTTTTCGGAAAATCCGGTCACCCGCCCGCCGCCGTCGGTGAGAACCACTCCGTATTCTCCCGGCTCATCGGCGTGGGAGAGGATTATCATCGGGCTTCTGCCCATGTCAAAAAACCTGTCGGATGCGTCGGAAAATGAAATATCGCTCACCGAGTCGCCGCTTGCCACAATAAAGTCGTCGCCTGCGATGAAATCCCGCGCAGGAATTATCCCGCCCGCCGTTCCGAGCGGTGTTTTTTCACGAAAATACGTCAGCTTCACTCCCCGGCACTCACCGCCGAGAGAATTTTCAAGCATTTCCGCAAGATACCCGGTCGTGACCGCCGCCTCTGTTATCCCGGCGTCGGCAAGCTGACCGATTATAAGCTCTATCGCCGGGATGCCGTTTATCGGAACAAGCGGCTTCGGCATTTTCGCGGTTATCGGGCGCAGCCTTTTGCCCTCTCCGCCGGCGAGAATTATTGCTTTCATGACATTTCCCCTTTCGGAAAGGCAAAACAGGCAATACCTGCGTCTGCCTTATGTAAAAACCGAATAAAGGACGCGCAGAGAGTCTATAATGAAACCGAAAGTATTCGTTCCGGAGGGTAAATAAATGATAAAAGGCGTGAAGAAGGACGTGGTTTTTCTGAAAAACACCGGCAGCCGGGTGTTCGAGGAGGCATATTTCATCCTCCGCGAATCGCCCGACCGCCCAGACAGCTCCGACCTTGCAGAGGAGGCGAGAAAGATCATCGCGTCAAACGTCCTCTCTCCCGAAAACGCTTTTTCCGGGAAAACGAAACGCAGCAGAACGCGGCTTTTCTGTCTTATTTCCTTCGCCGCCGGTGTCATCGCCGGAGCTGCGGGAGCGGCAATTGTGTTTTTCCTGTTCTGAGTATCGGACAGCACGGTCAAATGCCGCTTTCCCCCGCATTATCCCTGAATATAACCCCCAAAAACACCTTCAGTCCAAAAGTTCTTGGAAATCCAAAAACCTTCTTACAAGAAGGTTTTTGGCGGGTTCGGGCAGCGCCCGCGTAACTCAAAGATCGTCGGCGTCCTGGACGGGCATATCGTCCACCTTCATATATATTTTGCCTCCGACATCGCGGCGGGGCATGGATTTTCCGGGGAGAACCATTTCCCCGGTAATGCCCGTGTAGCTTCCGAGGGGAGTTGCGCCTTCTGCATAGGCGCTTACCGCCTGATTGGGAAGGCGGGGATTCTTTTTCTTTGCTTTTCCGCTGTTTTTCATAACCTGTTCCTCCGTTTGTGTTTCGGTGTGGTTATTGTTTCCCGACGGGCGGGCAATTATTCATTTCACGGCTGCGGGCAATGAGGCGCGTTATGAAGCACAGAGAAAAACATCATCCGGCGGACGTCCCGTGAGCCGCCCCCGGAAAACCATTAACTTTATATTAACAAAATCCCCCTCATAAATTTCATATATCGGCGCTATAATATTCACAACATATTTGTTCGTTGTTCTGCTCCAAACCGGGAAAGGGCAGCTGCCGTAGTACGATGACGGCGGCGTCTCCGCGGCGGGGCTTTGGGATTGACAAAAAATGCAGGTGACGCACGGGGCTGTACGTTTGCGCCCGACGCACCGAAAAAATAACTGTTTTTACGGAAGGAGATACCTGCCGTTTTTTCGGCAGGCAAAAATTATTTTATGGCAAGAAAAAAGAAGCTCGGAAAACTCAAGGTAATGATGCTCGGAGGTCTCAACGAGATCGGAAAGAACCTCGCGGTCATCGAATACGAAAACGATATAATCATGATTGACTGCGGTCTCGGGTTCCCGGACGAGGATATGCTCGGCGTCGATCTCGTTATCCCGGATACCACCTATCTTGAGAAAAACGCAGACAGGATACGCGGACTTTTCCTTACGCACGGACACGAGGACCACATCGGAGCGATCCCGTACGTTCTCCGCAAGCTCGATATTCCGGTCTACGGCACGCGTCTGACCCTCGGCATCATCGAAAACAAGCTGATGGAGCATCAGCTGCCCTTCACCCCGCGCCTTAACTGCGTGGAAGCCGGAGAGGTCGTTACTGCCGGAAGTATGTCTGTCGAATTCATAAGGGTCAACCACTCGATCGCCGATGCCTGCTGTCTCGCGGTAACCACCCCGGTCGGAACCGTTATCCATACCGGCGACTTCAAGCTCGACCTCACGCCAATCGAGGGAGAGATCATGAATATAGCCCGCCTCGGTCAGATCGGAAACGAGGGTGTTCTGCTCCTCATGTGCGAATCGACAAACGCGGAACGCCCCGGCTACACCCCCTCCGAGAAGAAGGTTGGCCAGTCGCTTGACAACATCTTCCTGCGCAACAAGGACAAGCGCATCGTCATTGCGACGTTTTCGTCAAACGTCCACCGCGTTCAGCAGATAATCAACACCAGCGCCCAGTACGGCAGAAAGGTCGCGATAACCGGGCGCTCTATGCTCAATATCGTCGGCGCGGCAACCCGGCTCGGCTATATGTCGGCTCCCAACGGAGTGCTTATCGACATAAACGAGATAAAAAAATACCCGCCGGAGCAGATAACCCTCATCACTACCGGAAGTCAGGGCGAGCCTATGTCCGCGCTGTACCGTATGGCATTCTGCAGTCACGACAAGGTGCAGCTCGGCTCGAACGATCTTGTCGTCATCAGCGCAAGCGCCATCCCCGGCAACGAAAAGATGGTCGATAAGATCATAAACGAGCTTCTCAAGAACGGCGCCGACGTTTTCAAGGACGACCTTGTGGAGGTGCACGTCTCCGGTCACGCCTGCCAGGAGGAGCTGAAGCTGATGATGGCGCTGACAAAGCCGAAGTACTTCATGCCGATACACGGAGAGTTCAAGCACCTTGCCGCGAACAGGAAGCTGGCTCTCGGCATGGGCATCCCGGAGACGAACATCTTCATTTCCGACCTCGGCAGGGTGCTTGAGATCGGCACCGACGGCGCGCGCTTCAACGGAACCGTTCCCGCAGGCAGGGTTCTTGTTGACGGCTACGGCGTCGGCGACATCGGAAACATCGTTCTCCGCGACCGCCGCCACCTCTCTCAGGACGGGCTTATCGTCGTTGTCGCGTCCATCGACTTCTCATACGGCTCCCTTGTCTCCGGTCCCGACATCGTCTCCCGCGGATTCGTTTATGTCCGCGAATCGGAGGCACTTATGGAGAAGGCCCGCGAGATCGCAAAGGACGCCATCAACGACTGCTTCGACAGCAACATCTTCGAGCGCACCGAGATAAAAGCCGCAGTCAAGAACCAGCTCTCACGCTTCATCTTCAACCAGACCGGCAGAAAACCGATGATCCTGCCGATTATTATGGATATCTGATATTCCGTCAGAAGAAAAGTGCGTCACTTCCGCAAAAAGGTGACGCACTTTTTCTGTTTTCCGGGAACCGCCGCCGCACTGCCCCAAAAAACTCTTGCAAAAACCCGCCGGCGGCATTATAATATTATTATCGGCAAAAAGGAGCGGTGACATGAGATATTTGAGTTTTGATATTGAATGCTGCGACGGCAGAAGCATATGCGAGTTCGGTTACGTCATCACTGACGAAAGCTTCAACATTATCGAAAAGGACTGCTTCACCGTCAATCCCGTACTGCCTTTCAGCCTGCTCCGCCGGCCGAATCAGGACGATATGAAGCTCTACTTTTCCGAGGAGGAATACTACGCAAGCCCGGAATTTCCCGATTTCTATGACCGGATAAGGTCGCTCCTCACCGCACCCGACCAGACGGTCATCGGATATTCCACCGGATGCGACGCGGGCTTTCTGCGCGATGCCTGTCTGCGGTACGGCCTTCCGTCGCTTGATTTCGGATTCGTTGACATTCAGACGATTTACGGAAAATATTCGGGCGAAAAAATGCAGGTCTCTCTCGGCAACGCCGGCGCGGCACTCGGAATCGACGGGGATGTTATCCTTCACAAAAGCGACGAGGACGCATATCTCACGCTGAAGCTGACGGAGGAGCTCTGCCGCAGGCTGGACAAGCCCCTTGATTCTCTTGTCAGGATGTACCCCGATTCCTGCGGAACCAGCCGGAACTATACCGTCCGCTGTGAAAAAAACAGCATTCAGTCGATGATGAACTGCCTTTCGGAGGGTGAAGACGCCCTCAGCCACGCAAAAAAGGAGCAGTGCATAAGGGAATTCTCGCGCAGGGTCAGACCGGACTGCAAAACGCTCCCCGGCGTGCTGAACGGCAAAAAGCTCTGCTTTTCCGCGGAATTCGAACAGAGCCGCTCAAAGGACACCCTTGTCCTTATACAGGCGCTGGCGAACTGCGGGTGTACATACAGCACAAGAGTTTTCGAGAACGATTACTATGTTGCGACCGATGAGGAGCTGAATGCCCCTCCAAAACGCGGAAAATCCCGTTATGCCGCGGCAATGAGGGCATATCACGGAAGCAGAAAGCGGATACTCTCGCTTGACAGGCTTCTTCAGCTTGTCGGACTGACGGGCGAAAGCCTCTCCGCTGCCCCGATACCGACCGTCCCGGAGCAGTCCGAGCCGGAGAACCGCGGCTACACCGCCGACTGCCCTCCAAGCACGATCGGCGACCTTCTCAGAGCCCAGGGTATGGACCTGTGGAGTGAAATAAGATAGCGAAGCCTGAGCGCCTGCTCAAACCCGCAGACAGACACCCCGGCGTATGTTGTCTCCCAATCCCGTCCGGTTGCCCCCGATATCGCCCGGATGACGCAGTCTCCGACGCGGTTTCCCCTTGGATTGGGGTTGTACTGTATGAAGTTCATCGCCCCACCCTCCGTTGTAATAATTATACCATACAGGGAGCGAAAGTCAATAGATAAAGCCCGATGTGTATTCACCGGGCTTTTTGTGGCTGTTTTACAGGGGGTTTCGGGCGGTTTTATACGCGCGGTCAGGGAATGTCATACCAGCTCTTCTTTGTTTTGATGCACTCTTTCAGTATTCTGACATAGTCCTCTATGCTGTCGAATTCATCATAATTGAATCCGGGCGGAATTTCGTTGAATACTTTTTCGTACTCATCCATAAGACCGCGTATTTCCTTGCTTTTCAGCATTGCGACTTCTTTCGGACACAGGTACATTATCATACATCCTTTCTGATTTCGTTATATGCTTCGTAGACTTCAGGGAAAATCTCGTTAATGAGATCAATGTGTTTCTTCTGATCAAAGACACCCATTGAAAACAGATTGGCGAATATCTCTTTTTCTTTGGTGCCTTGTTTTGACCAGTACTTTGTCGAGTGATATGCCATTGTTTTGATATCTCCGTTTGAAAGCGCAGAGATGATATCCGAAAAGAAACCGTCACCGTCGGAATTCACGCTGTATTCGCTCAGCCTCCCCACATTCCGCATAGCGACCGGGTATGCATCATCAATCGCCTTGCTGAATTTTGCATTTTTCTCGGAATGATAATCCAGAGCGTCAATGCGGTGAGAAAGCTCATGTGTTACAGCTTGAGGATAACTGTAATTGTCAAAGTTTCGGTGTTCAGGATTATACACTACCCTGTCGCGCTTGGTATCATACCGGAAAGCGGAGCTGATTTCCGTGTTCTCTTCAAATTCCGTCGTTTTATAAGCTGTCTCTATGCTCATTTTATACTCTTCCGGAACTTTTGTCAAGAGCTTTTCGTAATCTGCGTTTGCTTTGTCTATATCGAACCGCCCCGATGCGTCCCTGTACTCCGACATCGGCTTTTCGATGTTATAGATATCTGACCCGACGGTCACCTCAACCGTGCTCGTGTCCGGCTTCTCTCTCGGCTCTGCGCTCCGGCTGTTCTTGTACCTTGCCGCAGCTCCCCGCGCCTCTGCCGCCTGTTGTCTGTCCCACTTGGCTATCGTCAGCCGCTCCTGACGCGTTTTCAAGCCGTTCTGTTCGCAGAAGTCCTTGTATTCCTTGTTCTGCCGCTCCAGCTTCGCGGCTTTCTTCTTGTAATCCTCGTCGAGAGCCGCCTTGTGGTCGGGGTGTTCGGCATAGTCGCGACCTTCTTTTATCGCCATGACCTGACGCTTGGTGTGCCGGATGCGGTTTTCAAGCTGTCTCTGCTTTTGGGAGAGATCGTATGCCTTTTTGTTCTCCTCGCTGTCGTAATCCGAGAAGGGATTTGTCTCGCCGTCTCCGGGGCTGTATGAAAGCCGGCAGTTCGCGCCGTTGATTCCCTGTACATCGCCCTGTCCGCATACGCTGAAGGGCGGGAAACGCTCGTCTTTGCCGCTTTTGGAGTAAATATCACCCCCGCACACGCGGGGAAAAGTTTATATTACGGTTTACGGTTTTTGTCGAGACCTCAAACCCGGCGGCAAGAGCTTTTACCGACAGCTCCTCGCCGCGCAGGCTTCTGAACAGGAGTTCAAGGGTACGTTCGTTTCTTCCGGCGTTCATTTTTTCCTCCCTGATATCCGCGATATTTGGTCCGGGTTGTTTTTCAACCATAATTATACCATACGACCGGGACACACGTATGTCTCAGTCAAAAAATCAACGGAAATTCCGTCCCTGCACCGGAAAGATATTGTCAATCTGCCTTCTGTTCCGAAAGTCATGCCTCAAATGATCGGTAATACAAATATTATACATGACCGCACCGTGTTTTTCAATGTGTTTGCACAAAAAAAGCTGCTAAAAACCGAGCGTTTTTAACAGCCCTCAGGATTTCCGGCAATAATCCCGGCACCTGAGG
>FR891092.1:0-597 GCA_000433515.1 Candidatus Colimorpha enterica | reverse complement strand
GGACACGAGGACCTCGCCGCGGGAAAGTGAAAACTGCCCCGAATGCGTCCGCGGAACGGCAGAGCATTCTCCGGCACAGATGCGTTTTATGCCGTCGGTCAGAGTCAGCTGACCGCCTCCTGAAAGGACCCGCCAACGGATGCCGGGGGATGCGGCAAGCTGTGCGATCATCTCCCCGGCGGCGAAGAAAGCCCTTTCCGGAGACACAAGCGTTATCCCTTTTCCGAACCCCTCGCGGTATTCCACCCGGCTGCTTCCGAACAGAACGGCGGTTGAAAGACCGAGAAAGCGGCAAAAATCGTGCACCGTCAGCAGCTTCCGCGCGTACAGCCCGGAGAATGCCGAATACGCCGCCTCGCCGATCAGCGATCCGGGAGAAGTTCCGGGGTCGTCAAGCATTTTCCTCTCGGCGAAGCCGGCGGTTTTTATCACAAACGGCAGATCTCCGTCCGACACGGCAGCCGTCGTTCTGCGGGCGAAAATCCGGGTGAGGTAAAATCTTGCCGTATCCCCGCGGAACAGGACAAGCATACGGCGGTTTCCGATACCTGTGCAGAGGGTCACCGCAGTGCCGGAGCATTCCTCCCGTCCGCCGCC
>FR891091.1:692-8429 GCA_000433515.1 Candidatus Colimorpha enterica | reverse complement strand
CTGCGCGACACGAGAGGCGCGGTTTTCCCGGTTCTTCCGGAGGATTCCCGCGATATTCTCTACAACAGCGTCCCCCTCTACATGGCTGACCAGACCGACCGTCTCGACAAAGCCGGGATCGAAGAGCGGCACATGATCTTCTCCGACGAATCCCGCGGCGACGTCATGAAGGTCCTCTTCGCCTACCGCCACGGTGTCATTCCGAAGGAGCCGGTGAGGAGACTCAAATAAAAAACGCCGGACGCTGTCCGAAGCAGAACAAAAACAGTGCGCACCGATATCAGGGGTGCGCACTGTCGTTTTTTATTCCTTCCCCTCACGTTCCTCAAGCGCGCCGATAAGACTGCGCAGTCTTATTCTGACGGCTCCGAGGTTCGTGATCTCGTCGATCTTTATCTGGGTATACAGCTTCCCGCGCGATTCAAGGATCGAGCGCACCTCGTCGGTCGTGATGGCGTCGATCCCGCAGCCGAAGGAGACAAGCTGGACAAGCTCGGTATCGGGATGCTCCGCGGCATAAAGCGCGGCGCGGTACAGCCGGGAGTGATACGTCCACTGATTGAGGACGCGGAGCGGCGGAAGCGGCGCAAGATCCGAAACGCTGTCCTCGCTTACGACAACGAAGCCGAGCGAAAGTGCCAGCTTGTCGATCCCGTGGTTTATCTCCGGGTCGGCATGGTACGGTCTGCCGGCAAGGATCATTATCCTCTTCCCGTTTTTCCTTGCGTATTCAAGCGCACGGTCGCCCTCTGCCCTCAGCGCAGCCATGTAGCCGTGATATGCGGTAAATCCGGCATTGACCGCGTTCTTCATCTCGCGGCGCGTGATGTTCCAGCCATCGGCATTCAGGCATTCAAGCAATTCTTTCGCAAGCACCGACGGCTTGTTCACGTTGAGAAACGGCGACAGGAAGCGCACCTTTTTCAGGTCGTCCATATTTGCACGCAGAAGCTCCGGATAATAGGCAACTATCGGACAGTTATAGCTGTTGTCAGAGACTTTTTCGTCGATATTGTAGCTTAAGCACGGCGAGAATATGAAATCCGGGCGCTTTCCGATAAGCTCCTCCATATGCCCGTGCATCAGCTTTGCCGGATAGCAGGCGGTGTCGGACGGAATAGTCAGCTGACCCCTCTCATATGTCGCGCGCGTTGACAGCCCGGAAAACTCCGCCGAAAATCCGAGCGAGGTAAAAATCGCGTGCCACAGCGGCGCAAGCTCGTACATTCCGAGGGCAAGCGGCAGCCCGACCCTTCCGCGCCTGCCCTTCACAGGCTTAAGCCCGCGGATGAAATCCTGCTTGAACCGGTAGAGGTCGGGGATCTTCTCCGGCTCAGCTCCTGTTCCGAGTCCTCTCTCGCACTGATTGCCGGATATGAACCGCCTCCCGTTGTCGAAAATGTTGACGGTGAGCCGGCAGTTGTTCCCGCAGCCGTGACAGGTCGCGGTCTTTGAGGTATGTACAAAGCTTTCAAGCCCCTCCGGAGTGATGATGCGGCTCTCCGTGAACCTCATTGCATAAAGCGCCGCACCGTATGCACCCATAAGCCCGGCGACCGACGGTCTTATCACGTCGGTACCTATCTCAAGCTCAAACGCGCGGAGAACGGCATCGTTGAGAAAAGTTCCGCCCTGAACGACGATATTCCTGCCAAGCTCCTCAGGCGAGCGCGTGCGGATGACCTTATAGAGCGCATTTTTCACCACGCTGACCGAAAGTCCTGCGGAAATGTCGCCGACGGTCGCGCCCTCCTTCTGCGACTGCTTGACGGAGGAATTCATGAACACCGTGCATCTTGTGCCGAGGTTGACCGGAGCCTTTGCCGTCAGCCCCTCCGCGGCAAAGTCCGAAACGGAACAGCCCATCGAACGGGCAAACGTCTCGATGAACGACCCGCACCCGGAGGAACACGCCTCGTTCAGCATGATCGAGTCGATCGCGCCGTTCTTTATCCTGAAGCACTTTATGTCCTGCCCGCCGATGTCGAGAATAAAGTCAACATCCGGTCTGAAATACGCGGCGGCGGTATAGTGCGCGATAGTCTCGACCACCCCGGCATCAAGCGAAAAAGCATTCTTTATAAGCGCCTCTCCGTAGCCGGTGGAAGCCGCGCCCCGGATTTTTATCCTGTCTCCGCACAGGGTATATATCTTCTCAAGCTCTCCTCTGACAACGCCGACCGGGTTGCCGAGATTGGAGCTGTAATAGGAATAAAGTATCTCCCTGTCTGCCGAGATGAGCGTCAGCTTTGTGGTGGTGCTTCCGCAGTCAATGCCGAGCCATGCGTCGCCGGTGTAAGTGCCGATGTCGGCTGTCCTTACCGTGTCCCTGTCGTGGCGGGCGCGGAAAGCCCTGTATTCCTCCTCGTCCCGGAACAGCGGCGGCAGACGGCGTCCGGTCTTTATATCCCGGCAGTTTTTCAGTCTTTCAAGCAGGCTTTCGCAGGTAAAGCTGCCGTTTCCGCACATAGCCGCTCCGAGAGCAACGGCATGACGGCCGTATTCCGGAAAAAGCGCGTGTTCATCGTCCAGCTCAAGCGTTTCCTTGAACCTTATGCGCAGTCCCTTGCAGTAATACAGCGGACCGCCGAGAAAAAGCACCTTCCCGCCGATCTTCCGCCCCTGAGCAAGCCCCGCAACCGTCTGGTTGACTACCGCCTGATATATGCTTGCGGCAACGTCCGCCTTTGCCGCCCCCTGATTGAGGAGCGGCTGAATGTCGGTCTTTGCAAACACCCCGCACCGCGACGCAATGGGATAGAGTCTTTTCGCCTCAAGGCTGATATCGTCCATTTCGTTTACGGTCATGCCGAGAAGCACCGCCATCTGGTCGATAAACGCTCCTGTGCCGCCGGCGCAGGTGCCGTTCATCCGCTCGTCCCTGCCGCCGTCAAAGAATATCACCTTTGCGTCCTCGCCGCCAAGCTCTATGACGCAGGACGTGTCCGGCTCAAGGCGCTTCACGACCTCTGCGGTGGCAAAGACCTCCTGAACAAACTGCACCCCCGCCGCCTGCGCAAAGCCCATTCCCGCAGAGCCGGAGACCGCAACGGTAAATTCCCTTTCGCCGATCACCTCCGAAGCATCGGTTACAAGCCCGATGAGCTTATCGCGCACCCGCGAGAGATGGCGCTCGTAGCGCCCGTATATCGGTTTCCCGTTTTCGGTTATGACTATTTTGGCTGTTGTTGAGCCTATATCTATGCCGACTGAAAGTGGAGACTGCATTTTTCGAATCCTTTTGCCATGTAGAAATCAATACAGTATTATATCGCTTCTTTAGGTTCCGAAATAATAATAAACTGTTACCATTCTGTCAATTTTGCCGGTTTGGCGTGATATGCGGCGGTTTCTCGCTGTTTTTGGCGAAATGAACGTGAATTCCGGGCAAAAAGCCCTTGAAAAAACCGACCGTCAGTGGTATCATATATGTCTATCGATAATATCGGAGGAACAGCATGACAAACAAAGAGCTACGAGAAAAAGCCGAGGCTGACGGAGAACCGGAATGGAGGTACCGCCCGGTAAACGACAGGCTTCCGCCGGAGGATGCAGGAAAAACGCTCCCGCCGTATTTTGCGGAAACGGTCGAAGAGAAGAACCGCAGGGTCAATAAGATAATGTCGGAAATGGTCCTTCCGCAGGCATTCGTGTTCTTCTCCGATGCGCATATAAGACAGAACAGTATGTCCTCCGTACCGGTGATACGCTCCATCCTTGAGAACACCGGGGTAAAGGACGTAATCTACGGCGGCGACACTGTCAGCGGCTGGGTGGACAACGACATGATGTACGAGGACGTCAGGTACTTCAACCGGGCATACGGATTTGCAAAGCCGTATATCGTCCGCGGGAACCACGACATGGAGGGCAAAGAGTTCGAACTCTCGGAAACCGGCTTCATAGCCCCGGAGGACGACGTCCTGCGCGAGATTTTCCCGCTGTCACACCGCGATTCCGACAGAAAGCCCGACACGACCTACTATACGCTCTCCCGCGAAAAGACAAAGACCGTCTTTATCGTCATAGACACAAACGAGATTCACGAGCGCATCGTGAACCCCGACGGAAGCTGGGGAAGCTATGTCTGCCCGTCGGAGGAACAGATTAAATGGTTCGCCTCCGCCCTTCTTGCAATACCTGCGCACCGTTCGGCAATAGTCGTCGGTCATACTCCCGTCTATAAGGAGCTTGCATGGTCGTATGACGGCTCGTATGTTTTCGGAGAGATGATCGAGGCATATAACCGCCGGGGAAAGGTCACCGCCGCCGGAACCGGGTTCGATTTCTCCTCCGCACGCGGCAGAGTCATAATGACCCTCTGCGGTCACGGACACGTTGACGATTTCTTCGTCACCCCGACGGGAAACCTTGCCTATGAAATAACCTGCGACGCAAACATCGACAACGGCGGCGGAATCTATCCCCGCATTTCCGGAACCCCGTCGGAGTCGGCAGTCGATGCGGTCATCATCGACCCCCCCACGGGAAGGATATCCACCGTCCGCTACGGCGCGGGGATCGACAGGGAGTTTGTCATCAGAAACTGATCGGACACGAAAATACCCCCGCACGAAAGGAACAGATCATGATAAGAAACCTCGCCCCCTCTGACAGAGAGCTTTATAAAACCCTCATCAGCGAATTCTACTCCTCCCCGGCGGTGCTTCACAGCATTCCGGAGAGCCATATCGACAAAACCTTTGACGAGCTTATGCGCTCCGACTGCTATGCCGAGTGCTTCATAATCGAATGTGATGGCGAACCGGCAGGCTATGCGCTCATCGCAAAGAGCTTCTCTCAGGAAGCCGGCGGGCTTACCGTCTGGCTTGACGAGTTCTATGTCAGGGAAAAATACCGCGGGAAGGGTCTCGGAAAGAGCTTTCTCGACTTCTTTCTCGAAATTTACTCCGGCAAAGCCGCGCGCCTGCGTCTTGAGACCGAGCCGGACAACAAAAGAGCCGCCGCGCTCTACGCCTCATACGGCTTCACCCCGCTTGACTACCGCCAGATGGTTGTTGAGTACGGCGACTGACAAACGGTTAAGCACGAAACAAACGACAAAAATCCGCCGTCCCACGGGAATTCCGCAGGACGGCGGTTCTTCATTTTTCCTTGTAATAGAGCATACAGTGACAGTAGCCCTCGAAATCGGGATCGGCTATCTGGCTGCGGAATTCAAGACAGGGGCATTTTATGTCCTCGCTTTTTCCCACACGGCAGGGGCAGTAGCCGCCTTTGGCTTTAAGCCCCTCCTTCACCGTCCGGACGATCTCCTCGTTCTCATTCAGTCTGACCTTCATACGCCGCACACCGTCAGATTAGCCCGTCAAGCACGGCACGAAGCCCGTCGGCATCAAGATACCCCACCGACTTCTTTATAATTTTGCCGTTCTTCATGAAAACAAGCGTCGGGATGGACACTATTCCGAACATCTGCGCAAGACCGGCTTCCTCGTCAACGTTCACCTTGCCGAAGGCGACCTCCGGGTACTCCGTCCCGATCTCCTCAAGCACCGGCGCAAGCATACGGCACGGTCCGCACCATTCAGCCCAGAAATCAAGGACAACAAGCCTGTCCTTTACCCCGGTGAATTCTTTGAAATTACTCTCGTTTACTTCCATTGCTGTTTTTTTCCTTTCAACTCCTTGACTTTGTCTCTATCTTATAGTATAATATTTGATGAGACATTGATTTATTTGCCCGAAAAGGCAAATAATCTGAAAACAATTTCTGAACACTCCCTGATTTGCGGTGAAAGGAACAACTATGAACACAGAAAACAGAGTACCCGATTACGATTACTCCGCCGATTGCAAGATACTGTCTGCAATGCTCTGCACAATGCTGACCCCTGCCGCTTACGGTGCCTTTGCGGGTTATTTTCTCGGAGCAATGAAATACGTATGGATATTCGGCGCGGCTGTACTTGCCTCAGCACTCTTTCTTTGCGGTCAGGCAGTACAGAGGGCGGGCGCAAAACTGCTGAAATTCGATAAACCGAAATTCGACCCCGACAAAACCGCCGGGGGATATATAAAGCTCGGCAAAACCGTTTTTTCCCTGCTCTTCTCCATCGCAATGGCGGGGCTCTGCTTCGGTATCGCTCATGCGGTGCGTCAGAACTACGTAAACTCCGTCACCCACGAAACCACAGAATTCGCAAAGGGCTTTGTTTTCGAAAGCATTGCCGCGGTTTTCGGATTTTTCGCATCATACCTGCCGTCCCTCCTCTGGTTCATACCGGACGATATCCTGTATGCCCCGTATAATTCCGTCGGATACCTCCTGATACCTATCGGAATGCTGATAATCCCACCGGTATTCATGGGCGTTCCGATGTGGCTCACCATCGTTTATCTCGCTGTCTATCTCGCCCTTTTCCTGGCAAGAGCCGCGAAAATCAAAATCTACCGCCGCACCGTCGCCCGCATAAAGCGCGACAACGCCGCAAATTCCCATAAATCCCGCTTCGACTGACAAACATGACCGGCTCCCTTCACCTCCATGTGAAGAGAGCCGCTTTTTAATTATCATTTTGTCAAAAGTTCTTGGAGTTCAAAGAACCTTCTTTCAAGAAGGTTCTTTGCGGGTGCGGGCAGCGCCCGCGTCTGCTCACGTCCTCTGTCTTATCTCAACCACCCCGTCGGCAATCCCAAAAGGTATACCGGAAATGATCGTTCCCGCAGGATGCTCACCGAAAATCCGGCACTCGACAAAATTCCCGGTGTGACCGACAGTGCAGCCTCCGGACGACGTTTCGGCAAGAATTTCAACCGGCTTCCCGGAGCTTATCATCCCGGAAAGGATGCGGCTTTTCTCCCCGGCGGCAATTGCTTCAAGACGGTGAAGCCGCTCGTTCTTGACTTTTTCCGGAATCTGTCCGTCCATCTCCGCCGCCTCGGTGCCGGGACGCTTTGAGTAGGTGAAAATATGCAGATGCAGGAATCCGACGCGCTTCACAAACCGGCAGGTCTTTTCAAAATCCTCTTCCGTCTCACCGGGAAAACCGACGATAACGTCGGCGGAAAAATTAACATCGGGCATTTTTTCGCGGATGTACGCAATGCTGCGCTCCATTATCACCGTGTTGTATTTTCTCCGCATAAGCGCAAGAATCCTGTCGGAGCCGTTCTGAACCGATATGTGAAAATGATGACAGAGCGACCGCACCCCGGCAATCTCATCAACAAACTCCGGCTTCATGAACGACGGCTCAAGCGAACCCATCCTGATGCGCTCTATTCCGGGTATCGCGTCTATCTTCCGAATAAGCCCGGACAGCCCGGAGCCGTAGCCGGCAGTCTCGATCCCGGTCAGAACCACCTCGTGACAGCCGTTTGCGGCAATGACCTTAACCTCGTCAAGAATCTCACCCTCATCGCGCTTCACAACACCTCCGCGGAGCGACGGAATGACGCAGTAGCTGCATCTTCCGTTGCACCCGTCCTCGATCTTGACATAAGCCCGCGCCCGCTCAAAGCTGACGGCAGAGGTCTTTGTAAGCTCCCCCTCCGGAGGAACAATGTCAAGGACGCACGTCTCCGGTCTCCCGCTCTTGAAAAACATCTCTGCGGCGCGGAGTATCTCTGCACGGTTCCTCGTCCCGCAGACAAACGAAACTCCCGGAATCGCGGCAAACGCTCCTCCGTCAAGCTGTGACGCGCACCCCATCACCCCGACAAATGCGTCGGGATTGTTTTTTATCGCCCGTCTCACCATCTGACGCGACTTTC
>FR891091.1:0-649 GCA_000433515.1 Candidatus Colimorpha enterica | reverse complement strand
GTCACGGCGCAGGTGTTGATTATGTAAATGTCGCACTTCCCGCCGAAATCGCCTCTTTCAAAACCTATCCTGAAAAGCTCCTCGGCAAGCGCCTCCGTCTCATACTGATTGACCCTGCATCCGAGAGTCAGAAATCCCGCTTTCATCTCTTGTACGTACCTTTTCTCCGACCTTGTCGGAATGCTCCTGTAATTTTTGACAATTTGCGGGAGACAAAGCAGCTGCCATGCCTCCCGCAACGGTTATACCGTTATTTTCCGGCGGTTCAGGGCATCAGAAAGCCCACTCTCCGTCCTTGAATATCTGAACCCTCTCGCCGTTCTTCTTAACGCCGACGATCGAGGTGTCTGCGGTGCCTATCATGAAGTCCTCGTGGATAACGGAGTCGTTGATCCCCTTCTCCTTTGTCTCCTCAAGGCTGAATTTTTCGTAGTCGCGCAGGCAGTTTGAGAATCCGCGTCCCAGCGCAAGGTGGCAGGCGGCGTTCTCGTCAAACAGCGTGTTGAAGAAGAGAATTCCGGTCTCTCTTATCGGCGAGGTGTACGGAACAAGCGCAACCTCTCCAAGGTACGATGCGCCCTCGTCCATTGCGATCATCTGACGGAGTATTTCGGTCTGACGTTCGTCTCCCGCTTCAACCGAAACCGCC
>FR891090.1:19091-22444 GCA_000433515.1 Candidatus Colimorpha enterica | reverse complement strand
AGAACAGGGCGATTTTCGGTGCAATTCAGGTTTGTCATGGTGGAACTCCGTTTTCCGATAATATTTGCTTTGAATTTCCGGCGCGCGGGACTGATGGTTTGTTGTTTTTCCGCCGCCTTAATGTTAACGGTATTATAACACATTATCGGGTGAAAATCAACCCGAAATCACAAAAAATCGGTTTACAGCCTCTGTCGGAGCAACCGGAAGGAGCCTGCACAGCCACAGTGCAGACTCCTTTTAATAAGCTCACGAAAGAAAAAGCGGCCGTTTCTGTTTTCCCGAAAGGGCAAGCTCAAGGCATTCCGGGACGAGCGAAAAATCGGCAACGAGGGAATGCGGCTTTTTCTCCGGGTCGTCCTGAACCGCCGGGACGAAAAAGACGTTCTTCTTTTCGAGAAGAGCCGCGATGTTTTTCAGGTTAGCCGACATCGCGTCGTTTGAGGCGAGGGCGATGAGGAGCGGACGCGACTGCCGCATATGCGCTTTTGCCGCCATTGTTACCGGGGTGTCGGTTATCCCCGATGCCAGCTTTGCAAGCGTGTTTCCGGTGCAGGGGCAGATTATCAGCGCATCGAGCGGCGTTTTCGGACCGAGCGGCTCCGCGTCGGCTATTGTCGTGACCGGCGCTTTTTTGCAGATATCCGATATTTCGCGGACAAATCCTTCGGCTGTCCCGAAACGCGTGTCGGTGGTGAAGGCATTGAAGCTCATCACCGGAAGCAGGTCGTATCCGCGCTTTGCAAGCGAGCCTAAGATGCCGACCGATTTTTCCATCGTGCAGAACGATCCGCAGAAGGCATATCCGATCACAGAACCGCCTCCCTCAGCCTTTTGTCAAGGCATTTCGCGATGATCTTTCCGGCGGTCACCGGCGCGACCTTTCCGGGAAGCGACAGCGCGGAGATAACCCTTATCCCGAGCCGCGATGCCGCCATCGTGTCCACCCCTCCGGGGCGGGAGGCAAGGTCGATAAGCGGCGCGTCCTTCTTCATTGCGGCAAGCACCTCCTCCGTCACCACGGTGTGCGGGACGGTGTTGAAGATTACGTCCTGCTCTCCTGCAATTCCGGGGAGGGCAGAATGATCAGCCGGGATATATCCGCAGGCTTCGCTTCCGGCAAGGTCGCGCTCGCTTCTTGATACCGCCGTGACGTGCGCTCCCATCGCGGAAAGCAGGCGGCAGAGCGCCTTTCCGACCCGCCCGAAGCCTATCACCGCGGCACTGCACCCGGCAAGCGTTATCTTCATGTTGTCCATGGCTACCGCCGCCGCGCCCTCGGCTGTCGGAACAGCGTTCATGATATTGAAGCCGTCGCTTTCGCACAGGTCGTATACTGCCGCGCCGCTTTTTTCAAGCTCCCCGGAAAGCTCCGCCGGGATCATGCCGCCGCAGACCAGCCTTGTATGCCCGCGCAGTATCCCGGAAAGCCGCTCCGGGGTCACTCTTTCCTCGGAAAACGGCAGATTCATGTACTCGCCGCGAAAGACCGGCACCGGCAGAAGCACGGCGTCTGTTCCGTCCGGCAGATGTATGCCGTCTTTGTATTCAGCCCCGGCGTATGTACCGAATCCGCAGACCGATACCGTATAGCCGAGCCGCTTAAGCTCATCCGCCGCAGTCAGCTGACGAAGATCGCCGCCGATGAGCAGGATTTTTGCATTTTTCCGGTTCATTTTTTACCTCTCATGTTTTTTGCGGCACCTCCCGGCTCCGGCGGGCAGATAATTCCGCCGCAGACCGCGCGGCACCGCTTTACTTCGGGCATGATCTGCCTGTAACAGTTTATGGCAGAAAAAACGAACGGTGAGTGATTGCACGGCGGCTTTTACCGCGCATGGCGTCAGGCATGGGCGGCGGGGGGATGATATGCGCGTTTTCCGGTGTCGGCGCAATTTCGGGATAGCATTTTCGGAAATTATATGATATAATTATCACAAACCCGGATGTCTTTCAGTCGGAGGTGAGCGCGTTGTTTTTTGAATACGGGGAAAAAGAGCTTTCATATCTGCGGAAAAAGGACAAAAGACTCTGTGAAGTGATCGACCGTATCGGACATATCGACCGCACGGTTGATACCGGTCTGTTTTCGTCCGTCGTTCACCACATTATCGGTCAGCAGATCACGGCAAAAGCACAGGAAACCGTCTGGCAGAGGATGCGGGACACGCTCGGCGAGGTCAGTGCCGAAACAGTCCTTGCGGCAGGTATTCCGGTGCTTCAGTCATTTGGAATGACATTCCGCAAGGCGGAATATATCACGGATTTTGCCGGAAAAGTCCGTGACGGCGCATTTGATCCCGGTGCCCTGAAGGATATGAGCGATGCAGAGGCGGTCGGAAAGCTGAGCAGTCTGAAGGGCATCGGTGTCTGGACTGCGGAGATGATTCTGCTGTTCTGCCTGCAGCGGCCGGATATTTTCAGTTTTGACGATCTGGCGATCCGGCGCGGGCTGCGCATGGTATATCATCACCGGAAAATCGACCGGAGGCTCTTTGAAAGGTACCGAAGGCGGTTCAGCCCTTATTGCAGCACGGCAAGCCTGTATCTCTGGGCTGTGGCAGGCGGCGCAATTCCGGAAATGAAGGATTACAGACCGAAAGAGGCGGGGAAACGAAAATGATCAGTACACTGAAATATTGCTCTCCGCTCGGCGGAATACTGCTTGCGGCGGATGAGGACGGACTGACAGAGCTCCGGTTTTGCCGGGGGACGGACAATTTCCCCGCGGAGCATACGGAGGCGCAGACACCGGTACTGGCGGATGCCGTACGCTGGCTCGATATTTATTTCGGCGGAAAGGAGCCGGATTTTATACCGCCGCTTCATCCCGCCGGCTCCCGGTTCCGGCTGGAGGTTTGGGAGATCCTTTTGCGGATTCCGTACGGAAAAACCGTTACATACGGTGAAATTGCAGGACAGCTTGCGGAAAGGATGGGAATTGAGAGAATGTCGGCTCAGGCGGTCGGCGGGGCTGTCGGGCACAATGAGATTTCTGTCATTATTCCGTGTCATCGCGTGGTCGGGACGAACGGGAGTCTGACGGGATATGCGGGCGGCATTGACAGGAAGGTCAGGCTGCTTGAGCTGGAGCGCGCAGACATGAGCCGCCTTTTTGTGCCGGGGAAGGAGCGGCGCCGTTACCTGACGCACTCCGGAAAATAATCCGCGGCTGTCTGATATCTGCGCAGCCGCCTGACACATGAGGGGTGCCCTGCCGTGCTGTCCGGTTGCTCTTTGTCCGAAATACAGAATCTTCGTTTCTGCCGTTGATTTTATCTGAGATATGTGATACAATAGTGTGCAGAAAAAACACGGGAAAAACGGGGGAATTTCAGGGGACGACAAACGGC
>FR891090.1:0-19054 GCA_000433515.1 Candidatus Colimorpha enterica | reverse complement strand
GTGATATCATATTACCGTCGGTTCCCGGTTCCGCCGCCCCGGGCAGACAAAAAGAGATGATTCCGAAATGATGACAGCAAATTATCACACTCACACTCCGCGGTGTCACCATGCGGTCGGTGACGAGCGGGAGTATATAGAAAACGCGATAAAAGCCGGAATAAAGCTCCTCGGCTTTTCCGACCACACTCCGCAGCTTTATGAAAACGGCTATATCTCGCCGATAAGGATGACTCCGGAGGAGGCTCCCGGATATGTTGACCGGCTGAGAACGCTTGCCGACGAATACCGGGGGGACATTGAAATCCACATCGGCTTTGAAGCGGAGTATTTTCCGGGGATATTCGACAGGCTTCGGGGGCTGTGCCGCGACCTTGGGGCGGAATATCTGATACTCGGGCAGCACTGTCTGTCAGATGAGTCGGAGGGGGCGGTCTGGTCCACCTCTCCCGCCGGAGAAGGTGAACTGAAAAAGTATGTTGACGTGGTCACAGAGGGGCTTTCGACCGGGTGCTTCACCTATCTTGCCCATCCGGACGTTTTACGATATACCGGAGGAGACGAAAAATTCTATCACGATGAAATGACGCGGCTCTGCCGTGCGGCGAAGGAGCTTTCGGTGCCGCTTGAGATAAATATGCTGGGGCTTGGCGACCATCGGTTTTATCCGTCGGACAGGTTCTTCGACATTGCCGCTGAGGTCGGGAACGACGTTATCATCGGCTGTGACGCGCACGACCCGGCGGCGCTTCTTGACGAGGAAACGTACAGCCGGGCTGTCGGTATGGCAAAGGCACGCGGGCTTAATCTTCTTGAAAGGGCGGAGCTGAGAAGGATCTGACTGTCAGGAGAACAGCGAGCCGAAGATCTCGAGGATCCTGAATTTCAGGGTATATTCCGGGCTTTCCGAGTCGGTGAGGATGCGCACCTCTCCGGGAGTGAAGCCTGCGGCGACGAGGGTATCGTCGGGCTTTGCAGTCCCGGTGCAGAGCGGCGGGAAGAGGACGCACCACCAGTTCTTCCCCTCGGCCTTTCCGATCATGACGCGGAGCGACGAGTAGTTTCCGGCGGGAAGCCTTATATCGCCGTACTCGCGGGTCGGGTAGTTTTCCTTGCCGATGAGTGCGCTGACGCGGTACTCACTTCCGTTTTCACGGAGAGTTTTTTCAGCCTGCTTCACTATCTCCGGAAGCATTGACGAAATGACATCCTCTGCCTCTTCCCTGCTGCTGCAGTTTTCGGTCGCGGATGAGACTTTTTCAAGGATCGCGTCGCGGACGGCGAGCTTGAGCGCCTGATCCTCTTCGCTGTCGGAGTTGGCTATGACGTGAAGGCGGACGACCTTGTTATAGATCTCTGTCTCTCCGTTTATCGGGACGGTATAGATCACGGCGGTGACAAATGCGGCGATAAGTACTGCAAGAACTGCTTTTTTCATAATATGACCCCGTTTCCGCGCTATTAAAATGATTTTTCGCGCTTTATGATATGTATATTTCGGTTTTCGAGGTCATGACCCTGTGACAGAAGTATCGGCAGGTGAAAGGACGGTTATTCACCGGAGGAAAAAATTCCGGTAAAATCAAAGATCAGATGAAAAATTCAACGCTTTGCTATATTGAATCCTGCGGGAAGTATCTTATGCTCCGACGGGACAGAAAAAAGAACGACGAAAATTCCGGCAAGTGGATCGGTGTCGGGGGGAAATTTGAAGAGGGCGAGTCGCCGGACGACTGTCTTATCCGCGAGGTGCGGGAGGAGACGGGGTTTGAGCTTACGTCGTACCGTCTGCGCGGAATTGTCACTTTTGTTTCGGACATTTACGAGACGGAGCAGATGTTTTTATTCACAGCCACCGCTGACGGCGGGGTTTCCGGCGGGCTTCCGGGATGTAACGAGGGGACGCTTGAGTGGGTGAAGATATCCGATGTGCCGGCGCTTCCGCTTTGGGAGGGGGACAGGATATTTCTTTCGCTTCTTTCGGAGGGGCGCGGATTTTTCCTTTTGAAGCTGTGTTACCGCGGCGACAGGCTTGTTTCGGCGGTGCTTGACGGGAGGGAGATACTGTGAGTAATCAGGACCTTCACAAAAAAGAATACAAAAAGCCGCAGTCGAACTGTGAGACGTGTGTCTGGTACGACTACGACGAATTTTACGGCGAATATGTCTGCCGCGCCGACCTCGACGAGGACGAGGAGGTTGACAGGATGTTCGGAAACACCGGCTCCTGTCCGCTCTACCGTTTTTATGACGAGTACAAGAGTGTTCAGAAGCAGAACTGACAATAATCAAAGCAAATCAACCATTTGGGAGGATATAATCATGTACAAGAACATTGAAAAGCAGGAAAAGCTGTGCCTTAAGGACCTTGTTGAGTACAAGGAGGGGCAGATCGTCAGCAAGACGCTTGTGCAGAATCAGCTTGTCAGCATGACGCTTTTCTCGTTTGACAAGGGCGAGGAGATATCTACCCATGCGGCGGGCGGAGACGCTATGGTGACTGTTCTTGAGGGAACCGGGCGTTTTACTGTCGGGGGGAAGGTCTTTATTCTGAACGCCGGCGAGACGCTTATCATGCCGAAGGACATTCCCCACGCCGTTTTCGGTGAGGAGAAGTTCAAGATGCAGCTTGTTGTTTCTTTCTGATATTTATTAAACTTAAAAATCCGTGCTCTTGTGGGGCACGGATTTTTAGTATTGTGTTTCAGGGAAGGTCATAACCGATGGCTTGCCATGTATCGGGGTCATCGGTCTCGCTGCCTCTTCCGGAGAAAAATCTGATGCAGACCGAGTCGCCGCGCCATTCTACGGTATAATCTCCGTCAGTGAACGGAAAGACGCAGTCTCCAAGAGATACTTCGCCAAGCTGTTTTTCTCTGCCGTTACCCTTGCGGCAATAGATTTTTGCGCCTCCGCCGCCGAGTACTGACCATTCTCTGAAGATCAGACGGTAATCGGAAAAGTTGTCTTTTACCACGACGTCTTCGCGATAGTCTTTCCAGTACTCACTACACGACGTGAGAAGCATTGAGAATATCAGGAGAAAGAGGGGGAGCAATATTGCCGCGGGTCGTTTTTTGTGGGTTTTGGGTGTCATAATTGGTTCAGGCGGTTGTTGTCATTCCGGAATGCGGGGTGTATTTCAAGTTGAAGCGGACTCTGCCGAGGAGGGCTGCGCCGAACGTGACAAACGTGAGGGCAAGCCAGATCACTGCATAAACCGGGGTGATTACCGGCGTTGTCAGAGGTTTCTGAAGCAGCCACAGAGAGACGAAAACCGACGTCATGATCCCGAAGAGCCACGCGGACAGCTTTAATTTTATCCGGTCGGGGGTCATGGCTCTGCCGATAAAGAACGATATCAGCGACAGGATGATTGTCGAGAGAGGTATCAGAAGCACTTCAACGGCATCGATTGCAAGCGGCGAGAGCGCAGATGAAAGAAAGAATGTCATCACAGCATTTATGGCGAGCGCTATGACAGCCTCAATAACGATGAGTATGCCGGACAGCCTTTTGTGTGACACAGCAATGTTTCCGAGTATCACCGCGCCGCAGAGAAGAACCCAGATCAGTTCGCCGGCGGTATACGGCACAAGCAGACGGAACCCGGATATTACCGACTTTGCGGCAAGGTTAAGCAGAACGACTGATGAAAGAAGCAGGACTGTTGAAATGACTGCCGCGACGGTCGCTGACTTTCTGCGCGGGTTCTGCTTCATATCATGTCCGATAATTCCGAAATGAACAACCGGGGCAAGGAAGCGCAGCAGCAAAAGCAAAACTATTACAATGCCGGAGCGTATCGAAAGCATCAGAAGAGATGCTGTCAGAAAAAGCATCGTTGAGCAGAAGAACGGAAGGATTCTTTTCATATCATTAACTCCTTATTGAGGTGTATTTGCCGGGGGATCAGAAGATTTCCCTTGCGTAAATATTCAGATCATGGTCGTTCAGCTCTGATTTGAGGAGGATTTTCAGCCCCACGTCCTTTTCGGTCAGGACCGAGAATTTATCGAACCGGCTGATTATGCGGAAGCAGTTTTCGGTTATTGACTTCTGCTTTCTTATGAGGCGGCGATAGTCTGACTTATCATCGACGATGCAGGTTACAGACGGTTCGTACCATATAATGATTCTCCAAAAATCGATATCTGGGAAGGTTCTCCACAGGTATGAGCGTATTTCGGGAAGAGCGAGGGAATGGCTTCTTGCGTTTATAGAATTTCTGAAGCTTTTCGGGTAAAAAATAACTTCGGAGAAGCTGTTTCTGTCTTAATTCAGTATTTTCAGATAATCATCCGCGATCGAATTACCGAGTTCTCTTACTTCGGGCTGAAGATGTCGGAATCGACAGACCAGCCGCCTACGCTGCATTTATCCGTTTCCTCCATCAGCTTTTTTCCCAAGCCTTCCGGGTTATCGAAATCAAAATATGCTTTGACCGAAAACTGCCGGTGGTAGGTTGAAAAATCGCTTGTGACTATATTCAGACCGTATTTTTCGCGCACTGATCTTACAAATTCCAATTCGTGACAACCGTAATATACGACACCGGTGTTGAATATCTCGATAAGCTTGCTGTAGCGATAGTCTTTTTTGAAGGCGTTTGAGTATTCTTTCATAACAGTTGATCTACCGTATCCTCAATTCTTTTGCGTATCGGGTTGCTCTTCAGCGGTTTTTTTCGCGGATTTTGTTCTGCTTATCTTAAACCAGAGCGCCGCAAGCAGCAGGAGTACCGCTATGAGCAGCTGAACGCAGTTTTCTTTCGAAAAAACTTCCTGTTTTGCTTCATCCATAATATTAAATTCCGGTTTGCCTATGAAAACCATGTTCCAGACAGTAAGCAGAAAATATAGTATTGAGAAAGAACCGGTTACTGCGAGATTGAATCCGAGTGCTTTTTTTGAGTGCCCGGTTCCGTCAGATGTTTTTTGCCCGATCGGATATATGAAAAGCAATGCGAGCACCGAAAGCAGCAGCGCAGTAAGCGGCAGCAGCAGTATCAGAAGCAGTCCCGGAAGAGGTTCGAAAAGTTTGCCGCCCATAGTGATCCGGCTGCCTATGACCGCCGCCGCAAGGTGGGAAAGCAGAATTATAAGCAGAGATATGATCACGCAGCCGACCGTTCTTTTTGCGCCGGAATTTTCTTTATACGTGTGCATATCAACGCATTTCAGAAGAAAAACCAACGCAAACAGCGGTGCGATGAGAAATAAGAGGGGGATGAAGTTTTTCATTGTCACTGTTGCTCCTTGCAGCCGGGATCACTTTACAGAGCGGGCGGTTTTTTTAATTTTGTCCGACAGGTTCTTCGCTTATCTTTCATGTCAAGTGTACCATATTTTTGGTGTCTTGTCAATCGTATTTGCGACTTCACTTCCCCGATTTGTAAACAATCAATTAACTCTGGCAAAAATCATACAATTGTCGGCATCATTTTTATCATATCGGACGGGGGTTCTTTTCTTGAGAGGGCAAAGAGTGCGTCGGCTTTTCTGCCGAGGGAATACTGGGGCAGGGCGTGGGGCGGGAGGAGCTTTCCGTCGGCGGGTTTTGTGACTACGGGGAAGCCGGTCTTTTTGATTGCGGACAGCATTTCCCTGCCCCGGGAGTTTGCGGCGAGGAGGGTGGTATAGTACGGCGGAGCTGTCATATCGTCCGGTTTTATGCCGATGACGGCGGATATGACCGCGCGGCGGAGTCGCGAAGCGGAGTATTTACGGCCGGTGCAGAGGGAGACAAGCTCTTCTATAGTTGCAGCGGCATCGGCGTTATTGCGCAGACAGCCGGAGACTCCGCCGTTCATGCCGTAAAAGGTACAGAGGAGCTCTGCCGGGGTATTGCGGATGACATAGAGAGATGCGGCGGAGCAAAGTGCGTCGGCTGTCGGTTTTATGCCGGAAAACGAGTCGCGTGCCTGCGGCGGGAGCATTGCGGAAACATCGCCGCCGGACAGGATCGTTTTGCGGGTACCCGATGCGGTGAAGCCGGGTCCGCGTTTATATGTGAAGGGCTGCAGGCTGCTTTTCAGGCTCTTTATTGCGGAAAGGTACGAGACGGCAAGGATATCGTTCGGTGTTGTCGGGCAGGCGGAGCCGAACATCGAGAGGTACAGGTTTTCCGTGTTTCTCTGATGCGATTCCGTTCTGTCGGGGTTTCTTAAAGCCGAGAGGAATTCCGGGGAGGATATTCTGTCTGCCGCTTCCTCAAGGGCTGTGATATCGCCGGATTCGCTTCCGAAGCAGAGGCTGTCGGCGATGCCTGTCAGGTCGGCAAGCATCACGCCGGCGCGGGCGAAATACTCGGCGCTCCCGCAGGAAAACGGGCACGGAAGCTCAAGCACGAGGTCGGCTCCGCATTTTACCGCCGCCGCCGCGCGGGCATATTTCGGGTATATCGCAAGGGTTCCGCGCTGGACGGTGCTTCCGCTCATTATTGCGACGATCCGTGTGTCGTCTCCCTTGATCTTCCTGATCTTTTCAAGCTGGATAAGGTGCCCGTTGTGAAACGGGTTGTATTCGCATATTACGGCTGCGGTTTCCGGCATTTTCTTCGGTTTCCTTTCCGGTTATTTGTCCGGGCGGCGCGGAAGTGTGCGAAAAGCGGGGTTTTCACGCTCTTCCGATCAAATATTGCCGTCCGGGAGAAAAATAATTCTTCAAATCCCTTGTAATTGTCGGGAATATGTTGTATAATTATGACGTTATGCAAAAATCGCATTTATGAATCCATCGGAGGTTTTTTTACTAATGAAAGTACTTGTTGTCAACGCCGGCAGCTCGTCTCTTAAATATCAGCTCTTCAACACCGAGAGCAGAGACGTTCTTGCAAAAGGCATCTGCGAGCGTATCGGGATCGACGGGCGCATTGAGCACCGCCTCGGCGAGAACGGGGAGAAGCACAAGCGCGATATCGCAATGCCCAATCACGCCGTCGCAATGAAGATCGTTGTCGATACCCTTACCGACCCGGTTCTCGGCTGCATAAAGGATATGAGCGAGATAAAGGCTGTCGGACATCGTGTGGTCCACGGCGGTCCTTACTTCTTTGAGAGCTGTCTTGTCACTCCGGAGGTCGTTGAGAAGCTCCGTCTCTGCAACGACTTTGCGCCGCTTCACACTCCGGCTCATCTTATGGGCATCGAAGGCTGCACCGAGGTCATGCCTGATGTTCCGCAGGTCCTTGTTTTCGACACCGCGTTCCATCAGTCCATGCCCGAAAAGGCAAGCACCTATGCCATCAAATACGAGGACGCACAGGAATACAGGATCCGCCGCTACGGTGCGCACGGAACCTCCCACCGTTTTGTTGCCGCAGAAATGGCAAAGCTGCTTGACAAGCCCGTTGAGGAGACAAAGATCATCACCTGCCACATCGGAAACGGCTCTTCCATCACCGCCGTAAAGGGCGGAAAGTGCATCGATACCTCCATGGGCTTCACTCCCCTTGACGGTGTCGAAATGGGGACCCGCTGCGGCGCCATCGACCCTGCCATCGTTCCCTATCTTATGAAGAAAAAGGGGCTTGATCCCGACGGCATCGCTTCCTATATGAACAAGGAGTGCGGCTTCCTCGGCGTTTCCGGGATTTCTTCCGACTCCCGCGACATAGAGGCTGCCATTCTCAAGGGCGACCACCGCGCAGAGGTTGCGGCGACCGTGCTTGCTTATCAGATCCAGAAGTACATCGGTTCCTACACCGCCGCAATGAACGGTCTTGACGCTATTGTCTTCACCGCCGGCATGGGTGAGAACAATCCCGAGCTCCGCGAGCGTGTCTGCACCAACATGGAGTACTTCGGAATAGAGATCGACAGGGAGGTCAACGCAAGATCTCACCATCAGCCCAACACCGTTGAGCTTTCAACAAAGAACTCAAAGGTAAAGGTCTACCTCATTCCCACGAACGAGGAGCTTATGATCGCAACCGACACGGAGGCAATCGTCAGCAGACTCTGACAAACCGGTATGACCGGGTCGCCGATAAGACGATCCGGTCTTTTTATTTTTATCTTTTCTTTTCGTTTTCCGCACACCGTCTGATGATGTCCTCTGACATTCCGTGGCTGACGGTCAGCATTCGTCTGATATTGCCTACGGCCTCCTCAGGCAGACCGGAGGACAGCCAGTCGAGGGATATTCCGAAAAGGCTGCACTTGACGAACCGGATGATGATTTCCCGGTCCTCCTCCGAAACCGTTCCGTCGGAAAATGCCGCCGAAAGGTATTCCGTTACGGCGTATTCGCTGTATTTCATCAGATACGTCTCGAATATGTCGCGGCTGACGGAGTTGTAGATATGCAGGATTGCGCGTTTGTTCTTCAGGGTGTAGTCAACGGCGGCATTGAAGCAGTCGACAAGTGATGTTACGTCGGGATATGCCGCAATGAGACGGTCGAAAAGTCCGGTGATTATCTCGCTTATCAGAGCGGGGATATCCTGATAATGGTAGTAAAATGAGTTTCTGTTTATTCCGCAATCCTCTACAATGTCGCGCACGCTGATTTTGCTGAGAGGCTTTTCGTTCAGCAGCTTCATGAATGACGTCCTGATCGCCTGTTTTGTGAAGTTCGCCACGTCTGCTCCTTTCGTATCCGGGGATGGGGATATTATACCACAATCCGGGCGGAATTGCAATACGGAAGAAAATCCGGCGGATTTCCGACGGATGCAGGCTCTTCATTTTTTGCTTTCCGCGAAAATAAATTCCGAACCGTTCGGCAGAAGAATTCTGAGTAAATTCTCAAAGTAAATTCACTTTTTCGTTTGCCACCGCGATAACGGTTGCCTCTGCCGTCTCCGCAGCCGAAACGGCGATTTTCGGAGGAGACGAAACAGTGAAGCGCCCGCCGAAAAAGCTCAGGGAAAACCTCGATTTCGTTGATACCGACGACTGAAATCAACAGTTTTTCCGTCGGGGAAAACGGGGAAAGCACGGTTTGAACTTTTATCTCTGTATTGCAGCTTATTTTGACCTTAACATCATCCCTGCAGAATATAAGTCAATAGACAACCTCGTACAACAGATCAAGCCCGCGCCTCTTCTTCAGGAATTCTGACGCAGCGCCATAGCAATCAGTTTCATAAGACAAATCTATACTGTTATCCATGCTCGGCTGTGTTTTTTCTTCCGTAATGATAAAAGCATCAAGTCCCAAAACCGGCACCGCTTTACCTTGTAACAGTTTTATAAGTGTAATTGCATCGTCTGTACAATAAAGATCTATACCGCAGCGATGTATTGCCTTGACTGAAAACTCATCTGACATTTCTTTTCTCCTTACTGCATAAGATTGTCGTTCTGCTTTACGGCAATCACTCCGGAGTATTAATTATCCGGAATCAGACATATTCCTTTAATATCCGAAAAAGCTTCTTTCTTCTTGAATCAATCAGCTTAAAAACCGCAGCCGAAACTGCCGCCGCGGCCACCGCAAAAGCAATTCTTAACCATCCCCTGAAAATGAGACTCAGCAGGCATCCGATAACAATTATCGCCGCCGCGACCGCAGCACACTGAATAAAGCTGTATTTTGACCAACGGGTCAGGCTCTCCCCGTCAACCCGCACAACATCTGACAAGAATACCCTTACGTGAGGGTCTGCGCTCCACGACTCCGGCGACAGATAATGATCTATCGAAACCGGCAGATTTTCCGACTCCGAAAAGCACCCGGATATCCAGTCAAATATATAAACAATCAGCACAAACGTACTCAGCCCTTGCCCGGAAGCCCAGATATCTTCCTTAAATATCCTGATACCCATAGTTTTCGCTGAGTCAAAGTCGTACAATACCGTTCTCTTCCCCGATTTATATAAGCACCTTTTTCCTTCGCCAGTTATATAACACGAAATACCGAAAGGTGTGTCGTCTGTGATTTCAAGTTTCATTATAAATTCACCGTAGCCTTATCCGACCGCCGATTTTTTCCGGAAAACGGTTCCGGATTACCGCGGCGGACGGCTTATCTGAGATTTCTGCTTATTCCGTTCATTCTGGAGTTGATGTTAACCGTATCGTCAGGCACTCCGGCATAACACATCCCCTGCATACAGTTTACCACACCGCAGAATCCGCGTCAAGAGTTTATAATTTTCAGCCGCAAAATTTCGGCACACCGCGCAAATTTCCCGTGTTTCTCTCGTGCGGATTGCCTGTATTCCGGAATGAAAAAGGAATGCCAGAAAACCGTCCGGGCTTTCTGACACTCCTATTTATATCTGACCGTTTCTGCGGAAGCACTTATATGTTTATGCCTGCAGATCGGAATCCGTCCGGTTCAAAGTGCTCCGGCTGCCTGCATTGCGACAAGGACGGCAGCGAGATCGCCGATCGACTCTCCAAGCCCCGCGGGGACTATCCGGCAGACACTGAGAGCCTGCGGAAGCGCCTCACGCTCAAGCACCTCGTACATTTTGCGGTTCAGAAGCTCAGCAGAACGCATATATATGCCGCCGAGAACGATCTTTTCCGGATTCAGCAGATCAATAAGTATCGAAAGCCCATAACCAAGCTTCTCGCCGGAGATGTCGTATACCTCCGCCGCCACCGTATCGCCTGCTTCCGCCGCATCGCCGACGGTCTTTGCCGTGACGGTGTCAAGCTCTTCCTCGCTCCTGCACCATGCGGGAGGATTGCCGCGTTTTATCTCGCGCAAGGCCACCTGCTGACCGATCTGGCGGATGCCTCCTCCGCTGCAGAAGCCTTCAAAAGAGCCTGCCTTGCGGTATCCTGTTGGTCCGTCGGGAGCCAGCCTTATGTGTCCGGCTTCTCCTGCGCTTGACGAGGAACCGGAATAGAGCTTACCATTCAGTATCAGCCCCGCTCCGAGACCTGTTCCGAAGGTCATGAATATCATGTTCTTCGTGCCTTTTCCCGCGCCGAACTTCCATTCGGCAAGCGCACAGGCGTCGGCGTCGTTGCAGAGGCCGACAGGAACGCCGAATCTCTGTCCGAGAATGTCGGCAATATGCACGTCGTCCCATCCCGGAAGATTCGGGGGTGACATGATCACTCCGTGCTCCGAGTCAAGGGGACCTCCGCAGCTTATGCCGATGGCTTTCCCGACGCCGACCCGTTGTTCTGTCGTGTCGATTATTTTCGCAAGCGTTTCCTCAAATCCCACGGTGGGAAAACGCTCTTTTTTCAATATGTTTCCGTTGTCGTCGGAAAGCACAACGGCACATTTTGTGCCGCCGATATCAATACCTGTGTACATTTTTTGCCTTTCTTTGTTTTGCCCGTCCGGAATGCATATCGCAGATGTCACATTATGCGGATATGGTATCGCTGCACGGGACGATTCGTGAATCGCTCCCATGACCCAGACTCTCTTTTCAGAAGCTATCAGGGATTCTCATGGTGCTTTTTGAAAAAGCACCATGAGAAGAGGATAACTGACTCTCAATAAACTCCGAACGTGACCATGCAGAAGCCGTCGCGCCAGATGGGTTTGCCGTTCAGCTCGCCCTCGCACCAGCCACCGGTATCGGTGAAGCTCCACGGACCGGGTGAATAGGTCTCGCCGAAAATATGGTGATGAGGACCGAGGAGACAGCGGTTTCCGGAAACAGCCTCTACCGTTACGTGATTGACACCCGGAACAAGATATTCCGTAATATCGGTCTCATACGGTGCGCGCCATACCGTTCTTACCGGCTTCCCGTTGACGCATATGTTGGTAACAGCCGCGCGCTGGGAGTACTTCAGGTATACCGGCTTACCGGCACCGTCTGCGGTTATATCGAAGCCGAAGGTCATGCGCCCCGAGAAGAAGGCATAGCCCTGTCCGGTGACGCTTCCGCGCTTAACATGACGGTTCGGCATATCGATTCTGAAATCTCCCCTGCAGAAGAGCGCATTTCTTTCGCCCGGAGTAAATCCCCCGTCGTCGTACACCCCGAAATCGCCGAGGATATATATACTCTCAAGCTCCGTGTCGTAGGTCAGACGGTTGAACCGCGTTCCCATAATGTCTCCGCCGCCATAGAGGATGTCAAACACCTCATCGCGCTGGAAATAGTGACCGGAGGCTGTTACCTCGTTCACACCCTGACGCACAAAGTCGGTTATCTCACACTTCTGGAACGCCGAATCGCGCCACCATGACTTTCCGTCATGGGTTATCGGATGACCGTTAACCTTCATGTTCAGGCTGTTGACCGTCTCGCCGGCAAGGTACAGTCTGCCGAGGAGCTTCGGGTCGCAGGATATGTTGAAGTGATATTTCAGCTCAAAATCGCAGGGGCGGCGCATTTTCAGAAACTCATCCGAGATGAGTATGACCGCCTTTTTCGGTCTCCACTCTCCGCCGTCAACGCGGTATTCGCAGGAATCGACCGTGAGGGAATTGATATCGCACTTTTCGATCTCAAGCTCCTCCGGAAGGGTGACGGTCACTCTTTCGCTCTCCCCGTGAGCATATTCCGCCGGGTCTGCAGAGTCAAGAAGGATCACCGCAGAGCCTGCCGGGAGAAGCGATATCTCAGCCGAGGAATTCTTTCCGTCGGTTGTAACGTGAAGAGCGGTTTCGGTCAGAGCTTCGACGTCAAGCATCGTCATGCTCTTTGCACCGGCGGTAAGAGTGAAGGTGCGCCCGCGTTCGTTGTCGGTGTTGACGATATAAAGGAGCGTGCCGTCGTCTCTGTCGCGGCGCATTACTCTTACTCTGCCCCTGTCGCCGGTTAGTTTTTGAAGGACTGCACCGGATCTTTCAAGAGCGGCGCAGAGAGCCTCTGCCCCCTCGGCTTTCACCGCATGAGACGAAAGATATTCAAGCGCTTCCGCGTTCTCTCTGCCGTCAACGTATTTCGGGAGGGTTCCCGCGGCAATAACATTTCCGCCGTTTCTCATGAAGGCATCAAGCAGAGCGAGGGTCGGGCTTTCGATGCTGACAAGCTCAGGAAGCACGACCGCAGTGTAGCTCTTTCTGCCGACGGTCAGACGGTTTCCGTTTACCGAGCCGTATTTCTCCATAAGCTGTTCGTCGCCCAGATGATACCCCACCTGACAGTCGCCGAGTGTGTTCACGACCGTCTCAAGACTGTCGTGGAAACAGTATATCGATCCGAGGTCGAGCTTGTTGAACCTTGTCCATGCGCTTGATATCGGGTGAAGGACAAGCACCGGGCATACCTCGTCACCCTCGGTAAGGAGCATCGACAGACGTGCGAAATAGTCTATGAATTTCCGGTATTCCTTCCACCACGGAAGCTGACAGAACAGCGACGGCGGGAAATCACGTTTTCTGACGCCGCGCAGGGTGTAGCTTTCAAGGTGCTGGCAGATGAACGAAATGCCGTTCACGAACTGCCATTCGGCGATCCATTTCAGCTGCTCCGGAGAAACGTCCCAGCCGGTCAGCCCGAACATTTCGGAAAGCACGCGCTTTTTCCCAAGCTGTGCCGCAACCGACGACACCTGCTTCGGAAGCACGTCGCTGCATATCCCTCTTCCGAGCCAGTCGATCCCGGGGATATCGAAGTATTCGTACCCCGGCATGACACCGCCCGTCATGTGCATCTGGGACATGATGTTGTCCTCACCCATGACGTGACCGGTCAGTCTGCATCCGTGATCGCGGCACCAGCCGCCAAGCTGTTTTATGAAGTTTTCTGTGTAGAGACGGTTTATCAGTCTCCAGAAATCGTGCCGGAATGCGTCTCCCGCAGGATCATCACCGTACAGATACGGGGCGTTATCAAGAACGTCATATCCGTATTCCCTCATAAATGTATCCGCAAGCGTGTCCGTCCACGGTATTCCGGCAAGCCCGAACTGCGGCTCGTCGGTGAAGAAGCCCGGAAGAGTCTTCCCGAACTCGTCGCCGAAATGTTCATAGTACTTTTCGTGCGTCAGCTTTATGAAGAGCGCGATGCTCTCCGGATTGATCGGGTCGATGTAAGCCGGGGAGGTCTTTCTCGAGATGACGACCGGCTTTTTTTCCGCCGGAATGACCGAGTCAGTCGGCTGACGGACGAATTTTCCGTCCTCCTCCGTGAATACCGCAAGAACACCCTCCGTGTACTCATAGCCCTCGGGGCGGCTGCACTCGATCCACTTCATCCAGTATTTTTCTCCTGCCGCCTGAACCGCTCCGCCGGCATAACCGGAGGGATATCCCTCCTCGTCGTAGCCCCACGCCGACATTCCGTGCTTTTTGCCTTCCTCAATGCCGGTTTCGATAGCCTTCATCCAGTCCTCGCCCATATATCCGGTCGCAAGTCCGGTGCGGGCGTGCATGAAGTAACCGCCGAGCCCCGCCTCGTCCATCTGCCCTATCTGATAGCGGATAAGCTCCGGCTCAAGCCTGTCGTTCCACGACCAGAACGGGACGGCGCGGAATTCCTTCGGGGGATTTTCGTATTTTTTTGTATTCATAAAAGCGCGTATTTACTGTCCTTCCGGAATCATTTGCGTGCCGTGAACTTAATAAGCGCCGACGACCGCTTTTCGGGAATTACGACCGTAATGCCGGTTCCGCAGAGCTCTCTGCCGGTAGCAAGGGACACGGGGTCGCCGTCGTAGTCGTGTATAACGTAGGTGGTGTTCGGGTCAAGACCGCGAAGAACAAATGTCTTCATATCCTCTTCGCTGCTGTCGCGGCGGAAGAGCTGAATTATGCCCCCGCGCTGTTCATCATCGTAGAACTCCCAGCCGATCCAGTCGGAATCGCTGTTCGACCAGCCGGTAAGCGGATAATAATCGCCCCAGAAGAACATATTCGTATCGTGCCACTCCTCAAGAGCCTCGGCGGCGGGTTCGTACGCGTTCTCCTCCGCGCTCTTTCTGACATCGTAGCTGTATGTGAACCACGGGATCATCGCGGAACGGAAAGCATACTTTTCAATATCGGTGGTATAACCGGCGCCGGTGACCGGCGTTCCGAAATAGGGGAGCCACTGATAGAATGAGTAGTGCATTGCCTGTTTTCTTGTGAAGTCGGAGTAATCTGCATCGGTCTTGTGAAGGGACACCGAACGTCTCACCGTCTCAAGGTCGTTCCGTCTTCCGCCGGAGGCGCAGGAGTCAAGCATCATTTCCGGATTCTCCGCAATAAGCGAATCCCAGTAAGCAAGATATCCTGTCACATAGTGATTCTCGGTAATGCCCCACCTGTCGGGAGCGTTTTCGGAATCGCGGGTGAGCCAGTGACCGAGCGGGTCGATGTTGTAATCCTGACGGTAGATCGAAATGCCGGCTTTTTTCAGCACCGAATTGACCCTTTCGGACAGCCATGCGCGTGCTTCGGGGTTGCCGAGGTCAAGAAGCGACGGGGTAACCTGCCACTCCGGCTTTCCGGCAAGGAAGGTGTTCTCGGTGATCCTCTCCGGCTCAAACCACAGAAGCGTCTTGCTTCCGTACTTTTCGACATGGGTCGTAATGTCGCGCATTTCGCTCGGGAAGCGGTTGGTATCGATCTCCCAGCTGCCGGTCTGCGTCCAGTTGTCGATCAGCTCATGATCTCCCTTGAAGTACCAGCCGGCGTCCATCCACCAGTAATCGGGCTTTATGCCGTTTTCACGGTAAACGTCGAACGCGGCTATCTGATTTGCATCGGTTGCGTCACGCATTTCCGCGTATATCCATGAGGTGCTTGCACCGGTGTGCGGCTTCATGAGCTCACCGTTTATCAGGCGCATATTGCAGTCGATAAGGAAACGTCTCCATAGGTTTATGACGCGGTCCTCTCCGGCTTCGCAGTCACAGCGGCAGTCGGCAAAGAGGAAGGTCATCATCGGAGTTCTGATCTCCTCACCGGGGGTGAGGTATGCGTGCAGATTCACCTGTCCGGCGCTAATACGTACCGAGCGTATCGCGTTGACGGTGTCGAAACGGCATCTCCACTGTCCCGACCAGCCGACGGAGATAACAGCAGTCTCCTCTCCCGTCGAAAGGCGGAAGAAGGGGAGCATGAAATTCGTCGGTCTGCCGCCGAACGGCTGGATTTCAAGTGAGATTCCCGGACGGAGCAGAATGCTCTCCGGCTTCATCGCGTGTCTGTCCTCGCTGTCGTCGCCGATGAAATAGTGAAGGCAGGGATCCTGTCCGCCAAACGAAAGGTCGGCTGCGTTGATATCCGAAAGCACCGGGGAATTCTCTGTTCCTTCGTTTCTGAAGTATACCGCCCACTCAAACGTGCCGTAGTTTTCGTAAACTGCCGTCATAACCGTCACGGTGATGCCGGAGGGGTGCTTTGCCGTGATCTTTTCACCCCGGTCGCTGAGACTGCGGTATCTGCGCAGACCGTCGAACGGCGTTCCGACCTGTGTTCCGGCGGGAAGCGGCTCTCTTGTTACCGAGAATCCCTCTCCGAAGCCGTGATATACCTCGTTTCCGAGCCTGAATGACACCGGTATCTTTGCGGGATCGGAGAACCATTCGGCATATCTTGCCGCGGCGGTTTCTTTTTCTTTTTCGTTAGTGATGATCTTTGACATAATTATTTCCCCTTTTCGGTGATATGTGTTTTATCCGAAGAATTCTTCTTCAAGCGCAAGGCAGATCGCGTGATAGACCGGAAGATGAAGCTCCTGTATCTTATAAGTCTCGGTTTCGGGAACGATCACCGACACGTCGGCAAGCCGCTTCAGTATTCCGCCGTCCCTGCCGGAGAGTATCACGACAGAACAGCCCTTTGCCTTTGCGGCGATCGAAGCGTAATAAAGATTCTTTGCGTTTCCGGAGGTACTGATCCCTATAAACACGTCGCCTTTTTCCGCAAGCCCGTAAAGCTGCTGAGCCGTGCCAAGCTCCGGAAGAACATCGTTCGAAAACGCGGTCTGAAGCGAGATCTCGTTGATGAGCGATACCGATGCAAGGGTTCCCTGAAGATTCTCCGCAAGAACCCTTCCCTCCTCTCCGTAAGCCGAGAGGACATTTTTCTCGTTTTCGGGAAGCTCGCGGCGCTTACAGAAGCCCTTCATGAGCTCTCCGACGATGTGAACCGCATCAGCGGCGCTTCCGCCGTTTCCGCAGGTCATGATCTTCCCGCCGTTTTCATAGCACCTCACCATCAGCTCGGCAGCTTTTACAATGTCGTCCCTGCAGACGGAAAGCGCGGGATAGCGTTCAACGAGTGTTTCGATTTTTTTTCTTGATTCGGATTTCATATTTTGCCTTTCTGTTTTCCGGAATTCAGCTGTTTTTTCTTGCAACGTATACCCAGTCAAAGCGGTCGGGCTTTTCGGGTATGAATATCTTTCCGCTTTTCGGTTCGACGACACCCTCGTCGGCTGTTTCTCCGGTGCGGGGATTGAACCAGTACACAGTGTAGTCGGACGAGGTGTCGGCGTGCATGATCGAGCCGGTGCTGCCGGATTTTCCGAAGCAGTACACGACATACATTTCGTTTCCGACGGTCGCCGCCGTGCTGAACGAATCATCCGGGATATAGTATTCATTTGCACTGAAGCACGGTACGAGGTTATACCAGTCGAATGAGGTGAAAAAGTCCTTCATTATCCGCATCTGCTCTCCACCGGCGGAGTGAAGCCCCTCAAGCCATGTGAGGTCGCGGCGGTAGACCTGTCCCGATTCGTCCTGAGCCGGTGTCGTATCACCGTTATACGCCCAGAAAATGTTGAAGAGCGGCTGTATGCCGTAGCCGTAGCCGAACATTCCGTTCAGATATGCTATCCAGCCCTGCGATCTTGCACCGAATTCTCCGGTCCAGAAGTGGTCGTAACGTCCCTCAAAGTTAACGACCGGCTTTTCACCGCCGTAGTCGTAATATTCTCTGACGATATTCCAGTCGACCCCCGTGTTGAGCTGAGTAGTGAACTGTGCTCCGAACCAGTTGTGTTCCTTCATGTCTGCAAAAGCGGAGTTGAACACCCTTGTGTTTCCGACGTTTTCCTGATGTGCGGTCATCGGCTGACCGTACGGGTCAAAGGCGGCGATGTATTTCATGACCTTTTTCCACGGATTGTTTTTTACCGTACAGCCTGACCATTCGTAATAGTCGTTGTCGGCTTCCTGAGCGGTCGTCCACATTACGGGATATGCGCCGTATCTTGCTACCCAGTACCGACAGAGAAGCTCCAGCTTTTTGTCGCTGATTTTTCCTCCGAGGTATGTCTCTATAAGCTCTTCAGGGTACGAAAACTGAGAGTGTGCATGAACCATTCCTTTTTTTGCAATATAGGCAAAATAAATATCAAGAGTTTTGAACTGCTCAAGGATCTTATCGGTCACGCCGTAGTCAAAAATACTTCCTCCGGCATCACCAATCCAGCTGTTCCCCGCAGCCCCCTGATAATAACCGAGCTGCTGAGACTGATAGACTGTAAAGCCCTGTTTCACGCGGTAATCGACAATATAGTGAAACTGCGTCTTTATTCCGTATTTTTCCGCATCCTCGTCGCTGACGTTTCCGTTTGAGTAAAGGGATTCAAGAGGCATTGTCCAGTGGGTATCGCCGATATAGAAGAACGGAGTGCCGTCGCTGTACATGAAATATCTCCTGCCCGGCTCGGTTCTGAGAAACCCGTGTCTGTAAATATCAAGCTTTCCGGTATATTTCTTCACGGTAACGACCCCTTGTACTCCGTGAAGTCCTGTGTCGTTATCCTTTGAGCAGACGGTGTAAAAATCCCATTCACCCGGCTCATTAAGAGCTATTCTGATGACCCATCTGCGCCCGCCGTTCCAGAAGCCCGGCATTCTGATGGTTTTCCCGCTTTTTCTGTTTTTGAAAACAGCGTCAAGGGTGACGTGGTAAACCGGGTCGTCATATTCTTTATCAGCCGTGAGAGGAATATCCTCCGCAACCCATGTGACGGCTGAAACCCTGACCGTATTGTCTTCGGGAGCCGTGGTTTCCGGTACGGTCGTTATTTCCGTTTCTTTTTCTGTTTCGGTTTCAGTGACCTTTTCAGTGTCGGTTATCATATCAGTATCTGATTCCGTTTCCGTGATCCTTTCCGTTTCGGTGTTTGTTTCCGTACTTTTGCCGCTGTCTCCGGCGGCGGTCGTGCCGGTATCGGTGCCTGTGCTGCCGCCCGGCTTGCCTCCGTTCATGCCGCAGGAGAAAAGGCTGAATAT
>FR891089.1:25632-36407 GCA_000433515.1 Candidatus Colimorpha enterica | reverse complement strand
AGAGCACACCGAAAAATTCCGCCGCACGCTTGAGATCGCCTCGATCCTCGGTTCGGAGAAGATAAGGCTCTTCTCGTTCTTCATCCCGCACGGGAAGAACCCCGGCGACTACCGGAACGAGGTCATTGACCGGCTGGGAAAATTCCTTGACATCGCAAAGGGGAGCGGGATACTGCTCTGCCATGAGAACGAAAAGGGGATATACGGCGACAGCGCGGAAAGGTGCCTTGATCTGTACACTGCCCTGCCCGGCCTGCACGCGATATTCGACCCGGCAAATTTCATACAGTGCGGTCAGGACACGGAAAAGGCATGGGAGCTTCTGAAGAGCCGCATTCTCTGCCTCCACATAAAGGACGCCCTTGCCGACGGAAGCGTTGTTCCGGCGGGAAAGGGCATCGGAAATGTCGAAAAGATAGTTTTGGAATATGTCGCAGCCGGCGGACGGGAGTTCACGATAGAGCCGCACCTCACGGTGTTCTCCGGGCTTTCCGGACTGGAGCGCGAGGGCGACACCAGCGTTGTCGGAACAAAATACCATTATTCAAGCCGGGATGCGGCGTTTGATGCGGCGTGCGGGGCATTTATGAAAATTCTTGAGAAGATAAGATAAACACAAAACGGATCGCTTTCACGGCGACCCGTTTTGTATTATCACTCTTCTTTTTTCAGTAAATGCATTCTCTCAAGCACCGAGCAGAGCTTTGCGCCCTTCGGGAGGAGCATGACGTCCTCTCTTGTCAATGCGCGGAAGAGGAAGATCACGAAGAAATACACGACGACAGCCACTGCTATCGCGGCAAACAGCGCGATATTCCTGCCGACGATCCCGCGGAGGAACCCGAACGAGAGCAGTGCGGTCAGCGCGCATATCAGCGCGGAGACAAACGGGCGTATCAGCATCTTTCCGAAATCCGGGACAAATCCGATGTGCTTTTTCATGAAGTACAGGTTAGCCGCGGATATCGCGAAGCTGCCGAGGAACGACGAGATCGGCGAGGCATATATGTTTATCTCCGGGATCGCGGCGAAAATGTATATCGAAATCAGCTTTACCGCCGCTCCGATCAGCATGGAGATTATCGGCTTCCGCTCGAACTTGTGAGCCTGAAGGAACGCGCTCGTCATGGATATCAGGCTGACGAAGAACACCGCCAGCGAAAGCAGCGAAAGCAGCGGGGCTGCGGTCTCCGACGATGCCGTATTGCCGAAAAGCAGCTTCAGAATCGGCTCCGACAGCGCCGACATTCCGAGGGCGCACGGCAGCTCAATTATCGCAGTCAGCATGAGCGCGCCGTTCATTATCTGCCGTGTTTTCTTTTTATTCCCGGACGCGATAGACGCCGCCATGAGCGGTATAATCGATGCCGTGACCGGGGCAATGAATGCCGGGGGAAGGTTGCAGAGCGGAGATGCAAGCGTTTTGTAGTTGCCGATCATCTCTGCGGTTGCCTGCTCGCTGAAGCCGGCGCTCTGAAGCCGGTTGGAGAGGACCATGCCGTCGATGACCGCAGAAAAGCTCTGCACCGAGCTGCTGAGCGTTATCGGTATCGCTATCGCCATAAGGGTGAATGCGATCTTTTTTGTTCCGCGCACCCTTCCGACGTCTTCGGGAGAGTCGGAAACTGCCGCTTCAAACGTCTCCGGCCGGAAAAGCAGCTTTGTCGCAATGAGATATATCATGCCGCAGGCAACTCCGACGGTAAGCCCGAGAGCGGCATATGCGGCAACTATATGGAGCGCATATCCCTGCTTCACCGCGTACCCGGCGAAAAGAAGTCCGAGAGCCAGCTTGCCCGTTGCCTCGATAACCTCCGACACCGCCGTCGGGACCATGTGCTGAAAGCCCTGGAAATAGCCTCTCAGCGCGCTTGCCACGCATATGAAGAACAGCGTCGGCGCGACCGCCATCATACAGAAGCGGCTGTCGGTGATTTTGTACGCTCTCTCAAAGAACGGCGCACCGAAGAACATGATCGCGCTTCCCAGTATCCCGATGATGATGAAAAGTCCGAGAGTCACGCGGAAAATCTTTTTTATCTCTCTGAAATTGCCGTGAACCCTGTCCTCTGAAATGAGCATCGATATCGCCGTCGGCAGACCGGTGGTTGCTATCGTGAACAGCCACGCGTATATGTCGTAGGCATTGTTGTAATACACCATCCCGGCATCGCCGAGAATGCCGTGAAGCGGTATCTTGAGAACGAGACCGACGACCTTTACGAACAGGTTGCCGAGAGTCAGCGCAACGACCCCTCCGAAAAATCTCGACCTGCTTCTTGATTCTTTATCCTTCACTTACCTGACCGCATTCCGGATATCCTCCGGAAGCCTTTCTCTTATGTTTGTAAAACACGGTATCAAAATCTCCAGATCCTTTTTTACAGAAGTTCTTGGGATTCCAAAACCCTTCTTTCAAGAAGGGTTTTGGCGGGTCCGGGCAGAGCCCGGAGTTCCCTTACCCGATAAACTCCCGCAAAACCGAGTCCTTCGGAACAAAATTCTCGCTCATATCGGGAAAACCGCCCAGCTTCTCGGCAAGCATTCTTGCCCGGATATAATGTCGTGACGAAGGCTCCACAGTTCTCAGCAGCGTGATCGCGGGGTCTTTCAGCACCGGAAGCTCGTATGCCATGCCGGAATCGAGCTTTATGTCACAGCCGTCGCGATACGGCTCGATATTTCTGATCTCGTTCGCCGCAACGCCGTCCCAGTGGGCAAACGTTGTCTCGGCGTCGGTGTTTCTGAACCGGCTGTCGCGGACAAGGCGGCGCAGGAGGCGTATCTCGCGCGGGAGCCAGTTCCCGAAGGGAGAATCTATCCCGTCGGTGACGCTGATGAATATCCTGAGCAGATGCTGTCCGGGGAAAAGCGACACCACCTCCGGGTACACAGCCTGTATTCCCTCGAAAATGAAGATGTCGTTATCCGACGGAGCAAAATCCCGGTATCCGGAGCGTCTTCCGGTTCCGAAATCGAAGACCGGCATTTTTCCGGGCAGACCGTTCTCTATGCAGTCAACAAAGCGGGAAAGTCCGTCAATGTCGATCGCCTTCGCCGAATCAAGGTCAACGGCAGTCCCGTTTTTCTCCGCCTCGGCAACAAGGACCTCACGGTCAAGAAAAAAGTCGTCGATCGATACGGAACGGACGGTTCTGCCCGCGTCCGACAGCTTATCGGCAAGTATTCCCGCAGTCGTTGTCTTTCCGGAGCAGGTTGGACCTGCAAGCGCGACGAATCTCAGCCCCGGCCGGTTCAGCACCGCGTCCGCCGCCGAATTCACGCTTCTCCTGAAGCCCATCTCGCAGGTCGCGGCAAACAGCGTCTTTGCGTTGTCGTCCGGAAGCCGGTAATCAATATATTCCATCGGTATTATCATAAAACATCACCTTTCATGGGAGGAACGCGGGCTCTGCCCGGACCCGCCAAGAAACTTCTTGAAAGAAGTTTCTTGGAACTTCAAGAACTTTTGAAATGAAAAATATTTGAATGAAGTTATGAATTTAAACAAGCATGAAGAGACTGCCGGTACAACGCCGCTTTCATTCCCTTTTCCCATGTTCTTTCAGATATTCGTATGTGTATTTCGGCTCGAATATTCTTTTAATCTTCTCTTTTTCGCCGCCGACGAGCTTTGTCACGGCGCCGGCACCGACCGCGCGGATATTCTGAAGCTCTTCCATGATGAAAATGTTATAAAGTCCCTCATGACCCGGCTTTGAGAAGCCGACGTTTTCAAGGTTTCCCTGAGCGTTCTTCTGGCGGTAGAGATAATACGGCAGGTATCCCTCGGCATACAGCGCCCTCTGCGAATAATCGACGCACTCCGACGTGTCGCCGCCGGAATAGGAATAGATCCCGAGACGGTCGCCCTCAACCGCCGCCTTTTCCGTGAATTCCGCGGCGCGCTTGACACAGTATGTGTGAACCGTGACGTTCTCCGGTGCAAGCGCGATTATCCTGTCAACGGTATCCGCAAACATGGCGGCATCGGAACCGGGAAGTCCGGCGATAAGGTCGGTGTTGATGCACGCGATGCCGGATTTTCTTGCGGTTTCGTATGCACGGTAAAAATCCGCGACAGTGTGCCGCCTGCCTATCAGCTCAAGCACTCCGTCGTCAAGGATCTGCGGATTTATGCTCGTTCTGTCAACGCCGTGAGAGAGCATCACATCGAATTTCTCCGCCGTGACGGTATCGGGACGACCCGCTTCAACTGTGAATTCAAGCAGCCTTGTGTCTCCGATGCTTTTTCTGACGACAGAGAGCAGCCTGTCAAGCTGCTTTCCGTCAAGAACGGTGGGCGTACCTCCGCCGATATAGACGGTGAGAAGCCGCTCTCCGCTTTCTTTTATCTCCCGGCAGACGCGTTCTATGTCCTGACACAGCACATCGAGGTAATCCGGAAGCGTTGCAAGATACGCGGGAGTCGCATATGAGACAAACGAGCAGTATGCGCACCTTGTCGGGCAGAACGGTATCGAGATATAAAGTGAACAGGTGTCGCGTGCGGCAAGGGATACCGCCTTCTCCTCAGTCGCGTTGACGTCGGCAAGAAGGCGCGCCTTGTCCTCTCTTACCATGAACTCTGACATAAGAGCCGGAACAATGCCCTCTCTGTCAAGCCCTCTCTTCCTCATTTCCGCGGCAATCTTCGCAGGCCTTACCCCGGTGAGAATGCCCCACGGGGGAAGCGTGCCATTCAGTTTTCCTCCGGCTTCAAGCACGGCGCTTCCCACCGAAGTCTTGACCGCCCTGTCACGGCTTACATAATCGCATATACGCGCACTGCCGTGTCCTGCGGTTCTTGTCACTCCGGAGACAATAACGGCGTCAGCGACGATAATGCCGAGAAGTTTCTTGGAACTTCAAGAACTTTTGAAAAAAGACCATTGAAGAAGTCGGTGCTGAAACCGGAATTTATCAAATCCTTTTTCAAAAGTTTTTGAAAATTCTCAAAAAACTTTTTTCAAAAAGTTTTTTGAGCGGGGTTCGGGGCAGAGCCCCGCAGCTCCCCTCAGACTTTATTTATATTTTTCAAGCAGATCGGCGGCGTCCTCGCCGTCGGTTTCTGCGAGCTTTACCGAAATTATCTCCATGGTAGAGGTGGGGACGTTTTTACCGACGTAATCGGCGCGGATGGGAAGCTCCCTGTGACCGCGGTCAACCACAACGGCGAGCCGTATCGCATCGGGGCGACCGAGCCTGAACACCGCTTCGATTGCGGCTCTTGCGGTTCTGCCGGTGTAAAGGACATCGTCTGCAAGGATAACCTTTTTGCCGGCAACCGGGAACGGGATATCGCTTCCGTTGACGACCGGCATATCGGAAACGGCAGTAAGGTCGTCGCGGTAGAGCGTTATGTCAAGGATTCCGACCGGGACGTCGGTTCCCTCAATACGCTTTATGTTTTCGGCGATCCGCTTTGCGACCGGCACGCCCCTTGTTCTGATTCCGACAAGGCACAGTCCGTCGGTTCCGTTGTTCTTTTCAAGGATCTCGTGAGTTATCCTCATAAGCGCCCTGCGCATTGCATCCGCGTCAAGTATCCTTGCCTTGTATCTTGTTTCCATGCTCAAAAACCTCCGCAGGCACCAAAAAAAGCCCTGCCGACGGCAAGACTCCACAAAATCCGGGCACAAAGACCCCGTATGTCATCTTGCCGGTCTCTCTGTACCGGATTAAAGATTTCTTAACGGTGCTGATTATACCACATCATTATCGGTTTGTCAATAGAATTTTAATATTTTTTTCACCGAAGGGCAAAAAAATGCCGTATTTCCCCGAACAGAGCCGAAAAAAGTCCCGCCTCCCCGAGCTTTGCGGAAGAACAGGGAGGCGGGTTGTTTTTTATCTGCCGGAGCGGCTTATTTCGTGCTTACGATGACCTGAACCGATTCATTTGAGAATACAAGCCCGGTTGCCTCGGCGATCTTGCTGACGCTGATATTCTGATATACCGAGACCGTGTCACCCTCACTGAGGCTGCCGGAATTTGCATAATACTTTCCGGTATATTCTGTGCCGTCCTCAGCCGTGACGGTGAAGGTGAGGGTGGTTTTGTGGCTTCCCCAGCTTTCGTCGCTTTCGACCTTAAGGGCTATGGTGCAGCCGCCGGCGGTCATTTCAGCCTGCTTCAGACCGAAATCAAGGACGATCTTTCCGTTTGCGCCGGAGAAGGCATACGTGAGCATTTCGCGGGGATCGACTGCCGTCGTCGCCTTAAGCCCGGAAACGGTGTAATCAAGGCTTTCGGGAAGCGCAATGCCGTACTGACGGGCGATTTTTTCGCGCCCGCTGCTTCCGGTGCGGCAGGTGAACTTTACCTCTTCCCCGTTTGCCCCGAGATTGCTGAAGCTGCCTGTCCGGTATTCGACAGTGAAGAGATTTCCGCTTTCATCGGCAACAACGACCGAAAGCAGGCATTTGCCGAACAGCGAACCGGGATCAAGCGTCGGGGTGAGCTTGAAGGTGTACTTTCCGACGGTGTAGACATCCTCGCCGATGAGAGTGAGAGAGCCGATTTTTCCGTAGCCCTCAAATCCCTCAAACGCGACCGAAAGGCGGTCGGCGAATTTCGGATCGACAGGCTCTTCAAGCCCCGATACCGTGACCGTAAAGGTTTCCGCAAGAGTAATTCCGTAGTCCGCCTCAAGCGTGTTTCCGGAGGTGTTGAGACTGAAGGTGACGGTATCGGAATTTGCGAAATACTTTGTCTTGTCGGCATCGTAGCGCAGCCTTCTCAGCTCGTTTCCGTTTGCGTCGCAAAGTACGGTGTACAGACGGAGACGGCTTGCCGAGACATCAGCCTCGGTTTTGATTATGTAGCTGCCGAGTGTCTTGTCTCCCGGGAGCTTTATCTCCGCTTCGCCGTAGCCGGAGAAGCCGGAGAACACCGCCGAGACCTCATTCGAGGGGTCATAGGACAGCATATCGCTGAGCCCGCCGACGGTTACTTTCTTTTCGGCTGCCGAAAGCGAAACCCCCATGACGGAAACAAGCCTGTCCGCGTCCTGAACGGTGCAGGTTATGACATCACCGTTTGACAGGCTGAGTACCCGGTCAAAGGTGCATCTGAGATGATATGTTGACGGGTTTTCGCCGGTGGAGTCGTATATTTTTATTCTGTATCCGTCTGCTGCGGAGGTGAATTCCGCGGCAAGACGGCTGTCTCCGATCATGACCGGAGAAGACGGAACATTAACTGTTGCCTTTCCGAATCCGGTATAGCCGTCAAAGACGACCGAAACACCCTCAAACGGGTTGAATTTCACAGCTTCCTTCAGCCCGCTGACCTTAACGGTACTGTGCCGGACGGCGAGCTTTATCTTATACAGCTTTTCGAAATCCGTGAAGCCGGGCTTGACCGACACTGTGATTTTGTCGCCGTTTTTGAGATATGCGTTTTCTCTGTCAAGAGAGACGCTGACGCAGTCCTTCAGCGAAAGATTCTCCTGAAATGAGTTCCACAGGTCGCCGAGACCGAAATCATCCTTGGGCTTGATCTTCCTGCTGAAGATCTTCTTGTCGATCTTCTTCAGCGCATCGTCGTTCCACTTTACCGAGGGGGTCGCGTAGCCGTCGCAGCCGGTGTAGACGATGTCGAAATACTTATCGACGTAGACTTTTTTCGGCATCACCGATATCACCGCGATGACGGTGATGAGTATGAGCAGTGCAGCCGCTGCCGCCGCGGTCAGTATGACGTTTCTTTTGACCGAGAAGAATTTTTTCAGCGCTGACGGCTTTTTCGGAGGCATGGGGGGATAAAACGGAGTCCCGGTTCCGGTGCCTGCCGCCTGTCCTCCGACCGGAGTGCCGCATTTTTCGCAGAACACGGCTTTGTCGGGAAGCTGCGCTCCGCATTTTTCACAGAACATATTGATCGTCTCCTTGATGAATGTATTTTACGTTAATATTATAAACTATTATCGCGGGAAATGCAAGACGGACGGAGGAGAAATATTGAGGGTATATGCCGCCTGTCCCTCTTTCTTTCCGGAAAAAAGCGCAGACCCGGGGCAGCACCGGAAAAACCCCCTCCGCAGAGGTTTCCCGCCGCGGAAGGGATCTTTGCCGTTGTATCGGATCAGTCCTCGTAGATCGTCTTGAAGGACTTGCCCCACTTTTCGATTCTGAGATTGTAGACCTCGTTGTCCTCAGCCTTTTCCCAGAGGGTCAGGATGACAAACGGCTCGGTGGTGCTCTTGTTTTCAAGCCAGTGGAATACTCCGCCGGGGATGTAGGCAAGAGAGCCGGGAGCAACGTCGTAAACGTCGTCGTCAAGGTGTAGCTTTGCCTCACCCCTGACAATGTAGTAGATCTCGGGTTTCTCGTGAACACCGCCGCCGGTCTTGCATCCGGGAGCAAGGGTGCCCTCGTTCATCTGTATCGCGGGACCGCCCGCAACAACGCTGTCGAGTATCATTTTGGAGGAGTATGTCTCGTCAAGCACAAGAGGCTTTACCTCCCATGAGTTGATTACAACTCCCTTGGGTTTGTCTGCCATAACAATGTTCCTTTCATTGGCGCCGAAGCGCATCAAACCGGAAAAATCACCGTCCGACCGGACAATAATTGTTTCCCATTTTTCAAAAGTTCTTGAAGATTTTCAAGAAACTTCTTTCAAGAAGTTTCTTGAGCGGGTCCGGGCAGCGCCCGGAAAATCCCCAATCAGCTGATCTTCACAAGCACCTTGATGTCCTGCTTGTGCATTTCCCTGTGATGGAGGAAGTAGTCGGGAGCCTCTGAGAAGGGGATCTCTCTTGTGATCATGCTTTCAAGGTTAAGCCCGGTTTTCTCCATGTAGTCTATTATCCTGGGAACGAGACCGAACTCGCCCATGACACCGATGATATTGAGCCTCTTCGTCACCATGCGGTTGAAGATAAGTCCGTTTATCTCTGTCTCATAGAAGCCGACCATGGAGAGCGTGCCGTATTCGGCAGCCATGTCGATAGCCTGCTGAACGGTGGGGGTGGCTCCGGAGGTCTCAAGGACGAAATCGGCACCGTGACCGTTTGTTATGCGGTAGACCTCCTCGCCGGCGTCAACTCTTGTGTTGTTGACGATGTCGGTAGCACCGGCGTCAAGGCATCTCTGCAGCTTGGAATCGGTTCTTCCGACTGCGATTATCCGTCCCGCGCCCATTGTCTTTGCAAGGGCAACTATTCCGAGGGCAATAGGACCTGTCCCTATGACCGCAACAATCGTTTCGGGGGTGATCTTACGCTTTGTGATGCCGGCATAGGAGACGGTGAGCGGCTCTATCGTCGCGGCGTTCCTGTCGTCGATGTTGTCCGGAAGGTGGAAGAGGTGGATCTCCGGCATGATTATGTACTCGGCAAATCCGCCGTCCCAGCAGTTTATTGTTCCGACGCTCTTGATGTTCTCGCAGTGCGCAAGGTCGCCGCGCCTGCAGGCGGGGCATTTGCGGCAGGTGACTCCGTTGTCGGAAACAACGCGGTCTCCGGGCTTGAATTTCGTGACCGCAGAGCCGATTCTGTCAACAACTCCCGTCCACTCATGGCCTATCCTGACCGGGTACTTTATAAGCCCGTCGCGGACGAAATTCGTCTCGCCTGTGTAAATGGCAAGGTCGGTCCCGCAGATTCCGCAGTAGGTCACGCGGCAGAGGATCTCATCCGGCTCAAGCTCGCGTACCGGAACTTCCTTTATCACCGCTTTGTTCTGTTCTTCGATTATCAGTGCCTTCATTAATGGTTACTCTTTCGTTATTTGATTATTTGCCGAGATAGAACCGGTTGTAAAGCGCGTCGGTCTCTTCTCTTGTCGGCATTGAGGGAGAGCTGCCCTTTCTCGTTACCGAGATTGAAGCCACGCTGTTGCCGAATTTCATGGCGTCGATGACGTCCCTGCCCTCTGAGATGGCAACGGTAAAGCCGCCGTTGAAGGCGTCTCCCGCTCCCGTGGTGTCAACCGGCTTGAGGTCGGTGGTCGGAACAAGCGCCTTTTCGGTGCCGTTCGTCCAGAAAACGCCCTTCTTGCCGAGTGTGATGATAACGTTCTTCACACCGAGCGCAAGGAGCCTGTCTGCCGCTTCCTCCGCAGTTTCGGGAGAGGTGACCTTTACGCCGCTGAAGAATTCCGCCTCTGTCTCGTTGGGAGTGAAGAAATCGATGCCCTTGAAGAGTCCTTCCGGAACCTCCTGCATCGGCGCGGGGTTGAGGACGAAGGGCTTGCCGTATTTTTCAGCCAGCTCCTTGAGGGCGATGACGCTGTCAAGGCTGGACTCAAGCTGGGTGAGGACTGCGTTCGATTCCGCGATATCCTGCTCCGCCGCGTAAACGTCCTCTTTTGTGATATATGCGTTTGCGCCCTTGACGACGATTATGCGGTTTTCACCGGTGGTCTCGCTGACCTCGATGAATGCCGAGCCGGTGTCGGCTTTGTCGGTGACGGTGACGTACTTCTGGGTCATTCCCTCGGCGGTGTAATGCTTTCTTGCGACGTCGCTGAGCATATCCGTTCCGATCTTTGTGACCATAACGACCTCGCCGCCGGAGCGGGATGCCGCGGTCGCCTGGTTGGAGCCCTTTCCGCCGGGGCCGAACTTGACTGCAGAGCCGAGAACGGTCTCTCCGTCGCCGGGGAAGCGGGGCGCAAAGCCGGTAATGTCGGTTATAAAGCTGCCGACAACAACTATTTTACAGGTCTTGGACATGAAATTTTCCTTCCTTTCACTGAAATATATACGCTGCCCGAATCATTCAGCCTGATTTTTATCAGACCGAACCGACAACAAAAATATATAT
>FR891089.1:13956-25549 GCA_000433515.1 Candidatus Colimorpha enterica | reverse complement strand
GGTCCGGGCAGCGCCCGGCGTTTTTCATTACAGTTTTCCTGAACGGAATGTCAGGGTGAACTCAAGTATTTCGTTTGCGTCAAGTGCGGCGCGGTAGCCTTTTGCTTTGGCTTTTTCGGGGGAATCGAAGGGGGCGGTGCACATTTCGACCGCGGCGTTGTACATTCCCTTGAAGGTGCCGTTGTTCATCCACAGCCCGACATACGGGAGCTTTGCGGCATCGTAGCTGATCGAAACGAAGATACCGTCGCGGTAACGTTTACAGACAAGCTCGCCTCTGTCGGCAGGCTCCTTCAGATAGAACTTGTAGGCGGGAGCGGTCGCCGAGAACGGCATCTGCACGGCAAGCTCTCTTGTGAACCCGATATCGGAGCCGGGGACAAGGTCGCCGTTGTCGCAGAAGCAGACGGTCGCCGGGGCACCCTCGCGGCAGGGGATGATGACCTCCGCACCCTCGGAGCCGGCAAGCATGATATGCCCCGCCCAGAGGCACGGAAGAGCCCTGTCCGACAGGTTGGTGATGCGGTAAGCTGTCTCCAGCCCGCCGTCGGGAGAGGCGGAAATGCGCTTTTCGTACCGGTAGGGCAGAAGGACGGAGTCATAGGAGAACTCCGCATATCCGTCACCGATGACGCACTTATGCTTTGCCCGGCAGACCTCGCCGTGGTCGGGATATCCCCCGTCCTGCGGGTCGATGGTCGGAAACATATCATCAAAGGCACTGCACTCTCCGTCGATATAGGACGAGTCCATGCCGATGGAGAGGTATTCCTTTCCCGGAGCCTGCTCAAGAAGCTCGGTTCCGGTCTCTTTGTCGGTCAGCGATGCCAGCTTTCCCCCGTTTTCGGGGAGAAACACGGCTTTCAGACTTCCGGTGTCGATGACGACCGAGGGAACTCCCTTAAAGCTGTCCCTGCCGATCATTTTCCGGCTGCGTCCTCAAGTATCTTCGCGCCGGCGGAGGTTCCGAGACGCTCTGCGCCGGCTTCGATAAGAGCCTTTGCCTGCTCGTAGTTTCTGATTCCGGAGGAAGCCTTGACCTTCACTCCGTCGGCGATGTTCGCCTTCATGATCTTCACGTTTTCAACGGTCGCGATGCCGTCGTTGAAGCCGGTGCAGGTCTTTACGAAGTTTGCGCCGGCATCGGAAGCGATCCTTGAAGCAACAGCTACCTCTTCGGGAGTGAGATAGAAGGTCTCGATTATGACCTTGACGAGCTTGCCCTTTGCGGCGGCGACAACAGCCTCGATGTCGCGCTTCACGTAAGCATAGTTCTTGCTCTTGAGAGCACCGACATTGATGACCATGTCGAACTCGTCACAGCCGTCATAGTAAGCGCGCTCGGTCTCAGCCGCCTTGATCTCGGTGGTGTTTGCGCCGAGCGGGAAGCCGATGACGGTGCAGATGTTCACGTCGGTTCCCTCAAGCTCTTTTCTTGCAAGAGCGACGTAGCAGGGGTTGATGCAGACGCTTGCAAAGTCGTATTTTGCCGCGTCGGCGCAGAGCTTCTTTACGTCGTCTGCGGTTGCAAAGGGCTTGAGAATCGTGTGGTCGATGTACTTGTTGAGATTGGCTATCATGGTTTTATATCCTCTCTTTATAATATTGGATTTGATTTTGTATGCAATTTTCCGGGCTGCAGCATGGTCGGTTTTTTCTTTCACCGGCGCAAACACTGTCGTTGTAGGGGCGATTCACGAATCGCCCGTCTGTCGGGTTTTGTTTTTGCAACAGAGCTTACCCGACATCGTCAGAGCCTGTCTGTTTTTTTTCTTTTCAGTCCGCTTCTTCGCTTCCTTCTTTCAAAGAAGGAAGACGTCCTCTCTTGGTTCAGATCTCCGTATACTCTCCCGGAGTCATGAGTCTGTAAGGCAGGTCGGGATGGGCGGACTTCATTTCGTCAGCGAACTTTCCGGGGTCGCCGCCGTGCTCGGCGAAATTCCAGTAGTGGCAGGGGACGCAGAGCTTCGGCCTGACTATTGCGAAGAAATCGGCTCCCTGTTTCCAGTCGAGGTTGCCGTAGGCACCGTTTATCGGCGCGAACATGAGGTCGATTTTGTATCCGCTCATTTTTTCGGCAATGTCGGGGCGGAAGCAGGTGTCTCCGGCGATGTAGACGCTCTTTTCTCCGCAGGTTATGTAAAGCCCGACGGCATAGGGCGTGCCTTCTCCGTGGTCGCACTCGACGGCTTCTATCGTGAAGGCTCCGGCGGTGTGCTTTGTGCCGACCTTAAGCTCCTCCATCTCCTTTATGCCGAGACGGTCGCATTCCTCACGGCAGTCAGAAGCCGCATAGAGCTTTCCGCCGTGCGCAAGGAGCGCGGGAACAGAGTCGGGGTCGAAATGGTCATAATGCGCGTGCGTGGCGCAGATGTAATCGAACTTCACGTCGGCTGTGCCGATGAGCTTCGGCATAAGACGCTTGAATCCGAAATATCTCTCACAGCAGTCGGAAAGGTAGAGGTCAACGGCAAGAAGCTCGTCATCGGGAGCCTTGAGAACCGCTCCCGCCTGACCCATGAAGAATACTCCGAGCCTTCCCTCCGGGACTCTTACCGAGTTTATCTTTACAGCGGTATCTGTCATGGTATGCTCCCCCGGTCAGAAGTCGCGGGCAAAGCCGCAGGTCCAGCCGCCATCGACCGTCATGACGCTTCCGGTCATGTAGGACGATTCGTCCGATGCAAGGTACAGCGCGGCATAGGCAATGTCCTCCGGCAAGCCGGGTCTGTGCTGAGGGATATGCGAGAGCATAGCCTCTGCCTTTGCCTTGTCGGCATAGAAGAGCGCCTTTGTTCCCTCGAACATGATGGAACCGGGGCAGATGACGTTTACTCTGATATTTTCCGGGGCAAATTCAAGTGCCATGGCCTTCGAGAGGTTGATTACCCCCGCCTTTGCCGCGGTGAACGCGCACTGATTCCTGAACGGGACCTGTCCGACGACGCTTGAAATGTTGATGACCGAGCCGCCGCCGCGCTTTATTATGTGCGGGACGACTGCCTTCGTGACCTTGAAAACTCCGTCGAGGTCGATGGAAAGGATCCATTCCCATTTTTCGGGGCTGAACTCGTGAAGGGGCTTTCTGTCGTTCGGTCCGACGTTTACGCCGGCATTGTTGATAAGGATGTCTATTCCGCCGAAATCGTTTTCGATCTCATCCGCGACACTTGCCGCGCATTCCGGATCGGTCACGTCGAAATAGTACGCCTTTGCCTTGCCGCCCGCCTCGCGGATAGCCGCCGCGGTCTTTTCCGCATTGGCAAGCACGATATCGCAGACGGCAACCGCGGCACCGTTTGCACCGAGAACCGCTGCCATAGACGAGCCGATGGCTCCTCCCGCTCCGGTCACGAGCACCGTTTTGCCGCTAAGATCTGATCTCATCATAATTGATAATCCTCCGTTATATATCAAGCCGGATGCTTTCCGGCAGGACTGACGTTACTGACTGTTCCGCTCATAAAGATGAAGATTGCTCTTCATGACCGCCTGCGGAACGACGGTGAAAATCTGCTTTTCGGGCTTTTTGAAGGTAATGTGGTCGTACAGCTTTTCAAAAGCTGTTTTTGCCTGCCCGTATGGGTTCTGATAGACGGTTGCAGTTACCGTGCCGTTTTTTATATACTCCGACAGCCCGGGGAAAACGTCCGACGCGATTATCTTCACCCTTCCGGCAAGCCCGTGCTTTTTCATATACCCGATGACCGGAAGCGAGTTTGCCGTGCTTATATATATCCCGGCGCAGTCCGGATGCTCCGAAAAGGCTCTTTCCGCGTATTCTGCGGCAAGGTCGGGATCGTCGGAGGTGTCATACGTACCGATGACCGAAAGACCGTCCTCTGCCGCCTCCTCCGAAAAGCCGCTGATGATATGGCGCTGAACGTAGGAATCGCGCTCTCCGGTGAAAAGAAGGACACTGCCGGTCGCGCCGGCGAGCGAAAGCAGCTGAGCAGCCATTCTTCCGGCGGTGACAAAATCGTTCTGCACCGAAAAAAGTCTCCGGCTTTCCGGCGCGTCGGAGGTGACTGTCGCGCACGGTATCCCGGCGTCGGCGAGAAGGGAAATGTATCTGACCGCCTCTGCGGTGTATTTGATGTTTGTGATTACCCCGTCGGCTCCGCCGCGAAGATATTCCTCAAAGGCGGCGGCAACGACCCGGTCGCCGTTTTCGTCGGGCGGGACAAGGCGGATGTCGCACTCAACCTTGAAGTCGGAGAGCTTTGCACAGGAGTTTTTTATTCCGGCAACAAGCTCTTCGTAGTACTCCGGGATGTTTGCGATGAGCAGGCAGCCTATCTTTATGGCTTTTCCGGACAGCCTGCCGGCGGCGCGGTTCGGACGGTAGCCGTACTTTTCCGCGGCCTTGAGGATCGCCTCGCGCTTTGACTGTTCGATCTTCCCCTTTGGATCAAATGCCCTGCTTACCGCTGCTATCGTGGTCCCGGTAAGGCGGGCAATGTCGTATATATTCGCTTTTCCGTCCATATCGGTTCCTCCTGCCGTGAAAACGTTTTCACTTACTGCTTTGATTATAATATTTTTTTATCCGGTTGTCAATAGGTTTTTCCGAAAGAGGGCAAATTATATGTACGTTCATGTCAAATCCGTGCAGGGACACGGCGCCGAGCCTCCTCCCTGCAGGAACCGGGAAAACAGAAAAACCGTCAAAAACGCCCGTACCCCGGAATCAAGCCGGGTTACGGGTACAGCATCATTTTTTCTCGGCAAGGAAAAAGAAGGGGGAGGAGGGGGAATTGACGATCTTCAGCTTTGAGACCGAGATTTTCTTTCTGTCAAGCGACGCGAAATAGTCGTCGAGCATAAGCCCCTCAAGGGTACCCTCCTCATGCCCCGGATAAACGGCAACAAGAAGCCCGCCGCCGTCCTCAAGCAGGTCGAGGGCGGTGACGACAGCCTTCATTGTCGATTCGCGGAGGGTGGTTATCTTCTTGTCGCTTCCCGGAAGATAGCCGAGGTTGAACATCCCGGCGCAGAGCCTTTCCTTTATGTACTCTCCGGCATTTGCGTGAGAATCAAGGATAAGGGTGTAGTTTTCCGGGCAGTCGGAGGACTCAAGCAGAGCCCTTGTATGCTCAAGCGCGGCGGGCTGGATGTCGAAGGCATAGACTCTGCCCTCCTCTCCCACCTGACGCGACAGCCAGAGGGTGTCGTGACCGTTGCCCATCGTGAAATCGGCAGCGACCCCGCCCTTTCTTATGTGCGGGGATATGAATTCCTTTTCAACAGTCAGTAAATCTATCATTTCCGCGCTCCGTTCACTTGTTGGGGTTGAGATACGGCCAGTAGGCTCTGAAATAGTTGATCCCCGACAAAAGAGTCATGAGCGCAGAGAAGCAGACGGTAACATAGCTTCCGATAAGCAGGCAGTCCGCCCCGCCGAAGAAGACCGGCTCCAGTATGACGACGATGACGCAGACCATCTGCGAAACCGTTTTGCACTTGCCCATCCAGTTCGCGGCTATGACCACCTTGTCGGCAACTATCATGCGGAGGGAGGTCACGGCAAGCTCGCGGAAGAAGATGACGAACAGGCACCAGAACATGACCTGGGTGAATAAGGCGTTTTCCCTGTACCGCACAAGTATGGCAAGGTACGAGCCGATTATCAGCAGCTTATCGGCGACAGGGTCAAGGAATTTTCCGAAATCGGTGATGAGGTTGTATTTTCTTGCGATTTTCCCGTCAAGCATATCGGTAAGCGACGTCAGCGAGAAGAGGACCAGCGCAATAATCCGCGCCGCAGTGTCGTTCATGCCGGTGAAGGCAATGAAGAACATACAGAACGGAACGAGTATGATCCTTGCAACGGTCAGTTTGTTCGGCAGATTCATGATATTTTCTCCTTCCGCGTCAGATCTGTTCGCCGTAGAGGTCGTAATCTATGGCGTCGGTGATCCTTACCTTTACAAATTCGCCCTCAGCCGGCTTTCTCTTTGAGGTGAAATACACCTTTCCGTCGATGTCGGGGGCGTCGGCTTCGCTTCTGCCGTAGAATGTCTCGGCAACCGGGTCAAAGCCCTCGCAAAGCACCTTTACCGTCTTTCCGAGCTTCTTTTCGTTCAGCTTTTCGTGAATGTCAAGCTGTATCGCCATGATCCCGTCCAGGCGGTCCTGCTTTACCTGCTCGTCGATCTGATCGGGGAGATCGTATGCCGGCGTACCCTCCTCGCGGGAGTAGGTGAACGCGCCGAAGCGGTCGAATTCCGCCTCTTTTATGTATTCGCAAAGTTCGTTGTAGTCCTCTTCGGTCTCTCCGGGGAAGCCGACGATGGCGGTCGTGCGCAGGACGATGCCGGGAACGCCTTCTCTCAGCCGCTTCACCGTATCGCGGACAAGCGCGCCGTCGCCGTGGCGGTTCATCGCCTTCAGCATCCGGTCGGAGATGTGCTGTATCGGCAGGTCGATGTATTTCAGCACGCGGGGATTCTCTCTTATCTCGGTTATAAGCTCATCGGTTATCTTGTCCGGGTAGCAGTAGAGAAGCCTGAACCACGGTATCTTTGTTTCTGCGGTCAGAGCCTTTATCAGTCTTGCAAGGCTGTACTCGCCGTAAATGTCAAGGCCGTATCTTGTCGTGTCCTGAGCAACGATGACAAGCTCCTTCACGCCGAGAGCCTCAAGCTCCTTTGCCTCAGCCGCAATGTCCTCGATCGGGCGCGAACGGAAGCCGCCGCGGATGAGGGGAATGGCGCAATAGGAGCAGCGGTTGTCGCAGCCCTCGGCTATCTTGATATAAGCTGTGTATTCGGGAGTGGTGACGATCCTCTCGCCGCCGAGACGGAGGCACTCGTTCTTTTCGCAGGAGATGTACCTTCTTCCCGCCCAGACTTCTTCGACAGCCTTCACGATGTTGTGAATGCTTCCGGTTCCGACGACGGCATCGACCTCGGGCAGCTCGGTAAAGACCTCCTCGCGGTATCTCTCGGCAAGGCAGCCGCAGCAGATTATGCCCTTCAGCTTCCTGTGCTTTTTCAGCCACGCGACGTCAAGGATATTGTCGATGGCTTCTTTTTTTGCACTCTCGATGAAGGCGCAGGTGTTTACTATGATTATGTCGGCTGAAATGTCCTCTGCGGTGATCTCGTATCCCGCGTCGGCAAGCTCCTTGAGCATGACCTCGGTGTCTATCTGGTTTTTCGGACATCCGAGGGATATGAAGCCGATCTTCGGTTTTCTCATTAATTTCTTCCTTTCGGTCTCGGGCAAAACAATACATCATAAATTATAATACTTTTGCGCGGCGGTGTCAATACGGGACGGGAAATTTGCTGACGGTTGTGTCACGGCAGATGTGAGTCCGGACAAAAAACCGCGTAAAAAGTGGATCAGGGCTGTCTGCGTTGAGGGCAGACCTTATGAAGAATTCGGGGAGGACAGCTGGTGGAGCGACGTCGGACTTATACTGAAAGAATGTACCCGGCTCGGCATGAAGGTATGGATTCTGGACGATATGCGCTGTCCGACGGGATATGCGGCGAACTTCATCCGGAAAAACAATATCGAACCGAAGAAATTTTCCGTCATTTCATATTCGATAGACGCGCTCGGTCCGGTAACCGGCGGAGCGGCACTTATCAATTATTATCTCCGCGACAGGGACGATGAAATAATCGGCGTATATGCGTGCAGAAGAGAGAAAAACAGCGAGGTAATGACGGGGGAGATAATCGACCTGACCGAAAACATAAGCGGAGATTTTGTTTATTTTGATCTGCCCGACGGTTGTTACAGAATTTCCGTGGTAGTAAAGACCCTCAGAGGATATTCGGAAAGAGAACTGAACAGAATCGATATGCTTTCCGAAGAGTCGGCGGGGCTTATGATAAAGGCGGTTTACGAGCCGCACTATGAGCACTTCAAAGAGTATTTCGGCAACACTCTCGAGGGCTTTTTCTCGGATGAGCCGTGCTTTGACAATCATGATATAAACGGAACCAGCATTCTTGAATTGGGCAGAGCAGGTACATATTATCCGTGGAATGACTGCCTGACCGGAATGCTGAAGGCGGAGCTTGGAGAGGACGCGGTGCAGTATCTTCCGTTTCTGTGGCAGAAATCCGCGAATCACATTGAGGCAAAAATCAGAACCGCGTACATGAATTGCATAACGCGCCTGTATCAGAAGAATTTTTCGGAGGCACTGGGCGATTGGTGCCGGGAACACGGTGTACTGTATACCGGTCATGTCATTGAGGATAATAACATTAATTCAAAAACAAGTGTGGGGGCGGGTCATTACTTCCGCGCGGTCTCCGGTGAGGATATTCCGGGCGTGGACGTGGTTCTTGATCAGATTATACCCGGCATGGCGGAGTACCCTGTGTTGGGAGAGGTCAGCTATCGGGTATGCGACAATAAATTCTTTCATTATACGCTGTCGAAGCTTGCATCGTCGGACGCACATATCCGTCCCGAAACAAAAGGACGCGCTATGTGCGAAATTTTCGGCGCATACGGCTGGGCAGAGGGCGTAAAGATGATGAAGTGGCTGACCGACTTTATGCTTGTGCGCGGGATCAACTGCTTTGTTCCGCACGCGTTTTCGATGAGGTTCCCCGATCCGGATTGCCCGCCGCATTTTTATGCGCGCGGCAGAAATCCGCAGTTCAGAGCGTTCGGTGTGCTTATGCAATATATGAACCGGATGTGTCACATACTGACAGGGACACGGCACGTTGCGCAGGCGGCGATACTGTATCAGGCAGAGGCTGAGTGGAGCGGCGCGGAAGCTGATTATCCCGAAAGCGCCGGCAGGGTTTTGTATGATAATCAGATTGATTATGACATTGTTCCGATCGATGCTCTGAAATACGCGATCCCGGAGAACGGGAGGCTGAAGATAAACCTGGCGGAATATGACTGCTTCATTGTTCCGCACAGCACGGCTCTGCCGGTCGGCGCAATAAAAAAGCTGTATGAGCTGTCGCAAAACGGGGTCAGCGTGGTATATGCCGATGCTTTTCCCGAATACTCAAGCGAGGGTGAAAGCATAGCTGAATACCTGCGGGAGAGCGAAAAACTGACGGTTGTAAAAACGGAAAACCTTGCGGAGTATATGCGGTCGAACGGATTTACAGATGTTCTGTGTGAGGAAAAGAGCGAAGAAAACAGATTTCTGCGTGTGTTTCACGGCAGGCGGGACGGAAATGACATATATATGCTCAATAACGAGAACGGGACGCGCGAAATCGAAACACCGATAAGATTAAAAAATTTCAGCGGCGGAGATTATATAATTTATGACGCGGCGGAAAATTCCGCAAAGCGCGGCTGTTCTGCGGACGGCTCGGTAAAAATAAAGCTTTCGCCGTATTCGTCCGTCGTTATAATTACGGGAAGGGTACCGAAGGAGCTGCCGGAATCTGACGTGCTGAAAAAAGAAGGAGAAACGGCGCTTGACGGCGGGTATGAGCTGTCATTGGCGCGTGAGGCCGAATATCCGGACTTCAGAAAGTACGGCAAACCCGACAGGCTTAAAAATATAACCGCGCGGGATATGCTGCCGCAGTTTTCGGGACATATGAGATATGAAACGCGGTTTGATATCCCGGTCGATCCGGAGCTCAGGTATATACTTGATCTGGGTTATGCGGGCGAAACGGCTGAGGTCAGCCTGAACGGTGAATATGCGGGAATAAGGATTGCGCCGCCATACAGGTTCGACATAAGCGATTATATCAGGGACGGAGCAAACGAGATATGCATCACCGTGACGAATCACCTCGGATTTGAAATACACGACGAATTCTCGCGATATCTTAAATTTGAACCGTCGGGACTTATCGGACCGGTCAGGATCGGAAAATACAGCGTATGTAAGTAAATGCCGATGCATGACGTATGAATTATTATCCGGATCCGCAGGGACACCGGCACATTATGACATCTCACTGAAAAAAGCCGAAACAACAGTCTGAAATCAGTGCTGAAAAAGGAGGAACTATTCCGATGACAGTCAGGGACAGGTTATGGTTATTTGCAAGCCGCGCTCACGATGATGATATCTGGCTCGGCAAAGGACGTGCCAACCGTTTTTCCTGTTGGTCACGTATCACACCGGCAGAGGGAGCGGCGATGCTTGATATTCCGAACGTTGTTATGATCGTTTCGGACGGGATCCCGGTGCCGTATTCGGCAGATGCTTACGGGTATATGGAAAGCTTCTGCCGCATGAAAAATGTGGTGTGGAGCATTACCGGCTCCAGCGGATTCCGCGCAGGGAATGAGGAAAAATTCATCTGCCATCTTGCCGAAAAATATCCCAACGTGACCGGCGCTTTTGCCGATGATTTTCTCGGCGGAGGCAGCATACCGGAAGAAAAGCGGAAATTGGTTTCGGATATCCGCCGCACACTGGATACCGCCTGCCGACCGCTTTCCATGTGGCTTACCGTTTACGGACGGGATCTGGAAACCTGCGATACGTCGGTATACGGCTTGTTCGACGTGCTGACTCTCTGGTCGTGGCATTATGAGGAGCTGAACCGCCTGCCGGAACGGTTTGAGCTGCTGGAGCGGAAATTCCCACGGCAGAAAAAGCTTCTCGGCATCTATCTTTACGACTATCCCTCCGGCGAGCCTGTTCCGGATGAATACATGAAGCTGCAGTGCGGGTACGGTCTGAAGCTGTTGAAGGAACACCGCGCAGACGGTTTGATTTTCCTGACGAACTGCGTAATGGGAGTCGGTCTTCCAAGCGAATACTGGCTTCGCGATTGGATCGACTCGGTAAAAAATATTGAACTGTGATTTTCAGGGCGCCGCGCGCAATTGAGAAACGAACAGAGACGGGAGCCGGTAAGGCAAGCGTCTCTGTTCGTTTTCTCCTGCCGTGCCGCAAAAGCGCGGAATTTACGGCACGTTAACATTTTTTCTGTCGGGATAATTTATAATTTAACTGACACTAACCGCGGATGCCGAGCAGGACCCTTGCCTCTTCGTTGAAGCGGTAACAGCTCTCAAGGCACTCTCTGTCGTAATCGGTCAGAGCTGCGTCCTGCTCCGCCCTTGTCATGATAAGCTCTCCGATCCCGGCGTGCTCCTTAAGCAGATATTTCACGCCGAGCGGATACCGGAGCCCCTCGACAACGCAGCTTACGGTTATATAGTCCTGAATCCGTTCTGCCCTTTCGGGGCTGCTCCCGAAGCACTCATAAAGGCTTACAAGCACCTCGGGGTTGAAGTTGCCCATAACGCCGCTGAAGCCCGCAGCGCCCGCCCGAAGCGACGGAAGAAGGGTCTGAGCGTTTGCGTTGAAAAGCCCGATCCCGCTGCCCCGGAGGACATCGAGACGGTGTCTCATCATGCCGATGTCACAGCAGGTGTCTTTTATGAAGGCGACTCTTTCTGTGGTTTTCATCCACTCAAGCATCCTGTCGCTTATAAGCCGCTTTGCCGGGTACGGACACTCGTAAAAGCCGAGGGTGATATCGGAGGGAAGCCCTGAGATGACCCTCTCTGTCTGCCTTATCCACTCACCGTCATCGCAGTCGTACCGGTCTGCGCGGTTGGTTATAAGCACTGCGCTGTCGGCTCCTGCGTCGGCAGCGGCGCAAAGCTCGTTTATCTG
>FR891089.1:0-13904 GCA_000433515.1 Candidatus Colimorpha enterica | reverse complement strand
GGAGGCGACGACCGACATTTTCCGCAAGCCGCCTGTCCGCGCACGCAGGCTGTCCGCCTTGTTCTTCACTGTCCTTACGATATCGTGTTTTTCCCGGAGGGTGAGCCGGAACATTTCAGAGGACATACAGACGGCAAAAACACCGTGACAGCCCTTTTCCCAGTACCATTCGGTAAGCGCTCCGACAGCGCCGAGGTCAACGCTCCCGTCACGGTTGTAGGGTGTTATCATCGTCGGGTATACGCCCGGATTTATTTCGTTCATATATTGTAAAATCTATTCCTTTTTGTTCGCATTTGGAGAGTAATATGGAAAAGCCGTCTTCGCACAGAATCGTACAGAAATACAACTGCATCTACACCAACGAGACGATCTCCCTGTTCTCGTCGGTAAACGTGCTGAGAAGCGCGTACTCCGGCACCGACAGCATAACCGACTATTCCGAGCACCGCCATTCCTTCTACGAGATACAGATGGCGGTGAGCGGGAGCATTGATATGGTCATCGACCGGACAGAGACGGTTCACATCCCGACGGGACATTATATAATCGTCCCGAAAAAGTGCCTTCACCGGCTTTCCGGATACGGAGATTCCGGGTCAAGGCTGGTAATTGCCTTCGACATAAAGGACGAATTCGGTCAGAAGCTGATCGGAAACCCCTTCTGCCGTCAGGCAGGCAGGGAGGTAATGAGTGCCGTCAGCGACCTGCTTTCGGAGGACGGACTGAAGATCAGCGGACTTGCCCAGTATGCCGCCTTCTGCCGCATAGCGGTGGAGCTTTTCATCGACTGCACCGGCGCGCGGCTTCCCGAGAGCAGCAACAACACATACATTCGCATGATGCAGAGATATCTGAAGGACAACGCAAGAAAGGTCGTGACTATCTCCGACATAACCGAATACTGCTGCTGCAGCCAGCGCAACATCAACCGCATCCTGAAGAAGGAGATGAACACCAACATAAGCACGGTCCTTGCCGACCATACTATGGGGGTGATTACCCATCTGCTTCAGAACACCGACCTGTCGCTCAAGGAGATCGCCGACATCACCGGATTTTCGACCGAAAACTCGCTGAGCCGGTTTTTCAGCCAGCATATGAAGACGCCGCCGAACAAGTTCAGACGGGTCAGCACCGGAATGTCAAATGGCTGAAAACCGCAGAGACGGCACGGGTCTGCTCCGCAAACCGCCGTGCCGTCCCGTTTTGTATTCAGCCGATATTTCTGTTTTGTTTATTTCTGTCCGGTGAACGATTTCACCATGTTTGAAAGAAGCGCGTTGTAGGAATCAACGTTTCCGGCAAGGGTCGATGATACCGAGGTGTCCTTATTGAACACAAGGTTTCTGACGACGGTTGAGGCGTTGAATCCCGAGGCCTGAAGCACCATGCCGAGGTCTATTGTCATGTTCGAGAATATTATGTCGAGCATTGTTTTCGATTCCTCGTCCTGTGCGCGTCTAATCGTCAGGTTGACGTCATAGTACTCGTGCTTTACTCCGTCGCGTGAAAGATATGCCATATCCTCAAGCACCGTTGCGGTCTGCTTCAGTCTTTCTGCCGTAAGAAGATTGGGGAGCGAGAAGGACGAGCTGTGCGCGACGTGGATGAAGGTGCGGTAGTCCTTCTGGTTCTCGTCATACTTGGGGCAGGGCACCATTCCGATGACATATGTGGAATCGGCAAACGACGAAAGCTGATAAAGCTGTTCCTGAGAGAAAAGGGCTCTGCCGTCAAGAAGCGTGTCGGCAAGCAGGTTTCCGCCGGCACGGGGAGACTGATAATCCGGATAGCGGTTTATCAGAAGCGAGGAATCCTCCGCCCAGAATTCGACGACCCTTGTGATCCTGTCGATGTTTTTCTGATCTGTTATCGTAAGCTCCGGAATGTCATCGGAATCCTTGTTCAGGGTCGTCCCTCCGAGGCCGGCAAACATTGTTTCGGAGGCGGCATAGGTCGATACCGAGCCGAAACGGTCGGCAATCGAGGGAACACCGTCGGAGTCGAGGTCGGAATAGGCTCTGCGGCTCATTGAGAGCATTGCTTCGTATGTCCATGCGTTTTCGTTGACAAGGTCATACGGCGATTTTTCAAACTGAAGATCCTTTATCATGTCGCTGTTGAAGAACACGACACCGGCGGCATTCATTGCCCACATATTCGCGTCGGAAACGAAGAAATAACTCTTGTTCGCAACGCTTGTGTCCGCCATGACCGTCTGGCTCCAGTATGCCTTTGTGAAGTCGACGACCGGGATCTCGTCGTTTGCATAGAGCGAGCCGTTCATCGCAAGATTTATCTGGAACATCGGTCCGCAGCTGATTATATCAAACGGAATATCGTTTGCATTCATCTGCGTCTGGGCATATGTGTGTATCGCGTTGAACGCCTGATAGTTCACGTCGATCTTTATGTTATACTTTTCGTTGAGCTTGAAATTTCTCCAGTAGACGGCTGACTCAACGTTGTTGGGGCTGTCCTCGAAGATGCCGATCTCGTTGTAGTTCGTGCCGTAGTCGCGGCAGAGGAATACCATCTTCCCGCCGCCGAAATCCTGCTTTTCAAGTCCGGGATCAAGGCTTTCCTCTGTTCCCGCAGAGGTTCCGGCATCCGAACCGGTCACGTTTGTTTTGTCTGTGCCTTTTGTTCCGCCGGTTTCATCGCCGCCGGGATTATTCCCGCCCGTGCAGGCTATGCATCCGGCGGAGATAAGAAGAGCGGCAAGTAGTGCAATAATTTTTTTCATCGATTCTCCTGTTTTCCCTCAGATACGGTCTCCCGTATCTGAGGTTTTGTTGTTTCCGAATTACTTTCTGCGCTTTTTTGCCGTGAAAGCGGTAACGACGGCGCCTGCCGCAAGGACAGTGACTGCAACAAGGGTTGCATCGGAAGTTTCGGGAGTACCGGGCTTGTCTGTCGAGCCGGAGCCGGAGTCAGAGCCGCCCTGTGCGATCTTTCCGTCGCTGATACGGAAGTAGTCAACGTCAAGATAGCCGCCCTCGGCTGCCGCAGAGTTCACGTGCCAGAAAACGCGTGCAACACCGTCAACGTTTCCTGCCTGCGAATGTCCTGCAAAGGTTCCGTTGAAAGGAGTTCCGCCGTCAACCGTCAGAACAATGGTCTTTGCATCAAGGTCAACGACAGCGTTGAGTTCATGCCATTTCTCGTCGGCAACATTCTCGGCAACTATGTTGGCACTTCCCTTGATGAACAGGTTCTTCTCCCCGTTTACGCAGATATTGAACTTGAGAGAATTGTTTGCTCCGTTGATTCTGAGTGCAACATTGTGGGAATTGGTTCTGAACTTTGTCGAGATCACTACCTTGCCGGAGGTTTTCATTTCAGGAAGGTCAAAGTAGTGATCCTCGTTCGTGCCGTTGCGGTTGATGCGCAGGACGCCGTCCTTGACGGCATAGGATGCGCCCTGCTGAATCTTTGCCTTTTCAAGGTCTGCCTCGCTGCTGTAATCGATGTTCAGCAGGTTCCAGTCGTAATTTTCGGCAGCAAATGCCCCGATCGCCATTACAGCGATCATTGCAACAGTTACGATAAGCGCCGATACTGTTCTCAGTGTCTTCATTTTTTCCTCTTTCCGTGGCTGTGCCACATATAATATTTTTTAACCGTTCAGATACTGACGGTAGTTTTCGATGCGGTAGAAGGTCATATAGTTTGAGTCATGGAAGTTTGCCGCGTCCTCCATAGCCTCTCTCACGACAAGCAGGATGTCGTCCCCGTCAAAGATCCAGTCAACATACTGGAACGCGTGAACCGACACCGACAGGTAATAGTTTATCACCGACCGGTCGCAGAGAAGCAGCTCTTCGATTTCCCAGTTTATCAGGTCGTCGGAGGAGATGAGCGCACTGTAATTTCTTTCGAGGATCATGCTCTTGTCCGCGCCGATGACGTTGGCGATAGCAAGGTATTTTCCCGTTGATGCGTCGTATCTGACGGTCATTTTCGTCTGCCCGCCGGGTATTGTGATATATGATGCGTTAAGGGTTCCGTTGTACGGTATCAGCGTGCTTCCGTCCGGGCTGAGCTTTGAGAGCAGCCCCTGATTTGTCGTCAGCCTTGACACCACCCAAAGGTTTCCGTCCTTGCCGACGACCGCGTTTCCTTCGTTGGGGAAACGGTTGTCGCTCAGATAGTTCTTGAATTTCCAGCTTGCCGGGTCGATAAGATCACTGTCGGCATCGGCAAAGGCAACCACCTCGCGTCTTGCTCCGGAAGAGTCGGTATGAACCTCGAAAACCGTGTAGAGCTTTCCGTCAAGTTCGACGACCGGAGTCGGTGCACGGTGAACACCGTAGCCCTCATACGAAACGCCGCCCTGTTTGTCGTTTATCTCCGACCATGTCTTTCCGCCGTCAGTGCTTTTTGTCACGGCGAAATAGCTTGCGCCGGTCGCACCGAAGTATCCTCCGGAGGTGTAGCGTCCGACGAGGTAAAGCTCTCCGCGGTGTGCGAATATCGTCGCCCACCACAGACCGTCAACTTTCCCCGTCTGCTCCCATGTCTTTCCGTTGTCATCGCTGCGGAAGGTAGGGGTGTAATAGCAGCTGACGTCGCAGGAGGCATAGAGGGTGTCGCCGATTTTCGTTATGCTCGGGCTGTATGCAAACAGCTTTTCGGACGGATTGATGTAAAATATCGGCGCGCGGGTCTGCTCGACGCTGTTTGACGGTTCAAACGATGTTTCGACGCAGAACTGCGCAAGTCTCTTCACATATCCGTCGCAGTTGTCGGGATCTACGGTGCTCTTATCGGTCAGCACAACGATAAGCCCGGAATCCTTTGTTCTGTCGATGTATTTTCTGCCGGCTTTTTCGCACAGAGCCTTAAGCGGATAGTATTCCTTTCCGCCCTCTGTCTTTGCCGCGACGTCGGGAAGGCTTCCGAATACCGTTCCGGCAAGAGAAGCCGGTATGCAGATCTCTCCGTCGATAAGGATGTTCTTCACCGAATAGTCGTCCGCATCGGCTTTGACTATATACCCGTTGTTCACCGCATTTGCCGAACCGGCAAGAACTGCCGCGCCGCCGCCGAGTTTGTCAAGCATTTCAACTATGAAAGCCTGATCCTCGGTTATCGACGGGTGTTCGGATTTTCCGTATGAGGTATAAAGCTGATGGACTTCCTCACGGTCAAGCGCACGGTCGAAAACCTGAAATTCATCGATTATCCCGTTGAAGGTCATTGCTTTTCCCTTGCTGTCACCGGCGATTATATCGCTGTAGACCGAATTTTTGACCTCTTTGATGCTGTCCGTCGGGAATCCGTCGGCACGGACAGTCTCTGACGGCTGAATTTCGTCTCCGTTGACATAAAGTCTGACCGATGCTCCGGCAAGATCGACCGAAAGGGTTATGAACTGCCACACGCCGTCGTTTGTGTTGACAGCGTCAAACGGAGGGATCACCGTTTCAAGACTGTACGGGAAGGTGACGGTTGTTTCCCGGCTTCCGTCGTCGTTTCTCAGAACAACGTGGATCGCGGGGCTGCTGTATGAGATCGTCAGAATCTCGTTTTTTCCGTTTCCGTATGCGGAGAACAGGCGGTACTGCCACACTCCGTGGTAAGACTGATACGGCATTATCCACATCGAAACGGTGTACGAGCTTTTTCCGGCAAGCAGTCCGGCAAACGAAAAGTCCCCGAACTGCGCGCCGCCGCTGCTTGACCTAACAAACCGGAAGGCATTCCCGACGTAGCCGCCGATATCCTGTGCGTTTATCAGCCGCGCGCTGTATTTTCCGTCATCGGAGGCAGTCTTTCGCTCCGATGAGGTATCGAAAGCAAACTTCAGAATCGGCTCCGCTCCGCGCGGATTGTCTCCGGAGATATACTCCGTTCTGTAATTTTTCTCAATCATCATCTTATCCTTAACAATAAAATCCTCGATAAATTTCTCCGCCGCTCTGCCGACAGACTCGTCGCTGCCCGCCGTTATCGCGATCTTTGTCCCCACAACGGCAATGCGGTAATCGAATTTGCCAAGCCCCTTTGCGGTTTCGGCGCTCTCCTGCCGGTTCGTGTTCCCGACAAGTATCTCACGGTCGCCGACGGTGTAATTGTCGTCGCCCTCCCTGAAAAAGTCCTCCTTGTAGGTCAGCAGCTTTCCGGAAGCCTCCATGACCGCGGCTCTGATCTTCAGGCAGGCGCTCTTCACGGCGTTCGACGCTCCCTCCGGGCAGACTATGTCATAGTCGGTCAGGCTGCCGATGTACTCCGGCACAGGGTCGGTCTCCGTGCTGTTTCCGCCGCTTCCCCCGCCGCAGGACGCAAGCAGGAAAATTGCCGGAATGAGAATCGCAAGGAGAAAAGCCGTTCCTTTTGCGGTATGCTGTTTTATTTCTGTTTTCAATTATGCACCTCGTTTTCTCACGGTTTTTTGAAGTGATTTGTTGAAATTGTACTGACTTAAGCCTCTTCTATTGTAAATCATTTATCACCTATTGTCAATGACCGTTCAGGAATAATAAGTACCAATATTGGCATCGTGCAGCGCCGATCCGGGGAAAACCTCTCCGGATATCCCGCCGGAAGCAAAAAAAGCACGCACCGTTTTCCGATGCGTGCCTATTAGGTTTTATTGTTTCTGTCCGTAAAGCGGGTACTTTTCGCAGATCCTCGCGACCTCTGCCCTGATGCAGCCGGCGGAGTTTTCAAAGTCGGCGGCGGCGAGCTTTATCAGCCTTCCGACGGTGACCATGTCGTCCTCCTTCAGCCCTCTTGTGGTTGCCGCAGGGGTGCCGACGCGGATTCCGCTCGTGATGAACGGGCTCTGCGGGTCGTTCGGAATGGCATTCTTGTTGACGGTGATATGCACCTCGTCAAGGCGGTGCTCCATCTCCTTGCCGGTGACACCGAACCTGCGGAGGTCAACAAGCATGAGGTGATTGTCCGTTCCGCCGGACACAAGGTCAAAGCCCTCGGCGACAAGCGTGTCGGCAAGGATTTTCGCGTTCTTAACGATCTGCTCCTGATAAGCGCGGAATTCCGGCTTCAGAGCCTCGCCGAAACAGACGGCTTTAGCGGCGATGATGTGGAGAAGCGGACCGCCCTGAATCCCGGGGAAGATCGCCTTGTCTATCTTCTTCGCCAGCTCCTCGCGGCAGAGTATCATTCCGCCCCTCGGACCGCGAAGGGTCTTGTGGGTGGTGGTGGTCACAACGTCCGCATACGGTACCGGCGACGGGTGAAGCCCCGCGGCGACAAGTCCCGCGATGTGAGCCATATCGACCATGAGGTAAGCCCCGCACTTCTTTGCTATCTCCGCCATGCGCGGGAAATCGATGACCCTCGGGTACGCAGAGGCTCCGGCAACTATCAGCTTAGGTTTCACCGTGACCGCCTGCTCCTCGAGCTTGTCGTAATCAATAAGATGAGTCTCCGGGTCTACGCCGTAGGGAACGAAATGATAGTAAAGCCCCGAAAGGTTCACCGGACTTCCGTGGGTAAGATGCCCGCCGTCGGCAAGGCTCATTCCCATAACCGTGTCTCCGGGCTGAAGCAGGGCTACATATACCGCCGTGTTCGCCTGAGAGCCGCTGTGCGGCTGGACGTTTGCGTGTTCTGCGCCGAACAGCTTCTTTGCGCGCTCTCTTGCGATGTTCTCGACAACGTCAACGCACTGACAGCCGCCGTAATAGCGCTTTCCGGGGTACCCTTCCGCATATTTGTTCGTGAGGATCGTTCCGGCAGCCGCAAGAACCGCCTCCGATACGAAGTTTTCCGACGCGATAAGCTCTATCCCGTCGTTCTGCCGCTCATATTCCGCAAAGATCGCCTGACCGACCTCCGGGTCGCATGAGGTGAGAAAATCGATTGTTTCCTTTACCATTCCGTTTTATCTCTCCTGTCCGATAGTGTAAAGTGTAATATCATTTATTATAACAGAAAACTCCCGGTTTTTCAATGCCTTTTTGCCCGATTCCCGACATCCGGGGACGGAAAAAAGACAGCGAAAAAACCGGGAGCGGTTGTGTATTTGTTACCAGGAAAGATCAAAACCCGCCTTAAGCGTTTCGGGATTTCCTCCGACCGAAAAATCAAGCTTTATGTAAATGCTTTTCGGCCTGTCATTTTCAAGCTCGGAAAGAGGCACCTTCACGGTAAATGTCGTGTCGTTTCCGGTGTTGTCTATCGTTTTCGAGCTGTATTCGATATCGGCAATAACGCTGTCGGAATAATCCTCGTTGACCGATGCATATCCGAAGGTTCTGAAAAACTCCAGTTCTTCAGCCGATTTCATGCCGAGCGTAATGATTATGCACAGTTCGTTTCTGTTGACAAACACATAAAAGCTCTTTGTTTGCTTTTCGCCGTTGTCTCCCCATGAGAACGGATCGACTCCGGCTACATTCATTATATACCCGACTGCATTTTTCAGGTCAAATATTTCGGGACCCATTGACACGAATACGGTTACGGGAGCATCACCGTCAATACTGCTTCCGATGGCGGGCTCGGTGCCGATAATCATTCCTCTTTCCACACTGTCGTGATATTTGTATTCCCGTTTCGGAATCAGTCCCTTACCGCTGAGTATCAGCGCGCCCTCGTCCTCCTTCAGCCCCGATATGTCGGGGATTTTTATCAGGTCGGACTTCCGCGAAGAGGTATCTTTGCTTTTGACTGCTCCGGATGTTTCCGCCGGTGTACCCCTGACGATCCCGCAGGAAGCAAAAGAAACGGCAATGATTGCCGCAAGCAGTGCTGTTATGACTTTTTTCTTCATTTTTGTCCTCCGCAATTGAAATAGTAACAAATTGTTACATATATATTGTAACACATTGTTACAATATTGTCAAGACCTTTTCGGAGGGTTAAGACGTGAAAACAGCAGCTGACAAAACCGGGCTTATCGGACTGAAGCTCATCAGAAAAAAGAAAAAACTCAGCCAGCTAAGGGTCGCAATGGACCTGAATATCAGCCGTGAAGCACTTTCGTACTACGAAAACGGAAAAAGAAGCCCGGACATAGGTATGCTCAGACTTCTTTCGGATTATTTCAATGTGTCGATCGACTATCTTATCAACGGAAAAGAGTTCGGCGGATAATATTGCCGCAATTCTTTCAGTGCCGCAGAAAAATCACAAAAAAAAGTTGACAAACCCGCGGCGATGTGATATAATGAAAATACGAGGAAGGATCACCGCAAACAGTGCTCCTCACGAAGGATTATTTTTGGGAAATAACCGCCACGTTTGGAAGCTGAGGGCGGTTATTTCTTTTTGTTGTTATAAATCGAGACGAAAATAGTAACGACATTGGCGCAATACATACCGCGGTCTTACTTCTGCTTCCCCTCAAACCTGTCAGTCAGAGCCTCAAGCGTTGTCCTGTAGGCTTTTTCTTCGTTTCCGAACCGGATGGGAGAATAATCTGCCGATCTGCGGGAGGTCAGAAGCCGGACGAAATACTCCGCCATGTGCGGGTTCTTGACAATGCAGGGGCCGGTGAGGTGCGTGCCGTAAAAGCTGCCCTCGCAGATGCCCTCCGATTTATCCCGCTCCGAATTGCCTATGCCGTGAACGACCGTGAAAAGCGGATGCTTTACCCCGTATATTTCGCTTGCGCGGTTGATAAAGCCGACAAAAGGCTTTTCGTTTATCCCGGAGCGGTAAATCACGTCCCCGAGAATGCGCTTTTCGCCGAGCGAAACCGTGAAATCAAACAGCGACAGCCCCTCGTGAACCGCCCCGTCGGCTGAGGTCACCGATTTTCCGAAAAGCTCGAAGGAATTTCCGGTCGCAAGGAATATCACGCCGCTTTCAAGCGCGTTTTTTATGCTCTCCGTATGCCGCTTTATATCCTCAAGCACGAAAAGCTGTTTTCTCTCGGTACCGGAACCTGTGTAAACAAGATCGTAGGAGCAAAAATCCGGCGCATCCCCGACGGTCAGCCGGTCAGTCATGACCTCCGCACCCTGCATACGGAGATACCTCTCAAGAGCCGAGACATTCCCGTATTCGCCGTAGAGGTTCATTATGTCGTAATACAGATGAAGTATCCGGAATTCCATATCTTAACCCCTTTCGACCCGCGAGAGAATCTTGTCCTTGTCGGAGAAGCAGGTCACCGCATACAGCCTGCCGTGTCCTGATTTTTTTATTGCGTCAAGCGATTCCGGAATGCTTTCCGTCACCGTTATCTTCTCCGGGTCGATGCCGGTATAGGAGAACCGGACGGCAAGGTCGTCTGCATAGCGCCCGCAGAGATAGATATGCTCCGTCTCCGGGGTGTCAAGCAGGTCGAAATCTATGTCCCAGAGCCAGCTTGTATCGCTTGTGAAGTACTTTCTGCTTATCGCGTCAACCGTCACCGAAACGGCGTGCGGCTCCTTCTGCTGAGAAATATAGCGGAGCGACTGGTCATAAGAAACGGAATTCTCGTGTTTCGAGGTTATAAGCGTCCCCTCCGTGGCTCCGAGGCGGAAATTCACGACCCTGCCGTTTTTGAGAACGTAGTTGCTTATCCCGGAGGCAACAAAGCCGCCGTCAAGCCCGATCTCCCGGCAGAGAGTATAGCAGGCAAGTATATTGTAGGCGTTGTAAATGCTCCTGAACGCAAGATCAATGCGGTTTTTGCCGTCGATAATCAGGTAACCCGCATCAAGGTCGGCAAGAGTTATCCTGTGATCCGGCTCTTCGCGGCGGTAACCGCAGGAGGTGCAGCGATACGATCCGATATGATTGTAGTGCCGGAAGGAATACTCCATCCTGCCGAAGCACACCGGGCAGTATTTCCCGTCGTCGTAGACACCGGTGTTTTCATCGGTCGAAAACGGCTGCCTGTCCATTCCGAAGCGGACGGTGTCCTCCCGCCCCCGGGCAAACAGCGAGACAAGCGGGTCGTCCGCATTGACGATGAGCCGGCAGCTTTCCGGAATACTGTCCTTAATCGCGTCGTACACCCACTCCGGATGACCGTTTCTTGTCAGCTGGTCGCGGTAGAGGTTGGTTATGACGTAATGCGTCGGCTTCACGTACTTAAAGGTGTGCTTTGCATACCGTTCGTCCGATTCGATAAGAAGTATGTCCTTCCTGAATCGCCCGGAGAGCGTACAGCTGCAGAGTATCAGCGCAGTCACGCCCTCGATCTGATTCGAGCCCTCGCGGTTATAGGCAAAGCTCTTTCCCGCGGAGGTCAGAATATGCGCTATCATCTCGACCGTTGAGGTCTTTCCGTTGCTCCCGGTCACGGCAATGACCGTCTTCGGCAGTTTAACGCGGCTCAGGATATCCGGACAGAGCTTAAGCGCTATCTCTCCGGGCAGGCTGCTCCCCCGTCCGAGGAGCGACCCGGCAAAACGCAGCAGTCGGCAGATGAGTATTGTTATTGCGGTTTTCATGATATTCCTCTTTCACCGGCGGGCTGTACCTGACGTACGGCGGGTTTTTCAGCCGGAAGCAAACGGGAAAAGATGTGCCGGAGATGCGCTGCCGGATTATCAGCGATTCCTTTACTCCTCGAACTCCCGGTAGATAGCCTCAACAGCCTTTTCGAAATCGTCGTCGGCAACGCCGAGAATAATGTTTATCTCGCACGATCCCTGATCGATCATGCGTATGTTCACCCCGGCTTGTGCGGCGGCGGTAAGGACTCTTGCGGCGGTACCCTTTGCCTTGACCATGTTGCGTCCCACAACGGCGATGAGCGCAAGTCCGTCCTCGACCGAGATCGAATCCGGGTCAACTGCGGTGCAGATGTTGTTAATGACCATGTTCCGGTAAGGCGCGAGGTCGGCGGTGTTGATTATGACCGACATCGTGTCGATGCCGGAAGGCAGATGCTCGAAGCATATCCCGCTGTTCTCGATGACCTCAAGCACCCGCCGCCCGAAGCCGGTTTCCTGATTCATCAGGTCCTTTTCGATGGTTATGACGCTGAAGCCGCGCTTTCCGGCGATCCCGGTGATGACGCCCTTTCCGTCCGGCGGACAGTGAGAAACTATCATCGTCCCGATGTCGTCGGGGTGGTTGGTATTTTTTATGTTTATCGGGATCCCCGCGATTCTGACAGGGAAGATGGCATCCTCGTGAAGGACGGTCGCGCCCATGTAGGAAAGCTCGCGGAGCTCACGGTAGGTTATCGTGCTTATCGATTTCGGATCCTTCACGATCCTCGGGTCAGCCATGAGGAAGCCCGAAACGTCTGTCCAGTTTTCGTAGATCGATGAAAACGAAGCGCGCGCGACGATCGATCCGGTTATGTCAGAGCCTCCGCGGGAGAAGGTCTTTATCGTGTCGTTCGGCATGGAACCGTAAAATCCCGGAATCACCGCGTGCGTATGACGCTTCAGCGCGGCGGAAAGGATCTCGTTTGTCTTTTCGCTGTCGAATCCGCCGTTCTCGCGGAAAAAGATCACGTCGGCGGCGTCTATGAAGTCGTAGCCGAGATAACGCGCAAGTATCTTCCCGTTCAGATACTCCCCGCGGCTTGCCGCATAGTCGCGTCCGGTCTTGTGTATCAGCGCGCTTTCTATCTCCGCATAGTCGCGCTCAAGGGTCATGTCAAGTCCGAGGTCGGCGATTATGCTGTCATAGCGCTCCTTTATCCTGTCGAATATCACATCGATATTCTCTCCCCGCGATGCCTTTTCGTAGCAGGCATAAAGAAGGTCTGTCACCTTTGTATCGTCGCCGAAGCGCTTTCCGGGAGCGGAGGGGACGACATACCGCCTCTCGGGATCGGCTGTGATTATATCGCGCACCTTGCGGAACTGCTCGCCGCTTGCAAGGGAGCTTCCGCCGAATTTAACTGTTTTGATGTTTTCGCTGTTCAATTGCTGTCTCCAGTCGGAGCGCGGGGTAAATCCGCGTTCCCTTTGTTTCATAATATATTATTATAAAAAAAACCTGCGGTGTTGTCAAGCATATTTTGACAGGAACACGGCGGTTTTCGCTCTCTGCGGCGGTTTTTCTTTCTTTGCACGGCGGAGAGGCCTGCGGAGAAGCGTTTTTTAAAAAAAACTGCCCCGTGAGCTTCCGGTGAAAAAACAAGACCGCCGTTCGGGAATCGGATCCCCTTGCGGCGGTCAGTGTCATGAAAAACGTCAGAGATCGGATATCTGATCCGTCAGCTTTTCTATCTCTGCAGCGGTTTTTGCCCTGTTTGAGGCAATGAACGACGAAAACGTCGGATTGTTTGTCCGGATGTTGTACACGATCTGCGAAACACACCCGCCGAAATCCTTCATGGTCGCCAACGGATAGCACCTTGTGTCGAAAATGATCTTCAGCATGACCTCATCGTGTAAGCGGCAGCGGTCTCTTATGCCGAAAACCGTGGCAACGGGTGTAAAACCGCCCGGAACAGCATAAGAAATGTCTGATTCCCGGCAGGCAAATTTCAGGGGCTGTCAAAACCTGATGGTTTTTAACAGCCCCTGAGGACGGCACATTTCAGTTACCGCCTGTTGTATTCGGATTATTCCGATTCCGGAAGCGTCGGCTTATTCAGCCTCGGATTCCTTTCTCTTTCTGCCGTTCACGCCAGACACGGTCAGAACGCCGCCGCTGACGAACAGAGCAGCCAGCCAACCGAAGAGGTTGCTGCCGTCACCGGTTTCCGGAGAGCCGGATTCCTTGGGGATGACCGTATTCTCGCTGCGCTTGGCGCCGCAAACGGTGCATTCCTCGTGCTTGATGCCGGTGGCCTCCTTGGTAGCGGCCTTGTCGATCACCCACTGGAAGCTGTGTGCTGCCGTGTCGGCCTTGTCGCCGCACTCGCACTCATGCCAGTGGTTGGTGCCGTCATACTTCCACTCTGTGCCGTAGCTGTGGGTATGGCTGGGAGGCGCATCCTTATAGGTGGCCTCAATCTTCACATCACCTGCGGGCATGGTGAAGGTGGTGGTTGCCTTGGTGGCGTCTGCCAGGGTGACATT
>FR891088.1 GCA_000433515.1 Candidatus Colimorpha enterica | reverse complement strand
GGCTCCTCCCGAAACGGAGGACCCGAACAAAAACACCGCGCCGGATTTCCCGGTGCTTGACGCGGACGGAAACACCGTCAGGCTGTCCGATATGTTCGGCAAGCCTGTTGTCATAAACTTCTGGGCAACGTGGTGCCCTCCGTGCCGGAGCGAGCTGCCGGCGTTCGATAAACTGTACAGGCAGTACGGAAACGAAGTTTCGTTTATGATGATCGATCTGACCGACGGATACCGTGAGACCGTTGAGGGCGTCAAAAAATTCATATCCGAGAACGGCTATACCTTCCCGGTTTACTACGATACGGAGGGAAGCGCGGCAGAAGCCTATAACGTTTCCTCAATACCGTTTACCGTCGCTGTCGGCAGAAACGGGAACATCGTCGGGACGCATCTCGGTGCGATGAGCGAAGCCGCGCTCGAAAAGCTCATAAAAACAGTTAAGGAGGCAGAATAAAATGCTGAATATCACAAAGAATTCGTTCGAAAAAGAGGTGCTGTCCTCTGATATCCCCGTCGTCCTTGATTTCTGGGCGACATGGTGCGGTCCCTGCCGTATGCTTTCTCCCGTGCTTGAGGAGCTTGAAGCGGAATACGGCAGAAGTGTCCGCTTCTGCAAGGTCAATGTTGACGACGAGCCGGGGCTTTCCGCCGACTTCGGGATCACAAGCATTCCCACGCTTCTCTTCTTCAAAAACGGCAGGATCGTGAACACCGTCGTGGGGCTCAGCGACAGGGGGAAGCTGGCAGGCATCATTGACAGGCTTCTCTGAGCCTGCGATTCTTACGGTTTTGTGACAGTTTTCAGGCGGTTTTTCGGTGAATGGCGCGCTCCGTTCTGCTATACTTATATTGCGGACGGGAAAACCGCAAATAAAAATCAAAGGAGAACCTGTTATGAAAAACAAAAAAACCTTACTTGCAGCAGCTCTTGCAGGCGCACTTGCGCTGAGCGTCGTTACCGTATCCGCGGCGGCGATTTCGGCGAACGAGGCAAAACCGGCAGCCAAGCCCGACGTTTCCGTCTGTGAGGCTTCCGGCGAACAGCCGCTTAAGGGCTTTGTTGAAGGCCTGCGTTCATTGACCCCGGAGGAAAGGGCGGCTCTGCTTGCAGACCTTGCCGAGATCGGATCGCTGGAGGCGCGGATCGACGGGCTTTACGACAGCATTACCGATGAGAACGCAGACCGTATCTATGACGAGATAGACGCTCTGCACGATAAGCTCGACTCGGTTCTTGACCGTAATGCGGAGCTCTGGGACCGCGTTGATGCCGAGTATGACGAAAGAATCGCGGCAAACGAGCCGGATATGACCTTTGAACTGAACGAAGCCGACCTTGCGGTCTGCGAAAATGTAAGATAAACCACACACGGAGCCGTGTCCGTGCGGCACGGCTCCGCAACTGTTTTCGGGGGTGTCATGAAACAGCTTATCTATATCGCGGAGGACGAAAAAAACATAAGGGAAACGCTTCAGCGATTTCTTGAAAATGACGGATATGAGGTGTGCGCGTTTGAAACAGGCGACGCACTTCTTGACGCGTTTTTCAGAAGACGTGCCGGTCTTGTCATTCTGGATATCATGATGCCCGGCACCGACGGGCTTGCCTGCTGCCGCCGCATCCGGGAAAAGGACAATGTCCCGATCATTCTTCTGACGGCGAAGGATACCGAATACGACTATGTCAACGGGATCCTTCAGGGCGGAGACGATTACCTGACCAAGCCGTTTCGCCCGACGGTGCTTATTATGCGCGTCAAATCGCTCCTGCTCCGTGTGGAGATGGAACGGGGCGGCGACCCGACGGACAGGGATATTGCCGTCGGAGATCTGCGCTTCTCGGGTGACGAGAAGCGGCTTTTCTGCAGAGAAAAACCTCTTGCGCTTTCCCCGAACGAGCTGAAGATGCTCCTGTTTCTTATGCGGGGAGAGAGCAAGGCGTTTTCGCGCGATGAGCTGCTCACCCACATCTGGGACTAAAACGACGAGGTGGAAACCAGAGTGACCGATGAGACCCTGCGGCGCATACGCAGCAAGCTTTCCTCGGCGGGCAGCAGAGTGCAGATCGAAACGGTCTGGGGTTACGGCTACCGGCTGCGGTCGGACGGGGGCACGAAATGAAGCATATAAGAAGAAAAATCACCCTTTCCGTGCTCGGCACGATGCTGTTTGTCTTTGCGGTTCTGCTTGCCACCGTCAACATATTTATTCCGGAATATCTGACGGCAGAGGCGCAGAAGGCGATACTTCTGGAGGATGAACGCAATTATGCGGTGCTTTTGCTTATCGAAAAATACATTCTCCGTCCGAAGGCACGGTTTGCCGTTCCGATGCATATCTATACGCTGCTGTTTGTCATGCTCGGGTTTGTACTGTTCGATTCTTCAGGTGTTGCCGACGCATTCATGAGCTTTAAGTCCATGTTCGGGTTTGCCGGAATTCCTGCCATGAATGCGGCTTCGCTTTACTATCTGAAAAGCAACCTCGTGCTGCTTATCGTCGCAGCTGTCGGAGCGACTCCCCTGCCCAAACGGATTTATGAGAAAATCGGAGGAACTGCGGGCGGAAGCAGGGTTCTTGCCGTTCTGACGCCGATGGCAGCCGCAGCGGCAGTTGCGGTATGCACGGCGTATCTGATCGACGGGTCGTTCAACCCGTTTGTCTATTTCCGGTTCTGACCGGTTTACCGGAGAAGTATAATGAAGAAATTCCAACAAATATTGACTTTGGTGCTGTCTCTCGGTTTCATTGCGGCTTTTTTCGCATGGTTCCTGATCTCGCCCGATGCCGATGAATCGACAGTCGAAAGGCGGCACCTTGCGAAATGCCCTACGCTGTCCTTTTCGTCGGTTGCGAACGGCAGCTTTATGAGCGGCTTTGAAAAATATATGCTCGACCAGTTCCCTCTGCGCAACGGTTTCCGGAGTCTGAAGGCTGCCGTAAATGCGAAGGTGTTCATGAAAAAGGACAACAACGGACTTTATTCCGTCGGAGAGCATCTCTCAAAGCTTGACTTCCCGACCGACGGCGGATCGGTTGATCACGCCGCACGGCGTTTCCGGTATGTGTATGACACTTATCTCCGGAATGCCGGAACAAAGACATACCTGTCGGTGATACCGGATAAAAATGCCTTTATCGCATCGCAGAACGGCTACCCGGACAAGGATTACAAGGCTCTTGCCGAACGCCTCAGAAGCGGATTCCCGGAGGCAAAGTATATTGACATTTCCGGACTTCTGTCGGCGGATGATTTCTATTATACCGATTCGCACTGGCGTCAGGAAAGAATAACGAAGGTCGCCGATGAAATTGCGTCGCAAATGGGAGCGGAGCGGATCGGAAAGTGTGAAATACACGATACCGGCAGACGGTTTTACGGCGTCTATTACGGTCAGTCAGCCCTGCCGCACGCACCGGAGAGCCTTTTCTATCTCGACAACGCCGTGATTCGGGGGCTTAAGGTGTATAATGCCGAAACATCGTCCGACATCCCGGTTTACGATCTCGATGCCGCCGCCGGACGCGGTCCTTATGAAATGTTCCTCGGCGGCGCGCGCTCGATCATCAGGATCACAAATCCGAATGCCGCAAAAGAACGCCGGCTCATCGTTTTCCGGGATTCGTTCGGCAGCAGTATAGCGCCGCTTCTTGCTGCGGGCTATTCCGAAATAACGCTTGTCGATATCCGCTATATCTCGCCATCCTCTCTCGGAAAGCTGATTGACTTCACGAAAGCGGACGATGCGCTGTTCCTTTACTCCGCATCGGTCATCAACAACAGCGAGACGATAAAATAAAAACACCGGGTTTTCAGCCACATCGCAAATGCCGGCGGGGAGCCCGGTATTTCTGATGCGCTCCCGCCGGCCTTTGTCACTTTTTTTCGGGGCGGCTGCCCGTCGGATACGGAATCCTTTTCTGCCGGGAAAAGAATACTGTTTTTTTATTGAGAATCTGTCCTGATATCGCATCGGAGTTATTGACATCCGGGTGACTTCCGGATATAATATTATAAGGAACATATCCTGATAACAAGCCGAAAGGGAGGAAAACAGGCTGAATAAAAATGGTCAGAAGAGAAACAAAGCAGCGTCAGTTTGTCCTCGGCGCGGTACTGGCAAGGAGTGATCACCCGACAGCTGACATGATTTTCAACGATGTGCATAAGCAGGATCCGAAAATCAGCCACGGAACGGTATACCGCAATCTGAACCTGCTTTGCGGGGAGGGGCTGATCAGCCACGTGCGTGTACCGGGTGCCGACAGATACGACCTGCGCACCGATCTGCACTGTCATATATTCTGCGTAAGGTGCAGAAAGGTGACCGATGCGCCGCACCCGTACAAACCGTATCTGGATGAGGAAACGGCAAAACTGTCCGGCTATAAGATTATCCGGCACCGTCTGATTTTCGAGGGGATCTGTCCGGAATGCCGGAATGAAGACACGGCAGCCCTTGCCTACAGCGTCATTGCTCCGGGCGGCGGGCGGAAAAAGGAAACAAAGGAATTCGGTACGCGGTGAAATACCGCCTGAATAATTATCTGAAAGGAAGAAAAAATAATGAAGTACATTTGCAATGTATGCGGATTTGTGTATGACGAGGATGCCGGCTGCCCGGAAGAGGGAATAGCGCCCGGAACGGCGTGGGAAAACATCCCCGAGGATTTCGTGTGCCCTCTCTGCGGAGTAGGCAGGGACGGATTTGACAAGGAAACCGAGTAACGGAGGGAACAGGAATGATGTCCGGAAATATTCACTGCATCGGAGTAAACGACCGCAGGATCGATCTTTTTGAAAGTCAGTATGCCGTGCCGAACGGCGTGACCTATAATTCCTATGTCATTACGGACAGGAAAATTGCCGTAATGGATACCGTGGACGCCGCCTTTACGCATGAGTGGCTTGACAACCTGGAGGCGGTTCTCGGCGGCAGAAAGCCGGATTATCTGGTGGTTCAGCACATGGAACCGGATCACTCGGCAAGTATAGCGGTATTCAGGAAAAACTACCCCGATACCGCCATTGTGGCAACGTCAAAGGCATTTTCCATGATGCGTCAGTTTTTCGGAAAGGATTTTTCGGAAAACGGAATAACCGTGTCCGACGGAGACACCCTTCCGCTGGGAACACACACCCTGCATTTTGTTGCGGCTCCCATGGTGCACTGGCCGGAGGTCATCGTCAGCTATGAGTCGACGGAAAAAATACTCTTCTCTGCCGACGCGTTCGGTAAGTTCGGTGCATCCGATGCAAAAGAAGATTGGGCGGACGAGGCAAGACGGTATTATATCGGCATCGTCGGCAAGTACGGCAGACAGGTTCAGGCGCTGCTGAAAAAGGCGGCGGCTCTGGATATACGCGTTATCTGCCCTCTGCACGGCCCGGTATTGAGCGAGAACCTCGGTTATTATCTTAACCTGTACAACACATGGTCGTCTTACGCTGTCGAAGCCGACGGCATCGTTGTTGCATACACCTCCGTTTACGGAAATACAAAAAAGGCGGTTGAACGGCTTGTTTTGAGACTGCGCGCAAACGGATGCCCGGATATTGCGGTGTACGACCTTTCGCGCTGCGATATGTCCGCCGCCGTTGCCGATGCCTTCCGCTACGGGAAGCTGGTCCTTGCAACCACTACCTACAATGCCGACATATTCCCGCCGATGCGGCATTTTATTGAGGCTCTGACCGAGCGGAATTATCAGAAGCGCACGGTTGCCCTGATCGAGAACGGCTCATGGGCGCCGCTTGCCGCCAAGGTCATGCGCGGGATGCTTGAAAAATCTGCGGACATTACCTTTGCCGCAACCGCGGTAAGACTGCTCTCCGCCCCGGATGAAGAAAGCATTAAACAGATCGACGCTCTTGCGGAGGAGCTGTGCCGTGAGTATCTGGCGAGGCAGGATGAAACCGCGAACAAAAACGATCTGTCGGCTCTCTTCAATCTCGGTTACGGGCTGTATGTCGTCACTTCGAATGACGGCAAAAAGGATAACGGTCTTATTGTCAATACCGTGTCTCAGGTCACGAGCACGCCAAACCGTATTGCCGTAACGATCAACAAAGAAAACTACTCTCATCACATAATCAGACAGACCGGCATTATGAACGTCAACTGTCTCAGCACCGACGCGCCTTTTTCGGTTTTTGAAACCTTCGGCTTCCAAAGCGGCAGGACGGTGGATAAATTCGCGTCCTGCGAGCCTCTTCGCAGCGACAACGGGCTGATCTTTCTGCCGAAATATATCAACTCGTTCATGTCGCTGAAGGTGGTGCAGTATGTTGACCTTGACACTCATGGTATGTTTATCTGTGAGATCACCGAGGCACGGGTCATCTCGGACAGGGAGACCATGACTTATTCCTATTATCAGAAGTATGTCAAGCCGAAGCCTCAGACCGAGGGCAGGAAGGGGTATGTCTGCAAGGTGTGCGGATATGTATATGAGGGCGAAGTGCTGCCGGAGGATTTCATCTGTCCGCTGTGCAAGCACGGAGCCGCGGACTTTGAACCTATCGGCTGAGGTCTGTACGATTGAAAGGCTGCGGAATGCTGCTGTTCCGCAGCCTTGTGCATATTGTACCGTGCCGAAAAACCGGAGTTCCTATTGAATAAAAGACAGCCGTATGTTATAATATGACTGTATGAATTGATCCGGATTTATTTGCCGGAGGCGAAGAGCCTGTTTTTTTCTCCGGAATAAAGTCCGGCAGGCACGCGGCTGCGGGACAGCGCCGCGAAAAACTCCCGGAATTTCCCGACCCGACGGAACAAAACCATGAAAAAAAGCGTCAGAAAAAACAGAATGATTACAGCCGCCGTGATAACCGCGGCAGCCGCGGCTTTTGCGGTGCTGGGGCTTACCGTTTTCAGACCTCAGCTGAAAGCGGCAGTCCGGGCGGCATCGGGTGCGGTTTCCGGGCTAAGATACCGGAAGTACCTGAGTTATCCCGACACCGACGGAAAGACAGTCATCCGCATCGACCCCGGTCACGGCGGAAGCGATCCCGGAGCAACCTCCGGATTTCTCGGCGATGTCACGGAAAGCGATATAAACTGCCGCCTTGCCCGCCTTGTCGGCGACCGGCTTGAGAAATACGGAATGACCGTCGTATACACATGGGACGAAAACACCGAGCCGTCGGAAAAGGGGGATTATCCCTATCAGAAACGCTCCGAGGAAGCAAATGCCGACCCGGAAACCGACCTGTACGTCAGCATCCACTGCAATTCCTTTACCGACCCGTCGGTAAGCGGCTCGCGGATCTATTTCTGCCCGGAGGTCTCGCCGTACAGCTACGGACTTGCTAAATCGATATCCGACGGCATCGGAGAAGTTCACGATTTCGCGCCGAAGCTGTACCCGATGAAATACGAAAACGCATTCTGGGTCATAAAGTACACAAAAGCCCCGTCGGTGCTGCTTGAAACCCTCTTCGTCTCTAACCGCGGCGATGCGGAAAGACTCCTTGACGAAAGCTGGCTGTCAAAGGAGGCGGACGGGATCGCCGCCGGGATCCGGAATTTCATAAAAAGTAAGTAAGCCCGCAAGCCGGGGAATCACAAACCGGAAAGGAATCACTGCCATGCAAATGAGAAAAGCCATCAACCTGATAATTGTTCTCCTTGTTATTCTGATCGCACTGCTTACCGCAATAATTA